>JAHAZN010000034.1 GCA_018385335.1 Prevotella sp.
GAAACGGGGGTTTTTCGCTCATTTTTTGAACGGTTTTGAACGGAGGGTAGTTTGGCACACTTTTTGCAGCAACTTTTCTGCTGTAAAGATTTTTGCTGAAAAATGACAAAAAATTGCCTTCTCAAAGGTGAAAAACGGCTCCATTTTTGCGGCAAAAACCAGCCAAAAATGCCCTTTTTTCTTCTATTTCTCAGGAAAAAGTAGTGCAAAATGATTTAGCAAAGTGTCATAGGTTTCCTTGATTTCATGAGCAATATGTCATATTGCCCTTTCTCATGCAGGCACTGGTAAAAAGCGGCATAGTCTATTGTCCACCTCATGCTCATTTCATCTTTCTGCTGTTCTGATGCAGGGAAAATGCTTGAGAACGAAACGAAAGATATGCCATCCCTTTTCAGAGTTTCCTCTCAGTCCTTTCATCACCGTCGAGTAACGGACCGGAGATCTTGTTCATGTATCGCTGTATCTGTCCGGGAGAGCATACAAAGTGGTGTGTGTGGTCGCCATAATAGCCGCAGGGATAGGGGTTCATGGATGCTACGAACATAAATGAGCATGGGAACTCCACCGAATATTTTGAGCGATGGTGATGATTCTGGTGTGGGATTTAATTGATAATGTAAGTGTTGGTGGAGACACCAGATCAGTTTCTGCAAAGGTGGAAAAAATAGTCGAATAGTGTACAATTGTACTATTTTTTTAGTCAATACGTACTAAAATGCACCTTCTTTTTTGCGATTGGAAGTACTTTTGCAGTCGAAGTTTAATAATCTACCAAAAAAGAAAAACATGAAACTAAAACAAATGATGAGAAGAGTACACAGGATGTTGGCACTGCTGACATTGCTCTTGTACACGATGAAGGTTGCTGCTACTCAGACGGTGGTGGCCCATTGGGAGTTTACAACAGGTTACGATGTGGAAAAGAATGGCACCACTGCCATCTACACTCCCAACACGTTAGGGTGGTCGGCGCTGGCCAATACGAAATGGACGACATTGCAGCCCTATTTCTTACCCAACGAGTGTGCGCTGGTGCCCGAGAATTGTAAGGTTACCGTCCATACCAGCGATGGCAAGTGGCAGGTGTGTACCAGTGGCTCTGCTCCCAATTACCACCTACGTTTGAACACAGCCTCTATCGACAAGTTCACGGCTAAGGCCGACTATACCGACGGCTCAAAGCACGACCAGTATTTTGAGGTGTCGATGCCAACGACATCGCTGAGCAACCTGAAGTTGAACTTCGCCATCGGCGACGGCAGCAGTTCGAGCACGAAGTTTGGAGTCGTCTATTCCGTGGACGGTGGCCAGACTTGGAACATACTTGACGACTATACTGCTGGTGCCCATTGGAATACATGGGTAGATGCCAACTACGACCTGAATACTGACAACAAGGAACAGCTCATCGTCCGTATGCTCATCCAGAGTGCTACAAAGACCAGTAATTATAACCTGAAATACCTCAACATCCTGGCTGAGGACACACAGGCTCCCAAGTTGCAGAAGGTCGTTCCTGCCGATGGCGACACGGGGGTGCTGCCCACCGGTAAAGTCATCATGCTTTTCAACGAGGGAGTGCAGATGAAGTCTGGTGCGAAGGCAACACTGACTAACAACAGCACTCATTCCAGTCAGGATATCACTCCTGTCATTAATATTAATAAGGTGTCATTTGCGTATGCTGACCTCGACCTGAATACCTCTTATACCCTCATGCTGCCTGCCCATTCACTCACCGACATGGCTGGCAATGTTTACGATGAACCAGTCGTCGTCACCTTTACAACTGGTGACACACGTCCTGTTCCACCTCCCGTACTCGACAGTCACAACAGGCTTTGGTACCACCGTCCCGCTGCTTACTGGGAAGAGGCATTGCCCCTTGGCAACGGTCGTTTAGGAGCCATGGTCAGCGGCAGTGTGGCAAAGGATACGCTTCAACTGAATGAGGATACTTTCTGGGGACAGTCACCCAACAGAAACTATAATGCCAATGCCAAGAACGTGTTGGCACAGGTGCAGCAGCTTATTTTCCAAAAAGACTATGCCGCAGCCCAGAAACTGTCAATTCCCAACTGGATGTCGCAAGCTTCTCATGGTGCACAGTATCAAGCAGCCGGCTGTGTGCTCTTAGGATTCCCTGGACATCGTTATGATGATGAGGAACCAGGGCAGACAAGCGATGCCATCGATGCCCAGGGCTACGTCCGCTCCCTTGATATGAACAATGCTACCGCTGTGACTACATATGTGGTGGGCGGTGTCACCTATACCCGTACCGTCTTCACCTCGTTTGAGGATAATGTCACCGTGGTGCGCTTAGAGGCTTCCGAGGCCGGCAAGTTGAACTTCAACGTTTGTTTTGCAGCCCCCGCCAAGGATAACATGGAGAAGTTAGGTATCAACAAGATAACCACTGATGGCATGATTGAGGCCTCGCTCATTCCTGCCCGCGAACAATCGGAAAACGTCAATAACAAACTACAATGCTATACATTTATTAAGGTGCTGAACGACGGCGGCACGCAGACCTACACTACACAAAACGTGATGCATGGCGGGCTCGTTGCAGCCAATTCTGCAGCACCCACCGTTAATGTCAGCGATGCCACGTCGGCCACCATCATCATCTCGTCGGCCACAAACTTTGAACGTTACGATGACATCAGCGGCAATGCCGAGGCAAAGGCCTTGGGTTACATGACCGCCTATCTCAACAAGCAGAAAGACTATGCCACCACGCTGGCTGATCACACCGTCCGTTATCAGGAGCAGTTTGGTCGCGTCAGCCTCGACCTGGGCACTAACAGTGAGCGGGAATCGAAGGACACCGAGACACGCATCAAGGAGTTCCGCTCCGTGGGAGGCAACGATCCGGGCCTGATATCCAACTATTTCCAGTTTGGACGTTACCTGCTCATCGCCTCTTCACAGCCTGGTACACAACCAGCCAACCTGCAAGGCATCTGGAATCCTAATGCCCGCCAGTATCCGGCATGGGACTCGAAGTACACCTCGAACATCAACGTCGAGATGAATTACTGGCCCGCCGAAGTGACTAATCTTAGCGAGTGTCACAACCCGTTCATCGAGATGGTGAAGGACGTCAGTGTAACTGGTGCCGAGACGGCAGAGAAGATGTACGGAGCACGCGGTTGGACGCTGCATCACAACACCGACCTCTGGCGTACCACAGGAGCCGTGGACAATGGTTCTGTCGGCGTATGGCCCACCTGTAACGCCTGGTTCTGTTCACATCTGTGGGAGAAGTACCTGTTCTCTGGCGACCAGCAGTATCTGGCCGACATCTATCCTGTGCTGAAGGGTTGCGCCCAGTTCTTCCAGGACTTCTTGGTCAAAGACCCTAACACGGGCTGTATGGTTGTTTGCCCATCCAATTCACCTGAGAATCATCCCGGCATCGGCTCCTATACCGATGACAAAGGTAAAAACATGAACTGCGCACTTTTCGGTGGCGTGGCTATGGATAACCAGATGGTCTATGACGTACTGAAGAACACCGCTGAGGCTGCCCGCATATTAGGCATCGACAACGACTTTGCCGCAGAACTCGATGCCTTGAAACTACAACTAACCCCCTACAAGATAGGAAAGTACGGACAGATACAGGAATGGCAGGAAGACTGGGATAAGGAAAATAACTCACATCGCCACCTGTCACACCTCTGGGGCGCCTATCCCGGCAACCAGGTGTCGCCCTATGTCAATCCTACCGTCTATCAGGGCGTACACAAGTCGCTGCTGGGTCGTGGCGATGCCGCCCGTGGCTGGTCGATGGGCTGGAAGGTATGCCAGTGGGCCCGTATGCTCGACGGTGACCATGCGCTGGCCATCATCAAGAATCAGCTGCGCCTGATGGATCCGAACGCGACTATGAGTGATGCCGATGGAGGCACCTATGCCAACATGTTCGATGCCCACGCTCCGTTCCAGATTGACGGCAACTTCGGATGCTGTGCCGGTATTGCCGAGATGCTGCTACAGAGTCACGCCGGCTTTATGCACCTGCTGCCAGCCCTACCGAAAGCATGGGCCGAAGGCAAAGTGAAGGGGCTCCGCTCGCGTGGTGGCTTCGAAGTCACAGACCTGCAATGGAAAGACGGCAAAGTGGTCAGCCTGAAGGTGAAGTCGATGCTGGGTGGCAACCTGCGCCTGCGTAGCAACACCGAACTGAAGATGGCCAATGGTACAGCCCTCACCGCTGCTACTGGCGACAACACCAATGCCCTGATGCAGCCCTACGTCATGCCAGACCCCATTGTGGCCAATCCCTCGAAGATTCCTGACACTACGCTGCCGACCACCTATCTCTATGATATTCCCACTACGGCTGGTCAGGAGATAGAACTTGTTGACCTCAATGAGACTACTGCCATTCGTGACGTGACTCCTTCTGATGGCCAGCACGCTGTTAGTTCCACCGCCTACAGCATGGACGGCCGACGAGTCAGCGACGCCCATCATGGCCTCATCATTATGAACGGTCAGAAATACTTACGCAAATAATACTGTTAACAACATCTACTAATTCCTATGAGTAAAAAACAACTTTTGAGAAATGCCCTGCTCTCCCTTGTCATGATGACTGGGGGGATGCAGGCACATGCTGAGCAGGTGACTCTGGCGGCATGGGATTTTGCAACCAACGTCAAGTACACCGCAACGGCAACTGACGGCAATAAGACGTACTATACAGCATCGTCAGCTGAGAAACAAAATATGGAATATAGTTTCTCTGCCCAACAGCCCTTCTTTTATCCCACGTCGGGAACGAGGACTGAAAGCACGCTGACCGTCTGGTCAAGCGACGGTAGCAAAAAGTGGTATGTCTCCAACTATAACGACGGTGCCTTGCGCATGTACACTGCCTCACCACAAGTTATCAGCAATCCAACCGATGCCGCTCAGCACTATAATTATGCCGAAGTGGAGCTGTCGGCCACGGGCTATAAGAACCTGCAGTTCTCATGCCGCATGTCGGGCAACAACAGCAAGACGCTGCCTGTCTATGTATTAGTGTCCACGGATGGTGGTGCTACCTGGCTCCCCTCCAGCACCCAGAACAACACAGGCAGCAGTTGGAGCAACTTCAACGAGACAAAGGCTGCGCTGGCTGTAGATGGACTGCCCAGCGTCAAGGTGCGTGCCGTCATTGGTTATGACGCAGGAGCTACCGGCGACATGTACTTGAACAATTTCAAAGTGACGGGAGAGACGCTTGGCGACGAGACGATCTATTCATTTTCCACCACCTCCAACCCCTCCAATGCCGGTTATGTGGCTATGTCGCCCGTAGGCACTGCTGCCGTCGGCGGCACCAGTGTCAGCTTCACGGCGAAAAATCTGTCGGGCTATCAGATAAAGGAGTGGCAGGATGATGGCGGCACCACGCTGGCCACCACCCCCACCTATACCACAACGATTAGTGGCAACACCAGCATAACCGCTGTGTTTGGTACGATTGAGACCTACACGCTGACCGTCAACAAAGTTGGTGATGGTGCCAAGTGGGGTGAGGTCGTGCTGTCGCCCGAACCCATCAACGGCAAATATGATGCTGGCACAGAGGTGACGCTGACCGTCATTCCTAACAACGTGACTAACTTCCTGACATGGGAGGACAACAGTGCTTCGTTGAGCCGGGTCGTCACCGTCAATGGTGACACGGAAGTGACGGCAACGTTCGATGTCATCCCCTTCATCGTGGCATGGGATTTCAACAACGAGAAAAACTCGTCGCGAGGCAACCGGCCTGCTGACTATGCCTTCTCTACCGACAACACGGGTGTCATGCTGTTCTACCAGGGTCCCAACTGCGCCAGCACCAACTGGGGTGGGGGCAAGGCCGCGTTTGGTGGCAAGGAACTTTGGGCCGCCCGCCGCTACACCGACTGGAGCAAGTCGGAGCAGATTCCCCGTGCCTTTGTGGCTTCGTTTAGCGTGAAGGAATACGACCAGATAAAGATTCACAGCCTTGTGGCCGCCAATAACAGCTGCGTGCGTCAGCGTCAGCTGCTGCAAATCAGCACGACCAGCAGTACTGAGGGATTCAGCACACTAAGAACGCTGACGCTTACGGAGACCCCCAGTAGTGAATGGCTCAATTTCGATTATGAGCTGGACACCAAGAACATGGACGGCATGGTTTACATCCGATGGATAGAAGACGAGACGAGTGACTTCTTCGACGGTGGCAACCACAGCAGTACCGAGGGTTTCTACTTGGCCGATGTCGTCATCTTTGCTGACCAAACAGCTGAAGACGACACAGAGGCTCCACAACTTGTCAGCAGCTCGCCCACAGAGGGTAGCACCAGCGCTTCAGCACGCGGCAACATCGTGCTCAGCTTCAACGAACGTGTCAAGGCCGGAACGGGCAGCGTCATGCTGAATGGTGAAGAGCTTACCGGGTCTTTTGGCAGCAAGAGCGTTACCTATGCTTACCACGGACTCTCCTACGGCCAGCAGTACACGCTCAGCATCAGCGCTGATGCCATCACCGACCTCAGCGGCAATGCCTTCCCCGCACGTGACATCACATTCACCGTGATGGAACGCCCGCAGCCCATAGCAAAAGTATTTGATGCCGTGGTTGCACAAGACGGCAGTGGCAACTATAAGACAGTGCAGGAGGCTATTGATGCTGCTCCTACAGGGCGCATCTCACCCTGGCTCATCTTCGTCAAGAACGGCACCTATGAGGAACTGGTGACCATTCCTGAGAATAAGCCCTTCATACATCTTATCGGTCAGGATAAAGAGAAGACCGTCGTCTGCTACTGGATCAACAACGGTGGCACGAACGACATCGGTTGGGAATACTCCACCAACAACCCCAATTCCAAAACCTATGGCAAGCAAGGGGTTGTTCAGGTAAACAGCACCGACTTCTATACCGAGAATATCTCCTATATCGACAGCTATGGCGTGGAGCGTCAGGCAGGTCCCATGGGTCTGGCCATGAGCAGCCGCAACGACCGACAGGCTTTCAACAACTGCCAGTTCCGTTCTTATCAGGACACATGGTATACCGATGTCCGCAACAGCAGTGCCCGTCAGTATGTCAACAACTGTCTCATTGAGGGTGCCGTGGACTTCTACTATGGTGCTGGCGACAACTTCGTAGAAAACAGCACCTTCCGTCTGGCCCGTGAAGGCAGCGTCATTGTGGCTCCCAGTCATCAGGCAGGTACCAAGTGGGGTTATGTCATGGTCAACAACGTCATCGACGGTAAGGGCGGTGCCAATAAACTGGGGCGTGCTTGGCAGAACCAGCCGATGGCCGTATGGATTAACACGACACTGAAGACAACGATTGCTCCTGAGGGATGGAGCGAATGGCACATTGCCCCCAAGCTCTTTGCCGAGTATAACACTATGGATGCCGACGGACAGCCTGTTGACCTGAACAACCGCCGCACGACCTATATGGTAGACGAAGACAAACTGGCTCCTGGCGAGAGCAGCCCCGTCACACGACAGGCGATACTTAGTGCCGAAGAGGCTGCCAAATACACCTACGAGGCTGTCATATTTGGCAATGACGACTGGAACCCGCGCAAGTTCTTTGAGCCTGTAGAAGCACCGACTGAGGTTGTCTATGCCAACGGAAAACTGACTTGGAAAGCTGTCCCATACGCCATCTGCTATCTGGTGATAGATGCTGAAGGCAATGTGGTGGGAATGACCAAGGATGATGAGTATGCTATTGCCAAGGCAGGTACATACACCCTCCGTTCTGTCAATGAGTATGGCAGCTTAGGTGAGCGCACCAATTTTGAAGTGACGGAAGCCATGACGACTGGCATTCAGGCCGAAAAGAACATACAGGTTCCTTTCGTCGAAACTCAGGTCTATGACCTGCAGGGCCGCAAGATGGCCGACAGCCAGTTGCAGCGTGGCATATACTTATTGAATGGTAAAAAAATGATTGTCAGATAACTCCACTTCTCTCAAGACTTCTGGAACTCGGTAGGCGTCATGCCGGTGAGTTTCTTGAAGCACTTGCTGAAGTATTTGGGATCAGAGAACCCGCTGCGGTAGGCTACGTCTGCAACATAGACGTCAGGTTGCCGCAGCAGTTCTTTTGCCCGCTCTATGCGCTGGTTCAGCAGGTAGTTGTTGGGAGAGGTGTTGAAGACGCTCTTCATGAGGGCAAATAGCAGCGTACGGCTAATGGCCATCGCCTGGGCAAAGTCCTGTATCGAGAGGTCGGAGTCAGCCAAGTGTTCGTTGACGAATGTCTTCACACGCTCGGCGAACAGGCGGTCTTTCTCGCTCTCTACGACCTCTACCGGCTCTATTTTCTCTACCGTTTCCTTGATAGATAGCAACTCCCGGATGCGCTGGCTCATCACCTCGATGCGCTGGTTGCTGGTCAGGCGGATGTCCTTGATTTCGTTTTGCAACTGCCGGATATAACGCACGACGCGATAGATGCTGATGACCAGCAGCGCCAGCAGCAGACCGTAGAGCATCCATGCCCACGGTGTCTCATGGAAGGCGGCACGGCGGTGGATAGTCAATGTTTGCTCGTTGTCAACCCAAACGCCGTCACCATTAGTAGAGCGCAGGTGCAGATGGAAGGTGCCGGCGGGAATGTCGGGCAGGGTGATGTGGTTGTCGGTAATATGGATCCAACGGTTGTCCATACCTTCAATGCGGTAGGCGTAGGTGATAGGCACATTCTTGTTGAAGTCAAGAGCCGCAAACTGAATGGTGAGGCTGCGCTCGTCGGGCGATAACCAAATGTCGGAAGGGCAGTCGAAGACAAGGGGTGGCTGGTAGCTGCTCTTCTGCATATCCTGCGTGCTGATGTTCAGCACGCCTTTTGTGGTGCCAAAGAGTAAACTGCCCTCACCAGAACTTTCCTGAGAACGTATGAATATGGGCTTTGTCTCTAACAGTTTGAAGTGTTCATCCAACCTGCCACGAGTATAGTTGGTGACCGTGCTGTCGCTTAGCGAGAAGCAACTGATAGAGGTCTGGGAGACAACATATAGTCCGTGGTCAGGCTTGAAGAACAGGCTCAGACACACGTCGGAGGGCAGGCCCTGGTCGGTGGTGAAGGTATTGAAAGGGGTACGGTCGCTCAGTAACTGACGGTCATCGGCCAGACAGAACCCGCCGCCACTGGTGGCAATGGCTACTGTGTGGTCATGAAGAGGCTCTATGTCCGCCACCAAGTTGTAACTGAGCGACGTGGCATCGTTAGGCCGGCGACAATGATGCCAGAACTTCATGTCTTGGGGATTGTCCTCCAGCGAACAAGTGAAGAGGCCGTTCTGCGTACCTGCCATCAATACCTGTTCAGCGGTAATGTATAGACAGCGCATTTTGTTGCTCTTCTCGTCGGCCGGCCATCCTGACAGGCCATTGTCTCTATGCACGAATACGTCGTGCTGTTGGCGCAAGTCGTACATGTTCAACCCACCGTTGTAGGTGGCTATCCAAAGACGCTGCTGACGGTCTTCGACTATGTCGTAGATGTTGTTGCAACTCAGGCTGTTGGGGGAGTTCTCGTCATGGACATAGCGCTTGACAATGTAACCGTCTGCCGTTTTCGAGGCTTTGAGCCGTGTCAGACCCTCGGGCTTCGCCCCTAACCACAGGTCGCCCCGCGAGTCTTCGAGGATGCAGTAAACATTCTGTCCGAAAGCGACGGGAGCCGTTGACAGTTCTCCTTTCGGCGTGAGGAATCTGTCGCCAACGCGGACATACCCATTCTTGTCAGCCACCCATGTGCGGCCTTTTTTGTCAACGTAAAGGCAGCGCACCTCCTCCTCGGAGGCTTCCGAAAACTGCACGGGTTGCAAGGGCTTGGCACCAAACCAGATGCGATAGAGTCCGCTGTGCGTATCGACCCAGATGCCGCCTTGACGGTCTTCTAACAAAATGTTTGTATAGATGTTGGCAAATTGGGGCAGGCTTTTCAATTTTGCCACAGTGGCATCGTTTGCTCTGTATGGCCGTGGACGCTTGCTGTAATCACCACTTGTCTGTTCGAAGTGTTCTGTTCTGCGATGGAACACGAATATCAGGCTGTCATTGGTGGTACACTCCAAATCATGGTTGGGCAGTTCGCGGATGCTACCAATGCGATTGGTGCGCAGCGGACAATTGTCGCCAGGCCGCATACGGTAGTTTTTGAAGCGGTAGCCGTCATATCGGCATAGTCCGTTCCACGTGCCAATCCACACATAGCCGTTGTAATCTTGTATGGCACATGATACAATGTCCTGGCCATACCCCTCGGCCTCACTGAAATGGGTAATTCGAACCTCCTCATATCTTTGAGCCGTAACAACGGTAATTACCAATAAAGAAGCGATGATAGTCAGTAGTCGTTTCATGGCTGCAAAGATGAGTAATATGTCATATTTTATTATATCCCTCTTTCTGCCCAATCGCCTCTATCGAGGTTGCGATAGCCGATAGCTTCAGCTATGTGTTGGCTCTGCACTTTCTCAGAGCCAGCGAGGTCGGCGATGGTGCGGGCCACCCTGAGGATGCGGCTGTAGGCACGGGCACTGAGTTTCAGACGCTCCATTGCCATGCGGAGCATGTCCAAGGAGGGGGCATCGGGCTGCGCATATTCGTGGAGCAAGCGCTCTGTCATCTGGGCATTGCAGTGGATGCCCTTGATGTGGGCATAGCGCTGCGCCTGAATCTGGCGCGCCGCAATCACCCGCTCGCGGATGGCAGCACTCGGCTCCCCCCGTTTGGCCTGTGAGAGGTCTTTAAAGGGGATGGCAGAGATCTCACACTGTATGTCGATACGGTCGAGTAACGGACCGGAGATCTTGTTCATGTATCGCTGTATCTGTCCGGGAGAGCATACACAATGGTGTGTGGGGTCGCCATAATAGCCGCAGGGGCAGGGGTTCATGGATGCTACGAACATAAATGAGCATGGGAACTCCACCGAATATTTTGAGCGAGAGATGGTGATGATTCTGTCTTCGAGCGGCTGTCTCATCACCTCAAGTGCCGACCTGTTAAACTCAGGTAGCTCATCACAGAAGAGCACACCATTGTGAGCCAAGGAGATCTCTCCCGGCTGAGGATTGTTGCCGCCACCCACCAGTGCCACAGGAGAGATGGTGTGATGAGGCGCTCTGAAAGGACGTTGCGTGATGAGCGATGTTCCGCGGGGCAGTTTTCCCGCCACACTGTGTATCTGTGTGGTCTCCAGACTTTCTGCCAGGGAGAGGGGAGGGAGGATAGAAGGCAGACGTTTCGCCATCATCGATTTTCCGCTTCCCGGTGGTCCTATCATCATCAGGTTATGTCCTCCGGCGGCAGCCACCTCCAATGCCCTTTTCACCTCCTCCTGACCTTTTACGTCGGCAAAGTCGAGCTCTGATTGCGTCTGCTGTTCATAAAACTGACGTCTGGTGTCGATGGCAGTGGGTTGGATATCGTTGTTTCCATTGAAGAAGTTGACCACATCCATCAGTGTCTCCATACCATAGACATTGAGATTGTTAACCACAGCCGCCTCGTTGATGTTCTGTGCGGGTACGATCATCCCCTTCATCTTCTTCGCCCTTGCTTTGATAGCTATAGGCAGTGTGCCCTTGATAGGTTGCAGTCTTCCGTCGAGTCCCAGCTCACCTATCAGCATCCATTCGTCGAGGTCTTCTCTCGTTATCTTTCCTATGGCAGCGAGGAGCGCCACTGCCAGCGAGAGGTCATAGCCACTTCCCTCCTTACGGATGTCGGCGGGAGCCATGTTGATGGTGATATCGCTTGGGGGTAGTCTGAATCCGTTGTTGGTGAGTGCCGCCATGATACGGTCTTTGCTCTCCTTCACAGCGGTGTCTGCCAGTCCGGTGAGATGAAACATCACCCCTTTTGTTATGCTCACTTCGATACTCACGATAGTGGCTTCAAGTCCCATGACGGCGGCACATCGAGTCTTTACAATCATTTTCTCAGTAGTTCCTTAATCTTCTTTTCTAAATCCTGCGGAGCGACGTCTCTTGCTACTATTTTTCCTTTGCTGTCGGCGATGATATTTGCTCCCACTGTATGTACAGCCATCTGTGTAGCCAGTTGTCCCTGCCACATTTTCCCATCGCACACCTGAGGCCATTTCACCGAGTCTCTTCTCATCCATTTCAGACACTCCTCTTTGTTGGCATCAAGACAGATACCTATGATAGCCAGCGTGTCGCCCATCTGTTTCTTCAGTTTGTTCAGGCGCCGTTGTGCATCTCTGCTATTGTAGTTCCATGAGGCCCATGCTGCCACGATGTTTACTTTGGCAGAGAGTGTTTTCCTATTCACCTTCTTTCCATTGATGTCTTTGGCTGAGAAGTTGGGCAGCAACTGTCCCTTCTCTATTTTCTTTAGCTCATTGATAGCTTTGATGTTTTTCTTCAGCTGCGTCTCGTTGTTCCCCCCCTTTATCATGATGTTCATGAGTCGGGCGGCAGTGGCATAGTCGGGTGTCTGGTCTTTAATCATCCACCGTTCCACTATCCATAGAGCCACTGGTGACGAGGGATGCTCCTTCACCACCTTCTCTATCTCCCTGTTCCTTTCGGGAGGAGTCATCTCCGCCGTTCTTTTTCTAAACAGCGTCATCAGTTCATTGTCTTCGGTGCCTGTTATCTCCATCTCCTTGAGGTGTGAAGCGTCCACTTTCATCTCTACCTCTTTTCCTGGGATGGCGAAGACAGGCTGCGTAGAGAAGTTGGGGAAGACCATTACCATGGTTGTGGGCATCTTCACCTCCTTACTATAGGAGAATCTGCCATCAGCCACTTTGATGGTATCCATTCCGTATCCTTGCGCTCCTTCGGCATAGATATAGAACTCACCCTGATTGAAGTTCCTGAATCTCCCTTTGAGTTTAAACTTACTACTCTCAGAGTCACAGGCAACCACCATCAGGGTGAGCATAAACAATGTGATGAATTGTCTCATTCTCAGTGTTATTTGGCTATTTTAGCCAATTCCAGGTCATTTGCTGCATAAGCCTTCAGCGAAGCATCTTTCTCGATAGCCTTTCTGAGTGCCACGGCAGCCTCATTGTTTTGTCCTTGGCGAGCGCAGAGCACAGCCTTAAGATAATAGGTCATACCATCCTTTTGAGCCACTCTGTCGAGCGTGTTGGCAGCAGCGGCATAGTTTTTGTTGAGTATCTGAGCTAGTGCAGCACTGTTGCTGTTCACCTTAGCCATGGCCTGCTCAGCCATTGCATAGTTGCCCTTAGCGAGATATACATTACCTATCATCTCCTCCATGCCTTTGTTGTTGCCAGCCTTCAGCATATAGTTTTCAGCAGTAGCGACATCACCCTGTTGCAGTGCGATGAGTGCCAGGTTAGCATTAGCCTCAGTACCTTTGGCATCTCTCTTCTGTGCCTGCAGCAGATACTCATTGGCAGCAGTGAGATTGCCTTTTGAATATTCGATGGCAGCGATGTTGTTATAGGCGCGTGCGTCGTTAGGATAGAGTGCAGCCGTCTTCTTATACACTTCCTCCTGTTCGTCGGCAGTCTCTTTCAGTGTGGCGGCATAGAGCATCTCCTCTACGCTCAGTTTCGAAGCATCGCTCTTGAGCTGAGCCTCTATCTGCTCGTCGTCTCTTCCTATCACCTCGTAGTTGATGGTCAGACGTGCCCTTCTCAGTTCGGGCAGGATACCGTCAGCGAGTTCGCGGAAACCGGCGCTCATGTTCTTTATCTGCTGCTCACGCTCTTCGGGGTCTTTATACATAGAGAGAACGCGCAGAATCACCTCCTTGTCCTGAATGTTTGAGGCAGCCACCAATTCCTGGAATCCTTCCCAGTCCTGAGCAGTGTATTTAGCATCGATAGGAGCTTCGATATCGGTTTTCTTCAACTGTCCCTCTACATATTTCTCAGTGTTCTGCTGGCGCTGGTTAGCCAGTTTGTCGTTGAGCTTATAGCCACCGTCGGGAGAGGCGTAGGCACTCACTTCGACGTTGTTAAGACAGAGACCTTCCTGGTCCTTGTTAATGCGCTGGAGCAGGTCAACAAACTCTGTTACGGAGTTGTTCTTCAGTTCGCTTTGTCTGAGAGTAGCCTGTTGGATAAGGAACTTGATGTTAGCTGTCTGTTTCGCTGCTGTCACGCGCTGGAATGCGTCAGGAGCGATACATGGAGCAGCTGTCTTCACCGTCTTCTTATAGAGTTCCGATGTAGCAACCACGCCGTTGGCCACTTTCACAGCAGGCACCTCAACGCTCTTCTTTCCAATCTTCGCATCGAAGGTGAGATAGAGTTCGCTCTTCTGCATCTCATCCACATAGTCGAAGTTTGTTCTCATCGAGTAGTTACCACCGAGCTTGTAAGAGATGGTCTGGTCGTTGCCCATCACCTTCTCTCCCTGGAAGGTGGCAGGAGTTCCTAAGGCTACTTTCCTATCGCCATATCTCAGCTGAGGTGTGACGGTAACCACGGCCTTTTTGTTCATATATTTCTCAGGGAACATGCCGTTGATAGTTGCTCCCACCTGTCCCTGATGTGCCTCTAAGGGATTGGGAGTAACTTTAAAGTTGTCAGCAGTCAGTTGACCGAGTTTTCCCGAACATGAAGTCAGCAGCAGTGCGGATGCAGCAGCGGTGACTATCAGATAGTGTTTTTTCTCCATTTTTAATGTTCTGTTATTATAGTTTTTTATATTGTTTTTCTGTTTTATGCAAAGATAAGACAAGCTGATGTTACTCATCCTTATTACCTTCTTTTTTTATGCTTATTTAACCGAACAAATCGGTTGTCAGACGGTCCTTCACAGCCAATAGCTATGATCAGTCCTTCTGCCGCTGATTTTTTAGAGCACCACCTTACGGCAGATGGTTCCCTTTTCTGTTTCTACAGTGAGGAGATAGATGCCGTGGAGACTTGTTCCTTCGAGCGGCAGGAATTCGGTGCCTGCAGCAATGTTGCTATAGCTCTTGTTCATCACCGTCTTACCATCGATGGTCCTCAGCGTCATCAGCGCATGTTCTGTCGGTGTGGTGAAGGCCAGTCTTATGCCGTTGCCGTCGATGAGCAGCAGGTGGTTGTTGGGTGTGGCGATGTCGTCGATGCCCGTGGCAGCCCGTTTCACACAGTTCTTGGCTCCAGCCCATACGTCAATCTTTCCGTAGCCGAATCCGAGTGTTGCCGCCCTGTCCTCATCGCCCGTAGCCTCGTCTCTCCTTGCCGTCTCTTTCACCACCTCCTTCAGTTCTTCGGGAGTGAGTGAGGGGTAGGCCTGTAGCCATGTGGCGACAGCACCGGTGATAAAGGGTGCCGACATCGATGTACCCTGCATATAGCCATAGAGATAGTTGCGTGTGTCGCTTGCCTCACTTGTAGCCACTATCTGTGTGCCTGAGTTGTCGTTGGCACAGAGTGCGGAGATGATGAGGCATCCGGGGGCAGCCACCTCAGGTTTCATACGTCCGTCGGCAGTGGGACCATAGCTTGAGTGGCTCCATATCTCTCCCATGGTCTCCTCTATCTTACGCACAGTAGGGTCGCGATAGATGGTGTATTCGTTGCGTGTGGTGTAGGCACCCACGGAGAGTAGTCGGCGAGCGGTACCTCCGAGTTCGGCGATTGTCGATGCCTCCGATGGTTCAGCAAATCCCTCTATCTCCTTCGATGTGAGTCCGAGGAAGATGTTGTCTGCCCAGATATCCACTGTACCTGCTGTCTTCGATACGATTTCTATGCCCAGGGCGTAGTTGTTGCGCAGGTTGCCCACTGCTGAGGTGAGATGGATATGTGGTTTGTTGTTGAGTGGGTTCCTTTCCGTAGCTACCAGCAGGCTGTCGGAAATGTAGCTGTCAAACTTCACCGTCTGCAGGTCAGTGGTGGCAGGATAGATGGTAATGCGTTGTTTCACCTCTTTGTTGAATGTGTTATAAGCCATGAGGTTCACCTCAAACTCTGTCTCTTGTCCACCCCAGATATCTATCTCTCCTCCAGCTGTTGAGGCTGTAGGACCGCCGTAGAAGTTAACAAAGGTGCTCACCGATTCCCCTTTGTTCTCAAAGGTCTTTGAGATGTGAAACTTGTCAGCCCTATGATTGCCTGCCGAGCCCACGAGGAGTCGTCCTGCTCCCTGCATCTCATCGGCCATGAGGTCGAAGGGTGAGGTGCCGTCGTGCGGACCTATCTGCATTCCGAGACTGAGGTTCACCACACAGGGCTTGCCTACAGAGTCGGCGTAATTGAAGATATAGGCGATGGCATCGGCAATGGCGACGTTGTTCTCAGAGTTAGCATCCATACACACCAATACAATCTCTGCATCGGGAGCCACGCCGCGGTAGATGCCGTCGCAGAGCAGTGATGAGCCAGCAGCTATGCCAGTGACATGTGTGCCGTGAGAGTTGTTGACCACATCACCCTGTGCCCATTCGAGGTCAGTCTGTGTGAGCAGTTCCGCGCCATAGCCGAAGTGTGCGGGAGCGTGGAAACGGTCGGTGGGTGCGGTAATCTGTTCCCACACCCTGCTGATGCGCAATCTCCCCTCGGTATCATAGAATGCCTTGTGGGTGTAGTCGAAACCCTTATCCACGATACCTATCACCACTCCCTTGCCGGTGAGCGGTGAGGTCAGTCCTTCGCCCTGTTGGGTGAGTTCTACTCCAGCCTCTTGGCGTGCCTTGTCAAGCTGCTGCTCCACCTTGCCCGCTATCTGCAGGTAGTTCACTCCCTTCACCTTCGCCAGTTGTTCTGCTTGTGCGATGGGCAGGGAGAGGGTGGCTACCGAGGCAGTCTTTGCACCTACCTTCACTCCCATGGACTCCAACTCGTTCCAGTCGATGACAGCGGCGTCGTAGGTCATAAAGGCCCTTATGTTCTGCTGTGAGGGTAATTTCTGCTGTCCACCCACATGGTGATGGGTGTGGAGTGCTATGCGTGTGGCAGGTGCCAGCACATCCTGTGCTGCGAGAGACCCCGATGAGAGGATGTTGCCTGCCAGGAGTGCGGTGAAGAGATACTTTTGAATAGTCATATCAGTGATTGGTCTTGAGAAATTCTATGGTCTTGTTATGAGACCCTATTTGATGTTTACTTTATAAGCGACGGTCTTTCCCTGCGAGGTGATTCTTACGAGATAGACGCCGGCAGTAGGCACAGTCTCTGCCATCCTGCGTCCCTGCAGGTCATACACCTCACACCTGTCAGCATTATTGGCTACGACCCGTCTGCCCTCGAGATGGAATGAAGGTTTTAGCTGCTCCTTGTTCACCTCTTCGATGGCCGAGACAAAAGCTCCTTGGGTGTAGCTCTCGCCCAATGGCACCTCGATACAGTTATATACCCTGTTGTTGTTACAGTTCTCACTGTCGTAGGCTCCCACATAAGCCACCACCTTCATCTGTTTGATATCAGTGGGGATATATGGTTCACCATATTCACACTTCACGTTGTTCTTGGTGTAGTAGTCGGAGGCGATGCTCTCGGGCAGCTCATAGGTCGTCTCCCAGCTCACGGTGTTCCCTGGCACGAGTGAGGTGATAAAGCCCCAGGTGTTTCCTGTGAGTGTGCCTCTGAAGGCATGACGGTGTGCATAGAGTGTGCCTCCGTTGGTCTGTTGTGCTTTGATACTGTCTTGGGTGAGCACCACGTTGAACAGGGTCTGTGCGGTGGGCATGTTGGTATGAGGAGTGATGTTGAGTTTCACCTTAGCTTTCCTTGTCGCCTCATCGTAGCTTGTCTCAAGCTGTAGAGAGACGTAGGGTTGCTGCTGCTCATACACATAGTTAATGGCAGCTTCAATCTTATCTCCAAGTTGCATGTTAAACACAGGATAGTCGTTGACTAAGGGCACGGCGCTGCGGTTGATCATAATGGCAGGTGCCGAGGTAGTGTTGGCGCCATAGAACCAGGTGTAGTTCAGGTCATCGTTCATCGTGAACCAGTCGGGATAATAGCCCGCATGATGTTCTACGACGACGGTCTTTGTAGGTGCTTTCTCCAGTATGCTGTGCATCGTGGTATGACCTGAGGGACAGTTGGAACAGCCCTGTCCGGTGAATCCCTCCACCAGGAGCATGCGCTCCATGTTAGCAGGGTAGAAGAATCCCGAAGCCTCCGTCTTGTTGTTGTTTGTATCTTTCTCCTCGCTGCCACCTTTCACGTCAGTAGCCTGCAAGGTCAAGTTAATATCGGCGTTGCCCACGTTGCTGACGATAGGTAGAGAGAAATCCATCCATGTTCCTGGCAAGAGGTTGAGTCCCTCATATTTCTTCACCTCTCCCTCCTGTTGGTTGATGCTGTAGCCGAGAGAGAAGGCGGTGATGGTCTCTGAACCGGCGTTAAACACCTGTCCGGCGATGTTATAGGTGGTGCCGCTCTTGAGATAGCCTGCGATGTTGATAGGTTTGAGGATAAGGTCGGTGTAGATAGGAGTGCCACTGAGTTTGGCGCGAACGTTCACGCCACCAATCCCCAGTCCATAGGTATCTTCCCATACGCCGTCGTTATATATATAGCAGCAGCCCTTGAAGTCTTTACTCATGTCAGCGGTGAGCAGGTTATAGGTGTTGGCTATCGATGCCGTATAGCCCACAAACAGTTCATCCTCCTCGCCAGTGATCTGATAAGGTTTGGTGAGTTTCACCATCTGCCATTCGTTGGCCTTGGTCACGGTGCCCGTAGCTTTAGTGATGGCCTCCTCACCGAGTTTGTTGGTGATGAACACCTCTATCTCCTTGTTGTTGGTGTTGCGTGAGCCTACGGCAAACTCTATGGCATTGATTGTTTGTCCCTTCATGCTCTGCAGTTTCACTTTGTCTATGCGGATAGCCAGTCCCTGAAGGGTGCCCTGTCCGCGGCGGAACATATAGCTGCGTCCGCAGTCGCCGTTGGTATAGCCGAAGGAGTAAGCATGCATCTCCAGCAGTCCTATGCCAAGTAGCATGCAGATGAGTGTAAGATAAAGAATCTTTTTCATAAATCGTTATTTGTTTTCGTTATTTATAAGCCAGTAGATGCCCTCTGGACCCATGTTGAAGAGCAGGTCGAGGATGCTGAGGTTAGGCAGGAACCCATGTCGTGCAGCAAACACCTGGTAGTAGGGAAGCAGACTGTATTGAGGGTCGTTGCCTGGATGTTTCGGACGTATGATGTCGCGGTAGTCATCCCATGGTCCTTCCTTCTCGTAGGTCGCTGTAGTGTTCAGCTGTGGTTGGATGTCGAGCAACTGGCACATAGTGTGACAGATCTCGAGGTTATAGTCGTAGAGCCAATGCCACTCACGTTCGAAGAATGGTCTGAGGTCGTCGGCATAATATTCGAAGAAGGGCGACTCGCTGTAGGCACTTGTCAGTGCATTCCAATGTATTCTTCGCCATGCCCCATGATTACTGATGCGCACCTCGTCGTCGTTGCCTCGTTCTACGGGTACGGTGAGGGCCTGTGTACCCTGGGCTGTGGCGATGATGCAACGGTTCCTGTAGGTCTGTTTCTGATAGTGGTCGTGATGTTCAACGAGGACGCTGTCGTAGTTAGCCAACTTCTGATACCACTGTATGGGGCCGAAGAAGGTGGAGGAGAGTAGGGCTGTCTTCATGGGTGGATGGATGTGAATGAACGTTCTTTCCTAAACCCTTTCATTGGGGCTTTGCTATCGTCGTGACTGAACAGGATACCTACCGCCTTGCCGAGGATATGGCTGTCGGCGATGATGGCTCTGCTCTCTTCGCCCGAAGCCCGTCTCCCCATCGTTTCCATGAGATAATAATCCTCGTCGGCGCAGGTAGCCACCTTGCCAGGCACGATGAGCTGCTGTTGTCGGACAGTGATGGTATCGCCGGGCAGGGCAACACATCGGCAGAGCACGATACCACCGTTGCCCTCTTTCCATTCGATGGCCACGATATCCCCTTTACCTACAGGCTGCCTACCTATCCTTCCATAGTCGAAGATGCTGTTTTTCCCGCCTGTGCGCAGGCCGTAGCTCCATCGGTTCACCACCACGCGGTCGCCAGCTATCAGTAGCGGAGCGAGCGCATCTCCCTCCACCACGCACAGCGTGGCTACCGTAGCCCTGAAAAGCAACATGCCCAGGGCACCCGTTAGGAAGGCGATGAACCATCGCAGTGAGCTATTTAATGTCATCCACAAATTTGAAGAGCCTGTTCCATCTCACACCTCCGAAACCACCTCTGTCGGGGTCGCTCGACCACCAGATGAAGATAGGTTTGCCCACGATATGGTCTTCGGGCACGAATCCCCAATATCTGGAGTCGGCTGAGTTATGACGGTTGTCACCCATCATCCAGTAGTAGTCCATTTTAAAGGTATAGTGAGTGGTAGGCTTACCATTGATAAATATCTTTCCGTCCTTCACCTCAAGGTCGTTGCCCTCATAGGTGCGTATGGGGCGCTCATAGACAGGCAGGTTCTCCATGGTCAGTTTCAGCGTCTCTCCCTTCTTGGGTATCCACACCGGTCCATAGTTGTCTCTTGTCCAGTGGGTGTTGGCATTGTGGGGATAGATGCCGTCACTGTTCTCCTCGGTGTTGAGGATGATGCTTTCCACCAAGTCTTTGCGTGCGATGAGTGTGCCCACGGCGTGTTTGGTGAGCGGCATCACACCATAGTCGTGAAGACTCTTCAGGTCTTCGCTTGAGATGTTCAGGTCTTTGAGCAGCTCCTCGGGGAGTTGCTGTTTGAGTTTCACCTGGTAGGTATATTGCACGTTTTTCGGTTCCTTGTTAGCTTTGCCATCGAGGTAAACGACACGGTTTTTTATCTGTAGAGTCTGTCCGGGCAGTCCCACACATCGTTTCACATAGTTCTCGCGTCTGTCGGCAGGACGGGTGATGATCTGTCCAAACTCGTTAGGATGTTCAGCGATATATTGCCTACCCAGTTGGTAACGTGTCTCATAGAAGGTGCGTTGCTCATCATGTGTGAGCGAGTCAACCACGGGATGTTCGGGCCAGAGCTGCTCGCCCAGTCCGTGGCAGAGGATATAGAAATCCTGCGGCTGATAGCGCAGGTCAGCACAGAGCGTGTCCCCCGAGGGGTAGTTGAACACCACGATATCATTGAGTTCCACCTTGCCAAAGCCCTTCACCCTTCGGTAGTCCCACTGTGGCCACTCGATATAGGAGTTGCAGTCCACCACGGGCAGTGTATGTTGTGTGAGCGGCATGGTGAGGGGAGTCTGTGGGATGCGTGGTCCGTAGCTTACCTTGCTCACAAAGAGATAGTCGCCGGTGAGCAGTGACTTCTCGAGCGAGCTGGAAGGGATGACATAGTTTTGGAAGAAGAAGAGGTTGATGAAATAGACCGCTACCAACGCAAACACGATGGCATCAACCCACGACATGAGGAAGCGCGTGGGATTCTCCGCCTCTTTCCACCACTGCCATTTTATTTTCTTTGTGATGTAAACGTCAAAGATAAAGGGCACAACGAGCAAGCCCCACCAGCTCTCCACCCAGAGGAGGAAGGCGAGATAGAGCGCCATGACGACAGCGAGTTTTACCCACTGTATGCTTTTGTTTTCCTGTTTTTTCATGTTTCCTCAGAACTTAAACATGTCGCTGATGGTGAGCAGTCCCTGGTGTTGGGCTGTGAACTCGGCTGCCAGCACTGCACCGAGGGCAAATCCCTTGCGTGAGTGGGCATCGTGGGTGATGGTGATGCAGTCGGCTTCAGAGTCATATTTCACCGTGTGTATGCCCGGCACCTCGTCGCGTCGTATGCTGTCGATGCGTAGCGCTTTGTCGGAGGCCTCTTTGCTGCCACTCACGGTGCCGTCGGGGTTCACTACAGTGCCCACTGTCCATTGCTCTTTCCTGTCTATCTTTTCCACAATCTCTTCAGCCAGTGTGATAGCTGTTCCGCTGGGATGGTCGAGTTTGTGGATATGGTGGGTCTCCTCTATTTCCACGTCATACTGTGGGAATCCGTTCATGATGTTGGCTAAGTAGCGGTTGACAGCCGAGAAGATAGCTACGCCGATGCTGAAGTTAGAAGCCCAGAAGAGGGTCTGTCCTCCCTCGCTGCACATCCTCTTCACCTCTTCGCCGTGCTCTTTCATCCACCCCGTAGAACCACTCACAACCTTCACACCTTTGGCAAAGGCTTTGAGGTAGTTGCCATAAGCTGCCTGGGGGGCAGTAAACTCTATGGCTACGTCAGCCGAGGCAAAGGCCTCGCTCTCAAAGTCCTGTTGATTATCTATGTCGATAATACTCACAATCTCATGGCCACGGCTGAGGGCTATCTGTTCTATCATCTTGCCCATCTTGCCGTAGCCGATTAAAGCTATTTTCATGTTTATAACGTATTAATACGCTGCAAAGTTAGTGTTTTTTATGTAAATGACTTTCTTTCCTCCCTCTTTTCACTTTTATTTCAATATTTTTTGCATAACCCCCAAGAGAAAACGCCGGTATTATCCCAAATTGGTTATTAGTGTTATAATAGTCTAATGGTCGATTTGGGATGATGATGCAAGAATGAGTTATGAGCAAACCAGATGAGAGATTTTGGAAGGGGTATGCTCGGCAAGCCAATGCTATCAGTGGGATGGGGCAACGAGTCGCCATCTGTTGCCGTTGTGAAGAAGTATCGGTGAGGTGCTCCTGTTGGTATTCACTCTTCTTCCGTCTAAAGTAAATTTCAGGATATTCCTTGAGATAGTCCATGATCTTGTCGTTGTCATAGGTATGATCTTGTTCATGGTTAGACAAACACCTTCCTTACATATAGTTAGAAAAGGATGAGGGTTTTCGGACAACCGATAGACCCTCATCTTTCTTTAGAAATGGTGTGGGGCAGATGGTTATTTCGTGATTTTCAATACCGGGGCGATGGCATTCGTGGGCTGGGGCAACTGCACGATAAGACCTTCTGCTGTTTGAACAGCTTTGAGCTTACCATAGCCAAGGAGTTCTACCTTGCTGATAGACTTGCGGTAATGAGGATTGCCCTTAGCGAGCGCCTTCACCACCACCTTGCCATCTTCGGGCCAGCCGAGTGGTGTGACATAGAGATGTTTCTTTGTTTGGTTGAAACGGATGTCAATAGCCGTCATGCCTGTAAACTGCTTGTCATTGAACCCCTGGGCGTTCATCTTGATATCCTTCTCTGCTACAGGGCCCTCACCAAACTTCACCCAAGGACGGGTGCCGAAGATGCTCTCTTTATTGACGTTCATCCATGCTTCAATGTCGTCGAGGACGGCAGCCTCTTTATCGTCATAGGTACCGTCGGCGCGCAGAGGAATGCTGAGTAGCAGGTTGCCGTTTTTGCTGACGATGTCAACGAGCTGTTTCACCACGTCAGCCGCTTTCTTGTATCCGCCACGCTCATAGATAGATGTGTTGTAGTGCCAGCCACCGATGCAGTTGCATGTCTGCCAGGGCTCTTCAACAATCTCGTTGGGTGCACCTCGTTCCACATCCCAGGTGAGTGCCTGACGCTGTTCATCATTAAGAATCTTTCCGAACACCACGGCACGGGGATTCTTGTTGTAGAAATGGGAGACAATCTTCAGACCACAGTCGCTGATGGGGTAGAAGGGCACAACGGTGACATCGAAATAGATGAGGTCGGGCTGATAGCGGTTGATGGCATCGAGGGTGCGGTCGTAGAAATTGGTTACATATTCCTTTGTCGGCAGACAGGCTCCGTTGCCCCAGCCCCACTGGCCGTGGATGCTGTTGTTGGCCCAGGAGCGTTCGCTCATGGGGTGGTTTTGTGCATAGAGCTGCTGAGGGTCGTAGCCTTCCCACCACTTACCCTTGCCGTCAGCCTTGGTGAGCTTGCCGTCATAGTAGGCGCCAGCCTTCGGACCATTGACATCATAGCGTTGGGAGGGTTCATACCAGGTCCAGGCATGGTCGGCATGAAAGGAGATACCGAGGGGCAGCCCATGTTTCTTAGCCGCCTTTGCCCATCCGTCGATGAGGTCGCGCTTAGGTCCCATGTTCACAGCGTTCCATGGCTGATAGCGGGAATCCCAGAGGTCGAAGTTGTCGTGGTGGTTGCCGAGTACGAAGAAGTATTGAGCCCCGAGCCGCTTGTATCGTTCTACTAACTTGTCAGGATTCCAATGCTCTGCCTTGAAGAGTGGGAGGATGTCCTTGAACCCCACCTCTGAGGGATGGCCATAATGTTCCTTGTGATACTTATATGCCCGGGACCCTTCGATATACATCTCGCGCGCCATCCAGTCGCCCGAGCCTTCCACGCACTGCGGTCCCCAGTGTGCCCAGATGCCGAACTTAGCATCGCGGAACCATTCGGGGGTCTTGTGCTTCTTCAGCGATTCCCAATGAGGCTGATATTGTCCTTCAGCCATTTTCTCGTTCTCGTTGGTCACCGGCACTTTGTATTCTTGTGCCCAAGCCCCTGACAGACAGGCAATGGCCAGGGCCAACGAGGTGAATGTTCTTGACATTTTCATAGTGATAGGTTGTAGTTGTTGTTAGATAGATAGACTGTTTCATCGTTTGGTCATCGGACTTTCGTTGCCATGGAGCATGGAGGGGCGGTGCCCACCGAGGTCTATGATGATGCGCTGAAGAACAAGACCGGGTGTGAGCGGACGGAGACGTAACTGATAGGTGTGGCCGTTCAATGGTCGGGCCTCCAGCTCCTGCTCTATCTCTATCACACGGGCTGCACCTGCAGGATACATCAGGTCGTAGCAGTGTTGCCAGTTCATGTCTTTGTTCAGGTTGCGTGTCACGCTGTTGCAGCCTTCAAAGCCCATCTCCACGTCATGGCCGCCCTTGATGAAGGGCATCACCGTGGAGAAGACTAATCTCACTTTCACTTTAGACGGACGGGAGGGGAGCTGCATGCGGTAGGCAAGACTTCCCTGACGGCAGTCGCCCTCTCCTCGCAGTTCGAGAGCCGAGGCGGTCTTACCGAGATGAGGGATGAGGGTCCATGCCATTCCCTCGGGGGCTTTTGCCTCATAGTAGTGGCCGGCATTGATGACCACCTCACCTCCTTGCTCAGTGAAGAGGTAGCCTCCTTGACTTTCCTTCTTCCCATTGGAGGGAGCATTGCGATGGGGAACACGCTCCACCTTAGGCATCGTGTTGTATTGAGGAGCGTGCCAGGTGGTGTAGCCTATGTGTACTTGTGTCATGATACCATCCCATTTGCCTTGGGCCATCACCTTATTGTAATAATAGGTGAGGAGCGAATCGCGTTCGAAGCATTGTTCCACGCGGTCGGCATAGTCGTTGGCCTCAGGTTCTCCAAGCAGTGCTAAGTGGCGGTTCACGGCCAAGGAGTAATACATGTCGTAGAGGTTGGCTAATGCTTGCACGGGGAAGAGCACAATCTCACGATAGGCATCCTCGGCCTCCGGGGAGATGAACTCTTTGAGGCGGAGAGCTTCAGCTTCGAGGACCATGAACTCATTGCGCACCTGTTGCCACTCACCGGTAGCAAGACTGTAGCTCTTTTCGTTGAGCATCTCAGCGGTGATGCGGGCAGCATACTTGTTGTAGAGATTGAGGATACGGGCGGCCTCGCGGGCATGACTGCCGGCGAAAGAACGGCAGAACGTCTCGGTATAGTCCATGAGGTTGTCGGGACCAAAGAGCGTGGGGTTCCATGCCATGTCCATGAAGAACTGGGTAGCAAACTCGGCCGGTTTGATGTCGCCCACGTTGACGATCCACACGCGGTCGATGCCGGAGCGGTAGGCAAGGTCCATCTGCTGCCATGTCTGTTGTATCTGCATCTGCTGGAGCCATTTCATGGCACGCGGTGCTCCATAGTAGCCGAAATGGTAGTACATGCCAAAGCCTCCCTTCCCATTGGTGGGCGATGTCGGTATCTTGCGTATGTCTCCCCAGTTGTCGTCGCAGAGCATCACTGTTACATCGTCGGGCACCTGAAATCCATCGTCATAATAGTCGAGCATCTCGCTGTAGAGTGTCCACACCAAAGGTGTCTTTTTTGCCTTGCGCCCCATCACATCGTTGATGATGCGGTGCTGGTCGTTAAAGATTTTTTTGAGTAGCCGCATGTTGGCTTCCCGTCCGCCGGCATCAGCCATGGGGCGGTCTTCATCGCCGCGCATCCCCACGGTAATCATACACTCGTAGTCCTTGGTGTGCTCTATGCCCTCACGGAAGAAACGTTTCAGTCCCTCCTCATTGGTGAGATAGTTCCACTCTCCGTTGCCGTAGTTCTGCTTGGTGCGCACCCATTCCTGTTGGGAGCGCTGCATGGGCTCATGGTGTGAGGTGCCGACGACGATGCCCATCTTGTCGGCAAGGCGAGGATTGTTGGTATCGTCCCAGTTGAAGCAGTTGCCTTCTAAAGAGCCATCGGGATTCTGCATCACCGGTACCATGGGCTTATATTCCTTGAATGTTCCCCACATCCCTGGCCACAGTAGGTTGGCTTTCATGCGCAGCAGCAGTTCGTAAATCCGTTCATACATCTTAGAGTTCATGCCGCCGAACTTCTGTCGTGCCCACTGCTGCATACAGGGGTTCTCGTCGTTGATGAAGATGCCACGGTATTTCACTTTGGGTTCTCCGTCAGTGTATTGGCCATGGCGGATATACACTTCGTTGTGGGTGGCAATGGGGATATCGGCCCACCAATACCAGGGAGAGACACCTAACTGGCGCGACAGTTCATAAATGCCGTAGATAGTGCCGCGCTTGTCAGAACCAAGGATGACAAGCCGACGGGTGGCAGGGTCGGCCACAATGAGATACTGTTCCCATTTGCCTTTCAGCTGTTGGGCATAGTGGGGATAGTTCCTTGCGAGAGGACTCTTGCCCACCGTGGCCACGGTGATGGGTGCATAGGCCTTTCCTGTTACTGCCTTCAGGTCCTGGCGAAGGTTGTTCACAGCCATCACCACGCCCTCCCATTCCTCGGGTGCATAGACGATGGTGTCGTTGGTAGCCGTCAGAGAGAAGGTGTTGGCCTCTTTGGTGAAGGTGACGAAATCGGTGGCAGTGCAGACCATAGGAGTCAGGCCAAGGGAGAGAATTAGGAGGGAAAGTTGTTTTCTCATCTCTTATTACTATTTATAAAGATAGAAGATGCGGCTCATCATCTGCCATTTTCTTGTTCATCACTCTTGTTGTATGCTATTGGCGAATCAGTCGCACTTCATAAATCTGACCAACCTGTTTGCCTTTGTGGGCAACAAATTTCACTCTCACCTCGTTCTTCCCTTTGACGAGCGCAGCAGGAATAGCATATTCCTCATACTTAAACTGAGTGGTGCGCCATTTGTGCGTGTTGTTGACACTGCACATCAGTGTGTCGTCGATATAAATGTCAAACTCAGAGCTACGCCATTCGTCCTGTCCCCAGAACTTCAGACGAAGGGCGAGGTTGTCAGCCGAGCCTGTCTTCATCAGATAGCTGAAGTAGTGACCATTGCGTGCATCGCGGAAGAAGACACCCTCGGTGTTGCCACGTTGCGACTCATCGGTCTCCATAGCATGATCGGTCTCAGGCTGCTGTTCGCCTGGCATCACCTTGTCGAGGGTACGGGCGTCGAGCTCTTCCTTAGCTTTCTCCTGTTCAGCCAACTCTTTGGCATAGGCTGCATAGTGTTGCTCATCGAGTGCGAGCCAATACATCATATATCTCGAGTCGTGAATCTCAAAGAACGGCTGCAACTCACCATCGATGCCATTCTTCATCTTTGTGGCAAGTTTGAAGTGGAGTGGCTTGCCCTCGATGGGTCTCAGGTCAGCAGCAATATCGTTGATGTTCTTAGGCAGCAGGATAGGTGCCTTGTCGAGTGGCAGTTTTCTTCCTCCGGCATATTGACCGAAACGGCTGTCATCGGCAAGCAATGCCCTAAGATCTTCGGTGCCCGTCTTCATTCCGAGAACGATAGGTCCATACATAATAGCCACGTATTGAGGCACGTTAGGCATCTGTTTCACTGTGCCGTGCATAGGGAATGAGATGTTGAGGCTTTCGCCTTTCTTCCATTTGCGAGTGATGCAGTAGTAGCCATCTTCCTCATATCCCTTGACATCAAAGCCCACTCCGCTCACCTTGAAGTTGTCGCACCATTGTGGTTTTCTTATCTTGAGAGTGAACAGACCTTTGCCTTTGGCTATTGTTATCTTAGAACTCTCGGCATAAGGGAAGGCAGTCTCCTGACGTACCACGATCTTACGGTCGCGCCAGTTGAGTTCGGAGGCGATAAACAGGTTGACGAAAAGTTGGTCGTTACCTTTGTGCGTCCACACAAACTGGTTGTACTTACTATGGTCTTCCATACCTGTTCCCACGCAGCACCACATAGCCATGTTAGGTACAGAATAGTTGCGATAGTGGCGAGGGCGTGCCGATGTGAAATAAACATATCCACCATGTTCGGGGTGCTGTGCCGAGAGGATATGGTTGAAGAGCGCCCGCTCGTAGAAGTCGCCATACATACCATTGGGTTTTGCTCTGTTGAGGAACTCAGTGAGCTTAAGCATGTTATAGGTATTGCATGACTCTGGTCCGTCAATATCATTGACATAGTCCACGCAGGTCTCCTTTGTTGGGAAATGCTCTCTTCGACTGTTGCCACCAATGGCGAGAGAGCGCTTGTTGGCCACATTGTCCCAGAAGAACAGACTGGCCTCGTGGTAGGCAGCATCATTAGCCAACTCGGCAATGCGCTGAAAACCTATGACCTTGGGAATCTGTGTGTTGGCATGGAGGTTATCGAGGTTGTCTCTGTGCTCCTCCATGGGAATAAGTAGCATCTTGTGTGAGAATCGGCGTGCACAGTCAAGATATTTCTTGTCGCCACTGATGGCATAAGCATCAGCGAGGACCTCGTTCATTCCACCATGCTCGTTGCCCAGCATACGTTCCATCTGCTCATCGCTGAGGTTGGCAGTGATGTCAACAGCCCAATCGCAGAATCTCATAAACAGTTCTTTGGCCTGCTGGTTGCCGCAATAGAGCCATGCGTCACGCAGTCCGGCATACATCTTGTGGATATTGTAGAAGGGAGCCCAGGCAGAGGAATAAGGTCCGAAATCCCCCTTTCTGAAAGCCGACCACAGTTTGGCGCTCGAAGGGTGTCCTCCGAGATATCCTTTGCTCCACGCCTCGCCGCGACTGTCGTTGGCATCGAGACAGCGTTGGAGTTCGGTGATCATATATTCCATCCGTTTGCGGCACTCCTCATTGCCCATGGCCGCATTCATGGCAAGAGCAGAGAGGTAATGGCCACCCACATGACCATCAAGTCCGTCCCAGTTGGGATAAGACGGCTTGCGAGGCTCGAGTCCTGCCTCCTTGAGGTAAGGAGCCAGCAGTCGGTCGCAGTCGTACTGTAACAACACCTTGATGTTTAGGTCACAGGCCCTCTTCAGCGGACCATCGAGCAGTGTGATGTCACTGAGAGGAAACTCATCATTATATAACTTGTTCTGTGCAGATGCCTCTGTCCAGCACAACTGTCCAGCAAAGGCAATGAGTAGGGTCTTAATAGTTTTTTTCATTTGAATATTATTGTTAATAATTTGTGGGTTACGACAAAAGAACGAATAGCGGACTTCGGCGAGAAGTTGACGACTGATGTCATCAGGTATTCTATGTTTTTGAAACCGTCGAGTGATTTTAGAATTTTACCAAGATACGGAACACCTTTCCCGCTGCTTCCGCCCATTTCTCCATCGCTTCGGTGGCTCTTTCGGGTGAGCACTCCATGCTGATGAACTCATCTACGGGACAGGTGCCGCGCTCAAGATAATGGATGACAGCACGGAAGTCGGAGGGCAGCGCATTGCGTGAGCCCCTGATATCAAGCTCCTTTTGTACGAAGAACTTTGTCTGGAACGACACATCGGTCTTGGCATAGCCGATGCAGATGACACGGCCGGTGAATGCCACCTCGTTGACAGCCATCTGGTAGGTGGGCGCACTGCCCACAGCCTCTATCACCACATCGGGACCGAAACCACCTGTCATCTCCATGAGTCGGGCGTGCACATCCTCAGTCTTGGTGTTGATGGTGTAGGAAGCCCCCATACGGCGTGCTAGGTCGAGTTTCTCATCGTCGATATCGGCAGCCACCACGGTGGCGCCGCGAAGCACAGAGCGTACGATAGCTCCCATGCCAACCATACCACAGCCGATGACGAGGACAACATCGATGTCGGACACCAGAGCCCTCGATACCGCATGGAACCCCACACTCATCGGTTCAACCAGTGCGCAGGTGCGGGGAGTGAGCAGTCCGGCGGGGATGACCTTCTCCCAAGGCATGACGAGATACTCGCGCATGGCACCATTGCGCTGTACGCCGAGTGTCTGGTTGTCCTTGCAGGCATTGGGGCGACCGTTGCGACACGACGCACACTTATTGCAGTTGGTGTAGGGATTGACTGTTACGGTCATTCCCGGCTTCAGCCCTTCGGGCACCTCACTGCCCACCTCAACGATGGTTGCGCCCACCTCATGACCTGGGATGACAGGCATCTTCACCATCGGGTTCTTGCCGAGGAAGGTGCTGAGGTCAGAGCCACAGAATCCAACATAGTCCATTTTCAGAAGCACCTCTCCAGGTTTCAGTTCTTTCACGTTGTCTATTTCCACAAGCGCCATTTTGTGCTCCTCTGTTATCTGTATTGCTTTCATTGTTTTATTCACTCATGTTTTTAATATACGGTAATTCAATAGGATGATTCAATCCATAAAACTGTTTTGCGTTCTCTCCGAGGAAAGCCTTCTTCTCCTCCCAACTCATTTCTCTTGTCTTTAGGATGAAGTCGTAGGACATGCGGTAGGTGATGGCAGTGATGGTTCGTGGGTAGTCGCTTCCCCACATCAGTCGGTCCATACCCACCCAGTCGGCGGCTGTTCTGATGCTTCGCACGGCAGAGGGAAAGGGATAGAACTCAGCGTTGTAGAGCCATGTGATGCCTCCCGATTCTATCCTTACATTCTCACCCTTGAGGGCGAGCTTCACCTGATGTTCAAAAGCCGATGTCGTCACCATACCGAAATGACCTATGGCCACCTTGAGCTGCGGACATTCCTCGATGAGCTCCCCCATCTCAGCAATCTGTCGTTCATCCTTACCAAGACACATAGAGAGCACCATCCCTTCGCGCTCCATATACTTGAACATTGGGAGCATGTCGTGGAGAGGGGTGGCAATGCGATGGCCGGGGATGGCAATACCTTTAAGTCCAGCAGCCTTGAGCTGTGCCGCCTCGTCGGCTGTCTGTGCCATGCCCATACAGAAGAATCTCTCTGGCCAACGGCGCTGCACCTCGGTGAGGTAGTTGTTCTGACAGCCATCGATGATCTCTTGCACCACCACAGCGGCAGCCACCTGCGCGTAGTCCATATTAGAGAGGAAGACCTCTGCCGTGTTCCTTCCGTCGATCATGAAAGGAGGAAGCATCTGTCGCTCTTCACCGAAGAAGAGGGAGCGCGAGCCATTACCTTCCATGGTGCGGATAGGTTGCCCGTCAACAAGGGTGTCCTGTTTCAGCCAGAGATGGCTATGGGCATCGATGATGAGCGGTGTTAACTGTTTTTCCATCTCACTCTCTGTTGGTTGCCGATCATCTCTTTCACCTTCTCTACCAACTGCCAGTCGATGGGCTCGTTGACATAGTTGATGTTCTTGATAACGTTCTTAGGGTTAGCACTGCTGAAGAGAGTGGTGGCGATATGCTCGTTGCACGATGTGGCATACTGGATGGCCAGTTTATCGATGGGGTAGTCATGCTCGTTGCAGTAGGATGCCGCTTTGCTGCATGCCTCTTTGAGTGCATCGGGAGCGGGATGCCAGTCGGGTGTACCTCTCATGGAGAGCAGTCCCATGGAGAAGGGTGAGGCATTGATGATACCGATGCCGCGTTCCTCAAAGAAGGAGAAATACTCGGTGAGCAGGTCGTCGTTGAGACAGTAGTGACAGAAGTTGAGCACACTCTCCACCGTTCCTTCTTCACAGTGTTCTATCACCCACTTAAGGTTTTCTGGTTGAAGGTCGGTGATGCCCACATGGCCTACGACACCCTCACGACGCAGTTCGACGAGAGCCGGCAGTGTCTCATCGACCACCTGCTGCAGGTTGGCAAACTCTATGTCATGCACGTTGATAAGGTCGATATGATCGACATTCAGTCGCTCCATACTCTCATAGACACTCTCTTTGGCACGTTTTGCTGAATAGTCCCAGTAGTTGACCCCATCCTTGCCATAACGTCCCACTTTGGTAGAGAGGAAATATTTCTTTCTGTCGATATCCTTGAGTGCCTTTCCCAGCACTGTCTCTGCCTTGAGATGTCCATAGTAGGGCGACACATCAATAAAGTTGATACCTCCATTCACGGCAGTATGTACTGCTTCTATGGCCTCATCTTCTCTGATGCCATGGAAGACACCACCCAATGAGGATGCTCCAAAGCTAAGGTTGGATACCCTCATTCCTGTTTTACCAATTTCATTGTACTGCATTTTCGAGTTATTTAATCATTATTACGTTTTCACTATCAATCAGTCTCTTCGCTGTTTCTGTACAGTGAGTTTGACATTCCAAAGTTAGGTAAATAGTTCAGTTAGTCTGTGTCGAAGGCAATATAATCGATTTCTACCATCTCTCCCTTTGTCAGTGTCACGTTGATGTCGTTTACACCCTTGGGTGCATGCTTCACGCTCACTTTCAGGTTGGTCCATGTTGATGATTTAGGGATGTTCACCGATGTCACGAGAGCGCCATTGGCCCTCACCATGATGCCAGCCTTGGAGTTCGACTTCACCCTAATGACCATCTCGCCAACAGCCTCAGTGCCGAAATCTACACGGCTGTAATCCACTGAGGCACCCTTCTTGGGGAAGACTGTTGCCCATCCTTCGAAGGGCTTGCTCTCATCCATCAACTTGATATAAGCTCCGTGAGAGATATGGTGATAGCGGTCAATCTCTATCCTGTTGCGTGCTGATGTTATGCCCACGCCACGCAGGGTGGGAACGACAGGACGTATGGTGCCGTCAGGATTGAAGAAGAGAGAGTCGCAACGCACCGAGCGCAGTTTGTCAAACTCAGGCGAATAGTCGTTGTGATGATAGAAGAGATACCACTGCTTCTGATATTCCACGATAGAGTGGTGGTTGGTCCAGCATTTTGTGGGCGACTCCTCCATGATGACACCCTTAAACTCGAAAGGTCCCATGGGACTGTCGCCCATGGCATAGGCGAGTGTCTCTGTGGTGTCGCGTACCCAAGGAAAGGTGTAATAATACTTCCCCTGGCGCTCGAATACAAACGGTCCCTCCTTAAACCCATCGGGCAAGGTCTTCACCTGTTCGGGTCGAGTGTCGAGTTCCATCATATTGTCTTTCAGTCTTGCCATCCACATCCCCATGCCAGCCCAGTAGATATATGCTTTGCCATCCTTGGGGTCGATGAGCACACAGGGGTCAATGCCATGCAGTCCTTCTATAGGCTGGCACATCGGACTGAATGGGCCCTCAGGACGGAGGGCAATAGCTACGCCCACGCCAAAGCCCCTTCGCTCGCCACTCGGTGCAGCAGGGAAATAGAAATAATAGCAGCCGTTCTTTTCCACACAGTCGGGTGCCCACATGGCATACGAGTTTTTCTTCACCCATGGCACCTCGTTCTGAGTGACAATCGCTCCATGGTCAGTCCAGTCGGTGAGGTTGTCAGAAGAGAAAACATGATAGTCCTCCATAGAGAACCATTTCTTCTCAGGTTCCACAGGACTAACGATATCATGTGAGGGATAGACATACATACGTCCGTTGAAAACCCTCGCTGTAGGGTCGGCAGAATACATGTTGCGGATGATGGGATTCTGTGCGGATACGGCATAAGCCATCATCGCAGTCACCGATAGGATAACAATCTTTCTAATCATTGGCGGAAGGACCATTTTGAGTTGTCGGTATTGAAATCATATTCAGCGAGTGTCGGGGTGCTGTCGGCGATGGAGTAGATGCAGTATTTCGTATTGACACCAGCTATTCCTGGAATGCTCTTTGGCATGATGCGGAAGGAGCCGTCAACAAGTTGCTCTATACGCCACAGCTGTTCGGGAGCTCCGGTGTATTCGGGCACGGTAGTGAGTTCCTTCGAAGCTGTAGCTGCCAGTGCACGTTGTGTTCCTTCGATGGTAATCTTAAAATAAGGATTGCTGAGATAGCCACCAGCCTCAGGAACGGGGGTGATGGTCCATCGCTGATTAGGACGGAACATATTGTCGCCTGCACGCACCAGAATCTCTCCCTCGGGCCAGGTCTGTCTCACCTCGTCGAGTGTCTGTGAGGGCAATGCCGACGTCGGTTCGGCAGGGTCCAACTTCCACCACATGCGACGCTCCTGTTGTATGCGCACAAAATCTACTGCGAGTTCGAGGGCATAGCCACGACGTTCTGATTCGATGCTCATGGTGCCACCCACAAACTGTTCGCCGACCACGGGCCAGTCGTTCTTCCACAGTAGCGGACGGATAGCGAGCACACTTCTTCCACTGCGCTCGAAGTCGGCCTCGTAGTGGAAGGATGCCACCTCAACACCCTCGTCGATGACCGTTCTTCCGAAATGTCCCGCTCCTACAGCGCGAGCCGAAGCTCCCACTACCATCTTTCCACCACCTTTCTTCATGTCGCGACCCACGTTGTCGATATATGGACCGGTGACCTGTCGTGAACGTCCTGTGATAATGTTATACGTGGAGTTGACACCATCGCAACAAGTGCCGTGAGTGCCAAGGAGGTAATACCATCCATCACGGTAGATCAAGTCGGTAGCTTCACAGTCGATGGCGATATCCTGTTCCACATTTCCTTCCATGCGTTTTCCTGTCTTCGGGTCGAGCTCGATAAGACGGATGAAGCCGAAATAGGTACCATAACTCATCCACAGTCTTCCTGTTGTAGGATCAAGCAAGAGACCAGGGTCGATGGCGTCGCAGTCCTCAAGGTCAGCAGAGCGCACCACTTCAATAGGTTGGGTGAATCTGAAGTTGGGCGACTTAGGGTCGAGCGTCTTGTTCCACATCGTGTAGATGATGCCACAGTGTCCTCCTCCCAGTCCACCGCCAGTGCCGCCATAGGCTATCAGATAGCGGTCGCCAATCTTTAGGGCATCGGGCGCTGCTCCGCCTCCGGGACGTTCTGCTCCGCCCATCCATTTCCAGCCATCCTCAGAGATGAGTCCGCCACCTCCTGTACCGAAGGTATAGTATTTTCCTTCACACTCGGCAATCGTCGAGGGGTCATGAATCCATGGCTGACCTATCTGTGCGTTGGCGCTTATGGCAGCCAACGTCATGCCTAACAAAGCTATTCTCTTGTTTCTCATCGTATTCTAAGATTCTTTAGGGGTTGACCTTTGTCATCGATAAATCTAACACAGAAGTCACTCATACCAGGTCCGTTGATGACAGCGCCATGAAGGATATGTGTGCCCTTCTTCAGTGTAAGTCGTTGCGACATGGCGTCGTCGGCCACCATACGTCGGTCGCCAGAGAGCATAAGCGTCTGCTTGCCGTCGATCCACCACATGGAAGCGGAGTTGGAACCCACTGACAGACGAACATCACTGATGTCCTCGTCACACTCAATGGTAGTAGTGGCAAGGAAGACGATACCATAATACTGTTTGTCGAGGCCAGTAGCAAAACGGAAGAGTTTGACGTTGAAGAGTTGACTATTGAGGGCATGCCATTTCAATTTCTGCTTGCCCACCTTTACCTTCTGTCCGTTCTTAGGCATGGATGTAAACTGGTCCTTGAGATACGCCTTGCCGAGATGTTGCTGAAGATAGCTGTCGGTGAAAACGGTGTTACTACGGTTGGGCTTGTCGATGGGTTCGAGCAGGAGCCACCTGCGGATAAATCCCTCATCGTCGGGTGTTGCTGCCTCTGCAGAGGCTGGGGTGAAATAGTTGTCGATGGAAGGCCCTTTGTCGGTGACTTTCCAGTTCTCCTTCTGTGCCTCTGCTGTCACTGCTGACAACAGTGCCAACAGGTATAAGATACTTCTCTTCATGGAGATGCTGTCTTCAGATTTCAATATTCATCATCTGCAGGTCCTCGGGACGAGAACTGCTTCCTACATAGATCTCATATTTTCCCGGCACTGCACGCATGGTGTTGGTAGTGGGGTCGAAGAGCTTGAATGCCTCATTGTCGAGCGTGAACACAACGTTCTTGCTTTCTCCTGGTTTTAGGGTGATGCGCTCGAATGCCTTCAGTGACTTCAGCGGTCCATCGGTATCATCACAGCGGCGCACATAAACCTGCACCACCTCTGTTCCCTCTCGTTTGCCTATGTTGGAAACAGGAACCTGAACCTTGTAGGTGCCTTTCTCGATATTCATCTTTCCATATTTGAATGAGGTGTAGCTCAATCCGTAGCCAAAGGCAAAGAGCGGGTCGGAGAAATAACGATAAGTGCGTCCCTTCATCGAGTAGTCCTCAAAGTCGGGCAACTGACTGCTGTTCTTGTAGAAGGTTACAGGAAGTTTGCCCTGCGGGTTATAATCGCCGAAGAGAACATCGGCAACAGCTTTTCCCCCTTCCATGCCTGGGTACCATACCTGCACTATCGCCCCACAGCGTTCTGCTTCAGGAGCGAGTGCTATGGCAGAGCCGGAGCAGTTGACATACACAATCTTCTTGCCAGCTTCAGCAAGGTGACGGATAAACTCGCGCTGCACCTTAGGGAGTTCGATATGGGTGCGGTCGCCTCCCTTGAATCCATCGATCTTCACAGGCATCTCTTCGCCTTCTAACTGCGACGAGATACCACCTACGAACACGACGGTCTCTATACCCTTTAACTTGTTGATAGTGGCAGAGTAGTCGATAGGCAGTTCCTCGCCGATATTGAGTTTCATGTTGGCACCCCAAGTCTTGACAGTGTGATAAGCCAACCTCACCTCATATTTCTTACCCTTCTCCACATCGAGTTCGAAACGCATGGGTTGGTCGCGCCATGTGCTGTCGGCAGCGAGTGTCTTGCCGTTGACGCTCAGAGAGAAGGCACCGGTATATTGCATGCGGATGACCGCCTTGCACGATTTCTCAGGAACGAAGTTGGTCTCATAGAGTGCAGAGAAATCCTCCATCTTCACGCCGTCGGCGAAGGTGTGCTGTCCGCTTGTTGTAACAGCGATGGGGTTGACATAGTATTCCTTTGTCACTGGTTGGCCCGAACGGGTGGTGTTGTTCCAGAAGGTGCCACGGATGCCCTTCTTGCCATCGGCAGTGCACTGTGTGAGGAAGCTGTTGACGACACACTCTTCGGTGAGGTCGCAGCCCTGGAGATACACAACATTCTTTTTGCCTATTTTGGTGCGGATACCATCGAGGATAGTGACCGTGGTGTTGGGCGTACCATTGTAGTTGCCCCACATCATGGGGGTATTGTCGGCGTTGGGACCGATGACAGCTATCTTTCCCGACTTCTTCATCGGCAGGATATTGTCGTTGTTCTGCAGGAGGACGATGCTCTGTCGTGCCATGTCTAGTGAGAGCTGTCGGTGCTCCTTGCTGCTGAGCACAGACGAAGGAATCTTCGACCACTCACACATCTCAGGAGCATCCATCTCACCAAGTTCGAAACGTCCCTCCATCAGTCGGATGACATGCTTGTCAATTTCCTCCTCAGTGATAAGTCCCTGTTGCACAGCTTTAGGAAGGTTGGCATAAGCGTAGCCGAATCCACACTCCACGTCAGTACCAGCGAGCACACCCTTTGCGGCGGCATGATGGGATGTTGATGAAGACTTGTGAGTAGTGAAGAAGTCGGCGATGGCGCCGCAGTCGCTCACCACCATATACTTGAATCCCCATTCGTCGCGAAGTATCTGTTGGAGCAGTCGTGTGCTGCCGCAGCAAGGCTCATCGTCCCATCGCTGATAGGCGCACATCACCTCGCGCACTTTAGCTTTCTGAACAAGGTCTTTGAAGGCAGGCATATAAGTCTCCCAGAGGTCACGTGGCGACACATCGTTGATGTTAGCTACATGGCGGCTCCATTCTGGTCCGCTATGTATGGCATAGTGTTTAGCGCAGGCAAGGAGTTTACGGTATTTTGAAGACTCAGGACCCTGTAGTCCGCGTACTACAGCCTGTCCCATCAGCGAGGTGAGATAGGGGTCCTCACCGTAGGTCTCCTGTCCGCGTCCCCACCGTGGGTCGCGGAAGATATTTACGTTGGGAGTCCACACAGAGAGACAATGGAATCGTGTGGTGGGCACACCGCTGCGTTGCTGCTCGTTCCATTTGGCACGTGTCTCATCGCTGGTAGCTGTGAACACCCGCTCCACCAAAGGTACGTTGAAGGAGGCAGCCATGCCTATAGGCTCTGGAAAAACAGTGACGTTGCCCTGGTTGGCCAGTCCATGAAGAGCCTCACTCCACCAACTGAACTCTCTGATGCCGAGTCGGGGTATGGCAGGTGATTCATCACACATGAGGTTGGCTTTCTCTATCAACGTCAGTCTGCCAACTAAATCCACGGCTCTCTCATGAGCAGAGAGTTGAGGATTCTGGTAGGGAAGCTGTTGGCCGGCAAGGCTACCGCTGGTCATGACCAGGGCAGCGAGTAATAGGTTTTTAATCATATTGGTTTGATGACATTAATATTCAATTCACGTTTGTATCTTTTGTTCTTCTTATCCGTTTTCTTCTTCATGCGCTGTCTGCTGTCATCCCAGTAGCACTTGGTGATGGTGTAGTCGCCCTGTTCAAAGGCATAGCCATCGCCTGCATCCTGATAGAGCGAGCATGTTGCATCAGCCCCTGGATAGACATTGAGTGTGATGGGTTTGTCGGCTTGTGCTCCCGAATATTCCACCACCTCAGAGGTGGGGATGATGCTGCCCGCTTTCACATAAAGAGGCAGATGGCTGATGGTCACAGGCACGTCGATCCACTGTCCGCCATCGTATTGTCTGTTGGTCCAGTAGTCGTACCATTTGTTACCCTTGGGTAGATAGACCCTACGTGTTGTCGTTTCGCTCATCGGGTGGGTGATAGGACAGACGAGGATATCGCCGAAGAGATATTCGTCTTTCAGGTCATAAACTACCGCATCCTCGGGATAGTCGAAAGCCAGTGGGCGAGCCATGGAATAGCCAGAAAAGTACTGGCTGGCTGCCATACTGTAGATATAAGGCAGGAGTTTATAGCGCAGCTCTATCATCTTCAATATCGCATCATAGTAGGGTGTTGACGGTTCGCCAAAGCGCCATATCTCACGAGGTGTATCTGAGCCATGACTGCGGAGCATAGGCAAGAAGGTGGCCCACTGAAACATACGCGTGTAATACTCCTTATAGGCATCATCTTTCACACCGTTTTGAAACTCCCCGGTGTAGAACCATCGTCGTCCGTCATTACGCACGAAGAAAGAGCCGACATCAATGGTCCAGTAGGGGTTGCCTGTCGCCATGTAGTTGAGGCCAGCAGGAATCTGTTGTCTGAACGATTTCCATGAAGCGTGAGTGTCACCGTTCCATACCACTGTGGCATAACGCTGCTGTCCGGCAAATCCGCTGCGGGTGAGGTTGAGCACTCTTTTATCATTGGAGGTGAGCCGCTGGTTCTCGTAGAGTCCGCGTGAGTGATAGAGAGAGTAGAGGTTACTTCGCTCTGCTCCGAGGGCATCGCTGAGCACATCTTTGTTGAGATGCCACCTGCGTTCGTGGTCGTCCCACCCATAGGGTTGACCATTGACAGGTGGGGGCAGTTTGTTCCAATCGCCGTCGAGAGGTTCGCTACTGTCACACCACCATGCGTCGAAGCCATTGGAGAAAAACTCCTCGTTGGCATACTTCCAATAATGTTGGCGGGCATCAGCATTGAACACATCATAGACAGAGTGTTCGAGCATATATCCACGTTGACGGAAGTCGCGCTCCTCAGGGCAGTACTGTGGGTTGGGCCAGATGCTCACCATGAGTTTGGCATTCATGGCATGGATAGAGTCGGCGAGTGCCTTAGGGTCAGGATAGTATTTCCTGTTCATCTTCATATATCCCCAACCCTCAGGCCAATAGTTCCAATCTTGCACAATCATATCGATAGGTACATGGCGGCGGCGATACTCACGCATAGTGCTGAGGAGATCATCGGAGGAGACATAGCGTTCCTTCGACTGTATATAGCCGAACGCATAGAGCGGAAGCATCTGCACCTTTCCTGTGAGATAGCGATAGCCTTCTACCACCTCTTCCATCCTGTCACCCTTGATGAAATAATAGTCTATCTGCCGAGCCGCCTCCATTTGCATGGTGAATGCCTTGCCTGAGGACGAATATTTCATTGCACAGCCCGCATCGAAGAGAAGTCCGTAGCCCTGAGGTGAGATGAGCATGGGGACAGTGATCTTGAGGTTATGCTGTGTCAGCCAGAGCGTCTTTCCCAGCAGGTTCATATAGTCCTCCATGTGAGCTCCCAATCCATAGAGTGCCTTGGTGTCAGGACAGGAGAAATGTGAGATATAGCGTGTGCTTAAGCCTATGGTGTCACGGCGGATGATATCTTTCACTGTCACTTTGCCGTTGGCTGTCTCTTCCATGTGTGCAGAGGAGTCGTCATAGACTATGCGCTCCTTCACCATGGGCTCAGCTCGCCTCCATTGCTCTGTGAGCAGGGTCTTGCCCGTCTTGCCGTCGATGAACATGACGGTGCCGTTGTCTATCTCTACAGTGAGTTCTTCCGACTTATAGATATCTTTCTGTTTCTCCCAGATACAAGCCCCAGTGCCGTTGCCTTGGAGCTGGCCGTCAGCCGCCCATTGTACCCTTACTATCTTTGGGGTGATGTATTCGACCTTGACATCCTGAGCCCTCACACTGAGGCTTAGGATGAGGAAGAGCGCACAAGAGATAGTTTTCATCATGTCGTCAGTGTCTTTTGTTATAGCTACTATTGATTATCTCTTCACCTCCCACCAATCGAAGTTGAAGAGATTCTTCTTCTGTATGGAATTGCTCTTAAACACGAAGTAGAGGTCGTGAACACCCTTGCATTTGGTGAGTGAGGTGCTGAAGGTCTCATACTTAAACTTAGTGTTGGGAACGTCGATGGCACCGGCCAGACTTCCGTCGGGAGCATCGAGACGAATCTCCATCCTTCCTCCCAACATTTGAGAAGAGCAGCTTGCAAGAAGTTGTGAGGCACCTTTGCCAAAGTCAACACCTTTGACAAGGATATATTCTCCCTCATCGATGTCGGTGACGAAGAGTGTGGGGTTCCATGGTCCTGAGGGATTCTCACGTGTTGTCTTCAGACCATACCCCCATGCCATGGTCTCCGCCTCAACACGGCGGAAGGGGTTGAAGGTGCCTACCTGCTCGAGTTTGCAGTCCTGGAAATAAGGCAGCTCCTGTATTGTACCGTCGGGGTTATAGGTCATCTCGGCAGCCATACAGCATCGTCTCTCTGCGTGGCGTGAGGTCTCTAAACGGAAGAGGTCGTAGGTGAGGCCAAAGCAATAGGATTTTCCTTTGAAGTCGATGATGCCGGGATGGTTACCACGTGTGCGTGGAGTGTGGTCCATGATGTGTCCCTTGTGTTGCCAGGGACCTGTGGGCGCTTTGCTCATGGCGTAGCCAATGCCTTCGGGACAGCAGGTGGAGGCATAGGCGAGATAATACCATTTCTCACCCTTAGCGTTCTTCTTCGACCAGAACCAAGGTCCTTCCTGATAGTCGCCAATGCGGTCCATCGTCATGATTTCTCCTGAGGTGGAAATCATATCTTCGTTGAGTTTTACGCAATAGGTGTGAGGATTACCCCAATACATATATGCCTGTCCATCGTCGTCGATCCATACGGTGGGGTCGATATCATACCAGTGTTCGGAGCGCCATACCAGAGGTTTGCCCAGTGGGTCCTTGAATGGACCGAAGGGAGAGTTGGCTACGAGCACGCCGATGCCATTGCCATGAATAGGGCAGTACATATACCATTTGCCATTGCGCTCGATGACCTGTTCTGCCCAAGCTCCATTGTTACCTTTGTACCATTTGAAATCCTTGAGCGATGCCACAGCACCGTGGTCCTGCCAGTTGACCATATCGGTGGAGGTATAGAGCAGCCAGTCTTTCATCTTGAATCCCTCAGCATCGTCTTCATCATGAGTGGTGTAGAGATAGACGGTGTCGCCATGTACATAGGGAGCAGGGTCGGCAGTATATTTGGTTTGGATGATAGGTAGGTTGATTGCCTGAGGTTGCTGGGCCGTTGCAGTCATTATGGCTGCAATCATAGCGATGGTGGTAAGTAATCTCATAGACATCTTTCTTATTTAAGGTTATTTACGTTGAAGATGGAGTGTTGTTTCCTTGTCTTACATGCTCACTGAAGTGGCATGGCCTTGGTAGCTGATGCTCTTTGTGGTGGATGTGCCAGCCACGCGAACATTGAACTTGCGAGTGTTCAACATCCCAGGGAACTGTCCCTGTCGGTCTTCAATGGTGAGTGTATGTTTCTTATCGTTCCATCTCATGGTAATAGTGGTATAGGCACCTTTCTCATAGTTGTAGTTGTCGCCTTCGTCTTCATACAGTACGAAGGAGGCATCGGCTCCAGGATAGACGATGATATCAAGATTGTCCCATTTCTTCTCCTCGGCATACTGCATGACAGGAGCGAGCGGAAGGATGGAACCAGCCTTGACAAACATGACAGCGCGGTGGATGGGGGAGGGCACGGTGACCTCCTGTCCGCCAGCATATCTCTTCTCCGTATGATAATCATACCATGTGGCACCCTTAGGCAAGTACTTGGTGACGTTTTTCTCCTGAGTGAAATCGATGTCCGTCAACTTTTGTTGCTCATCTTTCAGCTTTTTCTTATCCCATCCGCTCATGGCATCTTCCTTGAAGATTTTTTCTTTGGTGTATTGAGCCGAGAGGACAGGTGCAGCAAGGATAGCGCGTCCGAACATAAACTCCTCAGCATTGTCCCATGTCTTTTTATCTGAGGCGAAGTCATAGTGGAGGGCACGCAGGTAGCTTTCGCCGGCTGAGGTGACCTGCCATGCGGTGCTATAGATGTAAGGTAGGAGACGGTAGCGTAGGTGGATGGTTTGTTCTATGGCATCGTAGATAGGCTGTCCCTTCTTGCCAAACTGATAAATCTCGCGTGGAGCATCGGCACCATGACTGCGGAAGACAGGACAGAACAGTCCATATTGCATCCAACGGACGTAGAGTTCCTGATACTGCGGATTACGTGGAGCCGAGCCCGACCCCTGTGTGTTATAGGAGCCGCAGAAGAATCCACCGATGTCGGTGTTGAAGTTGGGGCATCCCGTCATGGTATAGTTTAGTCCTGCAGGCACCTGTTTGCGCAGCATGTCCCACGTAGAGGCGACATCACCCGACCAGAGTCCTGCCCCATAGTGTTGCTGTCCGGCAAAGGCGGAGCGTGTCATGATGAAGACGCGTTTGTCTTGAGATGACTTACGCTGATTGGCATAGATACCTTTGACGCTCGCAAGGGGGAAGAGGTTACGCACACTTCGCCATGAGCCCATGGCCGTCCTGTGCTCGTAGTCACTGTCGGTGGGGTTGAAGAAGTCGGGGTCGGTGGAGTCCATCCACCATGCATCGATACCATAATCGAAGAGCTTCTTCAGGTAGTCCCAATAAATCTGTCGTGCCACCGGACTGAAGGCATCATAAACCCTCACCCCCGAAGGGTACTCCTCCTTCATAGGAGGCCAGACGTGAGAAATACCGCTCTGAGGCCATGTCTCGAAGTTGTAGAGCAGTCCTTTCTCATTGAGTTTCTTAAACTGCTGTGTCTGCGGACCGAAACTGGCCCAGATGGAGATCATGATGTGTGCGTTCTGACGGTGCACCTGATTGATCATCTGCTTACCGTTGGGGAAGGTCTCGCCGATGAAGTCCATGGCATTCCATGTGTAGTTGCTGCCCCAGTACTGCCAGTCCTGGATGATTCCGTCGAGTGGAACCCTCAAATCGCGGTATTTGTCAACCACCTCAAGCAGTTCCTTCTGCGACTTATATCGCTCGCGACACTGCCAGTAGCCGAAGGTCCACAGGGGGAACATAGGAACGTCGCCCGACAGTTGGCGCATACACCTGTTCACCCCATCAGCATTCTTGCCATACATAAAGTAATAGTCGGCACAGTCGCCCACCTCCGCACAGAAGGTCATGCCCTGTGTATTGTCGGAGAAATGAGCCCTACTGTAATTGTCCCAATAGATGCCCCATCCCTTAATCGACTGTATCACATTCTGGAAATCCTCAAGGTTCGACTGCTCCACATGTTTCGACAGACCACGGCGGTTGAGGCGTCCATCCTGCACGGTACCCAAGCCATAAATAGCCTCATCCTTGTCGAGTGTGTAGGTCTGACTTACCTTGAACCGACCCTTGTCGGTGCCTTGTGAGCGAGTTTCAAAAGTGATGTCCTTCTCCTTTAATAGTTTTTTGCCGTTAGCGGTGGCAAACGAGACGAGACCGGTGCGGCGGTCGATGCTCACTTGGAGGGACGATGACTTCAGTCTGAGGACTGCTGCCCCCTGAGTGGAAGTAACATGAAGGTCTTTCTGAGGTGAGAGTGTCACTACCTCGCTCTTCTGCTCCTCATAGATGTGGTTGACAGGCGACTTGGTGATACGCACGATGTCGGGGGTGTAAAAGACGATGCTTATTCGTTGGTCTCCAATGGTGAGCGTGTGCCCATTGCTTGATTGAGCTTTGGTCGTGAGCGTAGCTAACACGACGAGCATGGTCATGAATAGTCTTAACATGTTCTTAAAAAATAGGTTTTTAGCTTTTTATATGATCATTATTACGCTTGCGAAACAATTCGCATCCTCTATCTCATCCTTCGATTATTCATATCAAGGATGAATTGTGCGCCAAAGTTAGGTATTATTATAAAGATATGCAAATATTCACCCTTGGAATAGGTGAGGAATATCAATAAAAAAACTTAAATGTGCCAAATCTGCTTATTTGGGCGTTAATGTTTGGTTGTTTTCTGACGAAACATTATCTTTGCATCCAAGAAAACGAAATGAAGTGGAAAAGTTTTATGAAGGACTCAATCAATCACTGTAGCAGATGGCAGATGGCTGTGTTAAGTATGATGGTGGTACTCGGTGTCACGGCGCAGCCCAAGCACGTCAATGTGGGTATAGGCATATCCGGCGGCTGCGACAGCACCAAGGTGAGCTATTTCAATCTCTCCCTACTCAGCAATACCGACGAGGTGAGGGGAGCACAGATAGGTATGCTCATCAATGGAGCAAGCGGAGAGATGCACGGAGTGCAACTGAGTGCTGTCTCTAATGTGGCGAAGAAGGTGAAGGGCTTGCAGTTGGCAGGTTTCACCAATACTGCTCGCCAACTGCAGGGCGTTCAGTTGGCTGGTATCACCAACATCTCCATGGGAGTGAGAGGAGGACTTCAACTCAGTGGCGTGGCCAACGTCTGTGCCTCGACGATGAGTGGGGTGGAGACAGCGATGTACAACTATGCTGATACCCTCAGTGGTGTGCAGTTAGGACTCATCAATGTATGTCATTGCCACGATGGCGGTGTGCAGGTAGGCATCATCAACCTCAGCACCGATACCATAGCGCGGAAGATAGGTCTGGTGAATGTCAACCCCAAGACCAAGATTGATTTGTTGCTCAGTGTGGGCACCTCATCGAAGAGCAATGTAGCTGTAAGGTTTCGCAACCGAAGCACTTATAACATCATCGGTGTAGGCACCCATTACATGGGTTTGGATGAGAAATTCTCTGGTGCGCTGTTCTATCGCATAGGCCAGTATTTCGATGTCAGTCCACGTCTCTCGCTCAGCGGTGATATAGGCTACTATCATATAGAGACCTTTACCCAACACTCTGAACAGAAGCCCGAACGTCTCTATTCTCTCCAGGCCAGGATGAATATCGATTATAGGTTGGGTAAGACACTTGGCACCTTCCTCTCGGTGGGCTACGGTGATACACGTTATTATTATCATGCTCAGCACTATAGAAACCGCTTCCTTGCTGAGGCTGGGCTGTCGCTCTCATTCAAATAGTATTGTTCCTATGATGCACATCTTCAAATCATTTCTTGCTCTTGGTGTCGCCCTCACACCGTTGATGATGAAGGGAGCCGACTCGCTTCATACTGCCGTGGACAGCATGGCTGCTCACTATCTTTCCGAGGTGGTGAGGACGTCATCCACCGACAACTATTCCAATCCATTTGCACAGCCAACAGCTACCTCCATTTACGCCTACGACAATCCCGCCAATCAGGTGAAACGGCCGTGGGTGGCAGCTGCCGAAGCCTTTGGTATCAATGTCTTTGTACAGTGTTTCGACCGTTTTATACTCGATGCCGACTTCGCAAAAATCAATCTCCATTCCATCCATCATAATCTCAAGACAGGCTTTGTGTGGGACAACGACCAGTTTTCTACCAACCTCTTTGCTCATCCCTATCATGGTGGACTCTATTTCAATGCTGCACGCAGCAACGGACTCAATTTCTGGGAGTCGGTGCCCTATGCCTTTGGTGGTAGTCTGATGTGGGAGACCACCTGTGAGATAGAACCGCCAGCAATCAACGACCTCATCGCCACCACTATGGGCGGTGTATGCATAGGCGAGGTGACCCACCGTATCAGTAGTTTGGTTTACGACGACAGGAAAAGTGGATGGCCTCGTTTCTGGCGTGAAGCACTGGCTACAGCCATCTGTCCTATCCGTGGTCTCAACCGCATCATCAACGGAGATGCCTGGCGCGTGCGTCACGACTACTATAAATATCACGACTATGAACGCATCCCGGTGTCGCTGGCCCTCTCCGTGGGCGACCGTTATCTGGCCGATAACAATGCGCTCTTCCGTGGAGAGCACACCCCCTTTATCAATGTCAGCCTCGGCTATGGTGATGTATTCAATGAAGAGGAGAGCAAACCCTACGACTACTTCACTGCTGATGTCACCTTTGGAATAGCTTCCAACCAGCCCCTCATCACCAAGGTCAACCTGCTGGGGCGCCTCTGGGGCACTACGGTGACCAGCAACGATGAGCAGAAGACACAGTTTGGTATCTTTCAGCACTTCAACTATTTCGACTCCCAACCCGTGAAAGATGGAACCTCCCTTGTGCCTTACCGTATCTCCGAGGCAGCAGCCATAGGTCCGGGACTCATCTATCAGTTTCCTGCCATGGGCAGTCTCTCCCGCTTAGAGCAACGTATCTTTGTGGATGCTATCCTCCTCGGTGGCTCGTTGAGTGACCACTATAACACGATAGACAGAGACTATAATCTGGGGAGTGGATTCAGTGTCAAAGCCAAGACATTGTTGGAGTTTGGACGGTTTGGCAGTTTTATCATCAATGCCGACTACTACCGCATCTACACCTGGAAGGGATATGAGAATAAAGACCTGACGAAGATTGACCCACTTTATCTCAATGCCCAGGGCGACAAGGGCAATGCCGCTCTTCTCGTGGTTAATCCCCGACTGATTCTTGCGCTCAACAATAAGATTTATCTCGACCTCTCTGGGTCTTATTATTGGCGAAATACCTATTATAAGTACTATAACAATGTAGAGGCCAAGACCTTTGATGTCTTAGCCGGACTGTTGTTCAGACTTTGAGTCTATGGATATGAGAGAAGAGACAATGGCGGAACAGACTATAGAGCAAGCCGAACTCAATGCGGCGACAACCCTCTTTGTCAAAGCGCATGGCGACGATGATGTCAATATGCTGGCACTCAAGGGTTGTGGCAATGCAGATGTCAATCTCCCTTTAGCTCTCCAGCAGATAGCAGGAAGGCAGAAGGCTAAGAAGAAACTCCCCTCATGGTATCTCACCGAGGGGTTGTACTATCCGCTACCGCTCTCCATGGAACAGTGTTCGAGCGAGTCCTCAGCATTATATAAGAAACGTGTGGTGGAAAGATGGCTGTCAGAGGTCCTTGACAAGCAATCTGTCGAGGCTCATCATGTTGACCTTACAGGCGGTCTGGGTGTCGATTTCTCTTTCATGGCTAAAGACTTTGGCAGAGCTACCTATGTGGAACACACCGCAGCGCTCTGTAGGCTCGCCCGTCATAATCTGCCGCTGTTGGGTCTGTCGCATGCCGATGTGGTGTGCGAGGAAGCCGAAGATTATCTCTCTGCCATGGAGCCTGTTGATGTGCTCTTTGTCGATCCCGCCCGTCGTGACAGTCATGGAGGGCGCACCTTTGCCATCGAGCAATGTACTCCCGACGTGTTGCATTTACGCCCCTTGCTCTTAGCCAAGGCTAAAGTCATCGTCATCAAACTCTCACCCATGCTCGATTGGCGTAAGGCAGTGAGAGATATGGGGAGAGACGTGGTGGAGGTTCATATCGTGGCTGTGGCAGGTGAGTGTAAGGAGTTGCTCCTTGTGCTCGAAAGCAAGTATAGTAAAGCTCACAGGGAGTTGAAGCTCTATTGTGTGAACGACGACAAGGAGGAGATTTTCCGTTTCCAGTGGAGTGAGGATGGAGAGCTGAGAGAGCTCTCCGATGCTGAAGGTCAGGAGAGTTCCTCCATAGAAGGTCCGCTCCCGACGCTTTCCACACCCTTCTTTCTTTTCGAACCCCATGCTTCACTGATGAAATCAGGGTGTTTTGCTACGCTGGCAAGACGATATGGAGTGCGTCAGCTATCGGCAAACAGTCATCTCTTCTGTGCCACGAGTGATGTGCCCTCTTTCCCTGGTCGGCGTTTTGCTGTTGATGCCGTGAGCAGTCTTAACAAAAAACAGCTCAAACCCTTGTTGGAAGGATTGCGTCAGGCGAACATCACCGTGCGCAACTTCCCCCTGACGGTAGATGAGCTGCGCCGCCGTCTGAAAATCAAAGAGGGTGGCAGCACTTATATCTTTGCTACCACCCTCGCTGACAGGACGAGCGTTCTGCTCTTCTGTCATCGTTAGGAATCCACCTGTTTATTCGGTCACAGTGCGTGTCACATACTCCATCACTGTCTTTTCAGCCTGACCATCTATGATAACGCAACGGTTCTTGTCGTTCTCGCTGAAAGGCTGAACGCTGTCACCCTTAGAGTCGGTCTCGATGCGTGAGGCATCAGCGCCATAGTTGTCAACGAGCTCTTTCTTGAAGGAGTCAGCACGCTGCTGTGCATATTTCACGTTAAGTTTGGCATTTCCTGTGCCTTTGTCTGCATAACCCACAATTTTCACCTTGGCATCGGGATAGGTCTTGAGGAAGTCGCTGATGCGCTTCATCTGAGACTTGCCGCCTTCGGTGTCGGCTTCGCGAATCTTATAGAACTTCTCCTCGTGGATGGTCACGGGCACCTTCTTGTAGATGGTGTCGATGACGGTCACTTTCTTAGGCTCTGGTGCGGGCTCTGGCTCTGGTTCGGGAACGACCACAACGGGCTCTTCCACTACCTTAGGAGCCTGCTTCTTGCAGTATTTGTGACCAAAACGGAAGCTCAGACCGAGGAGTGCAGTCACCTGCCAGTCGTCAGCATCATTCATCTTAGAGTTGAAACGGTCATCCAAGCTGTTGGCATTCACCTCAAGAGAGACACCGAAAGGTTTGGTGACGTTGGTCTCAAGACGCAGACCGGCACGGATATTATGGCTGAGACGAGTACCATCCCATACCAATGGCATATTGAGGTTGCTTCCTCTGTTGGCAGCAGCCATCACGTTAGCCTCGTCATTGTCCCATGCTGTGGTGAGACCGATACCTCCGAGAAGGATGACATTAAGAAAATGAGAACCACTCTTGTTGGAAGCGCAGAGGTTGGTAAGGTTGATGAGTACATCGGCATTGGTAGTGATGTAGTTCCACTTGTAGTAGCCTAAGTCATCGAAACCGCTCTTTGCCTGCCAACCATTGACATGGAGACGTGCTCCTACCACGGGTGAGAAATAGCGACCGATGGAGAACGCACCAACGGGGGTGATGAGCTTGTCCTTCTTGGCATCGGTAAACGTGAGCTGGCCACCGCCCTGAAGCTCGATGAAATTGTAGGATCTCAAGTTGCCTTTCTCACTCTCTTGTGCATTCACTGCACTGCCCATCAGTAACATCGCTGCTACTGCGAGAATTGTTCTTTTGTAAAACAAAGTTATGAGTATAAAATAATAATTGAATAATATGTCATCATTTGCTCTGCAAAAATACTTCAATCAATTGAAAAATCAAAATAATCTTTCTTGTTTTTAAGATTATTCTTTACCTTTGCATACAATTACACTTTATTCATTAGAATTAATAATGTCAACAGTTGAAATCAAGAAAGTAACCACCCGTAGCGAGTTGGAAGAGTTTATTCAGTTTCATTATGATCTCTACCGTGGCGACGAGTATGCAGTGCCCAATCTCTATAATGATGAGGTGACCACCTTGAGCAGAGATAAGAATGCTGCCTTTGAGTTTTGTGAAGCCGATTATTTCCTCGCCTTGCGTGATGGTAAGGTGGTGGGACGTGTGGCGGCGATCATCAATCATCGTGCCAACAACCGTTGGGATAGGAAACGTGTGAGATTTGGATGGATAGACTTTATTGATGACATAGAGGTGTCGAAGGCACTGCTGCAGACTGTGGAACAATGGGGTAAGGAGCGTGGAATGACCGAGATCGTAGGACCGCTCGGCTTCACCGACATGGACCCCGAAGGAATGCTTACCTTTGGCTTCGACTTCATCGGCACACAGTTCACTATCTATAACTATCCTTACTATCCCCAGCACATGGAGCAAATGGGAGGTTGGGAGAAAGACAACGATTATGTGGAGTATAAGATGGATGTGCCTAAGGCTATTCCCGAGAAATACACCAAGATAGCCAACATGATTACCGAGCGTTATAACCTTAGGGTGAAGAAGCTCACACGCAACGATGTGAAGAAAGGTGACTATGGGCAGCGCATCTTTGATGTTATCAACGAGACCTTCAAGAATCTCTATGGCTACTCGGAGATGACGCCACGACAGATTCAGCAGTATGTTGATATGTATTTCCCTGTGCTCGACCTCAGTCTCATCACTGTGATAGAAGACTGGAATACACCCGACCATAAGATCGTAGGTGTGGGCGTTACCGTGCCTTCGCTCTCACGTGCCTTCCAGAAATGTCGCAACGGACGTCTCTTTCCCTTCGGATGGTGGCACGTGTTGAAGGCGCTGAAGTTCCATAAGACAAAGTCGGTTGACCTCATCCTCATCGGTGTACTCGAAGAATACCGCTCCAAGGGAACCAACTCCCTGCTCTTTGCCGACCTCATTCCCCGCTACCAGAAGCATGGTTATGAGTATGCAGAGACCCAGGTGGAGATGGAGACCAACTACAACGTACAGAGTCAGTGGGGTCCCCTCAATCCCGTGCTTCACAAACGCCGTCGCTGCTACGTGAAGCAAATAGGATAAGTAACGACAAAAAAGACTGAAGAGATGGAAGAGACAAATGAGGTTTTGCAGCCTACGGTAGCTTATACCGACGATAATATCCGCCACCTCTCCGATATGGAGCATGTGCGCACCCGACCAGGTATGTATATCGGACGTCTCGGCGATGGCTCACTCCCCGAGGATGGTATCTATGTGTTACTTAAGGAGGTGATAGACAACTCTATCGATGAGTTTAAGATGCATGCAGGTACGCGTATCGAAGTGAATATCGACGATAACCTCAGGGTGAGCGTACGTGACTATGGACGCGGTATCCCACAAGGTAAACTCGTTGAGGCTGTCAGTGTGCTTAACACTGGTGGTAAATACGACTCCAAGGCTTTCAAGAAAAGCGTGGGACTCAACGGCGTGGGTGTGAAGGCGGTGAATGCCCTCAGTGCCCACTTCGAGGTGCAGTCGTATAGGGAAGGGAAGGTGAGAAAGGTCACCTTCGAGAAGGGTGTGATGACGAGCGATGTGACCGAAGATACGGCAGATGAGAACGGCACATATATCTTCTTTGAGCCCGACAAGACCCTCTTTGTCAACTACTCCTTTCATAACGACATCATCGAGACTATGCTCCGTAACTACACCTACCTCAACACTGGTCTGGCCATCATGTATAATGGCCGACGCATATTGAGTAGGAACGGACTGAAAGACCTCCTTAATGATACGATGACCACCGACGGCATCTATCCCATTATCCATCTCAAGGGAGAGGACATTGAGATAGCCTTCACCCATACCAACCAGTATGGTGAGGAATATCACTCCTTCGTCAACGGACAACACACTACCCAGGGAGGTACGCATCAGAGTGCATTCAAAGAGCATATCGCAAAGACCATCAAGGAGTTCTCGCAGAAGAACTATGAGTATGGCGATATCCGCAACGGGCTCGTGGCAGCCATCGCTATCAATGTGGAAGAGCCGATGTTTGAGAGTCAGACAAAGATCAAGCTCGGTTCGCTCACCATGGTTCCCAATGGTGGGGTGAGCATCAATAAATATGTGGGCGACTTCATCAAGACCGAGGTGGATAACTTCCTCCATAAGCACGCTGATGTGGCTGAGGTGATGCTGCAGAAAATACAGGAGAGCGAGAAGGAACGCAAGGCTATGGCCGGCGTTACCAAACTGGCGCGTGAGCGTGCTAAGAAGGCCAACCTGCATAACCGTAAGCTACGCGACTGTCGTATCCATTTCAGTGATGTGAAAAACGAACGTAAGGAGGAGAGTGCCATCTTCATCACTGAGGGTGACTCAGCAAGCGGTTCCATCACCAAGAGTCGCGACGTGAACACACAGGCGGTGTTCTCACTCCGAGGAAAACCGCTCAACTCCTTCGGCCTGACAAAGAAGGTGGTTTATGAGAACGAGGAGTTCAATCTTCTGCAGGCAGCCCTCGACATCGAGGACGGCTTAGATACGCTGAGATACAACAAGGTGATAGTGGCCACCGATGCCGATGTCGATGGCATGCACATCCGTCTGCTCATCATTACCTTCTTCTTACAGTTCTTCCCAGAGCTCATCAAGAAAGGACACGTCTATGTGTTGCAGACACCACTCTTCAGGGTGAGAAACCGTAAGACAAAGGTGAAGAACAGGGAGGTGCTGGCACAGGACCAGGTGAAGAACGCTGGGAAGAAGAGCGACTTCATCACCCGTTACTGTTACAGCGAGGAGGAACGTGTGAAAGCTATTGCAGAGCTCGGACCCGACCCTGAGATCACACGATTTAAAGGTCTGGGAGAGATCTCACCCGATGAGTTTGCCGGGTTTATCGGCCCTGATATTCGTCTCGAACAGGTCACCCTGCATAAGACCGACCAAGTGCAGAAACTGCTGGCCTACTACATGGGTAAGAATACCCCCGAACGACAGGACTTTATCATCAATAATCTCGTGGTGGAGGAAGACCGTCCGGAGGAAGAGGAGATATAAATGTCCCTTCGCTGAGCACATTCCTCCCTTCGTCTTTTCAATAAGCAATCTATTTAAACAGCAATCATGTTATCAAGAAATAACATTCTTTTTGTTTTCCTCTCTGTGCTCCTCCTCATGGGAGCAAGTGTGAGCTGTGTGGCTCAGGAAACGATGATCAATGAGAAGGCGCTTAGGAAACTACAGCTGGCCGAGCTATTCATCCGCAACCTCTATGTTGAGCCCGTGGATGAGAACAAACTTGTGGAGGATGCCATCCGTGGTATGCTGGAGAAACTCGACCCCCATTCCTCTTATTCCACCCCTAAGGAGGTGAAGGAGATGAATGAGTCGTTGCAGGGCTCTTTCGAGGGCATAGGTGTGCAGTTTAATGTGGTAGAGGATACGCTCATGGTCATCCAACCAGTCACTGGAGGTCCCTCAGAGAAGGTAGGTATAGTGGCAGGCGACCGCATAGTGAGTGTTAACGATACGGCCATTGCAGGAGTGAAGATGTCGCGTGAGGAGATGATGCGGCGTCTGCGTGGACCCAAGGATACCAAGGTGGTGCTCGGCATCGTGCGCCAGGGTATCGCCGACCGTCTCTCCTTCACTGTGGTGCGCGATAAGATACCCGTCAACACTGTCGAGGCCTCTTATATCATCCGTCCAGGAGTGGGATATATCCGCATAGGTAGTTTCGGAGCCACCACCCATAAGGAATTTCTCGACTGTATGACACAACTGAAGTCGCAGGGTATGACCAGCCTGCTGCTCGACCTGCAAGCCAATGGCGGTGGTTATCTGCAGGCTGCTGTCGATGTGGCCAACGAGTTGCTGCAGCAGGGCGACCTCATCGTATATACCAAGGGACGCAACGCTGCCGACCAGCGATATACAGCCAAGGGCAACGGCACCTTCCTCGATGGTAAGGTGGTGGTGCTCGTAGATGAATATTCGGCATCGGCAGCTGAGATTGTCACAGGTGCCATTCAGGACAACGACCGCGGATGGGTGGTCGGACGACGCACCTTTGGAAAGGGACTGGTACAGCGACCCATCAACCTGCCCGATGGTTCAATGATACGACTCACCATCTCTCACTACTATACTCCCTCGGGGAGATGTATCCAGAAACCTTATACTAAGGGCGAGAACAAAGACTATGCCATGGATGTGATGAACAGACTGAAACATGGGGAGCTCATCCATGCCGACAGCATCCATTTTGCCGACAGCCTGAAGTATTCTACACTCAAATGCCAGCGCACCGTTTATGGTGGTGGAGGTATCATGCCCGACTATTTCGTGCCGTTAGACACCACTGTCTATACGAAATATCACAGGGCCTTAGCAGCCAAGAGCATTATCATCAACGCCAACCTCAGATATATTGATGCCCATCGTAAGGAACTGAAAAAAAACTATCCTACCTTCGAGGCATTCAAGAGAGACTATGAGGTGCCACAGAAACTCCTTGACCAGGTGGTCAAAGAGGGTAAGAAGCAGAAGATAGAGCCCGCTGATGATGAGGAGATGAAGCGCACTATGAGCTACATGAGTCTCCAACTAAAGGCACTCATAGCCCGTGACCTTTGGGAGATGAGTCAGTATTTCTCTGTGTTCAACGAGAGCAGTGACATCGTCAAGAAGGCACTACAGGTGGTGAACAATGCTAAACCTACAGAACAATGAGTGAAAACTTCAACATCAGACAACAGGAGATAAGCAGTGCAGAGAAAGAGTTTGAGAATGCACTGCGACCACTACAGTTCAGCGACTTCAGTGGACAGAAGAAGGTGGTGGAAAACCTGGAGGTGTTTGTCGAGGCTGCCAAATACCGCGGCGAACCACTCGACCATACGCTCCTCCATGGTCCTCCAGGTCTTGGAAAGACCACATTGAGCAACATCATCGCCAATGAGCTTGGTGTGGGATTTAAGATTACCAGCGGACCGGTACTCGACAAACCAGGCGACCTGGCGGGTATCCTCACCTCATTGGAGAAAAATGATGTGCTCTTTATCGATGAGATACACCGTCTCTCACCTGTCGTTGAGGAGTATCTCTATTCTGCGATGGAAGACTATCGCATTGATATCATGATTGACAAGGGGCCCTCGGCACGCTCCATACAGATAGATCTCAACCCCTTTACGCTCGTGGGAGCTACCACGCGCAGCGGACTGCTCACTGCACCTTTGCGCGCTCGTTTCGGCATCAACATGCATCTCGAATATTATGAGCCTGAGACCTTGCAACGCATCCTCAAACGCTCGGCAAGTATCCTAAGGGTGCCCATCCACGACGATGCAGCGTTAGAGATAGCCCGTCGTAGTCGCGGAACGCCCCGTATCGCCAATGCGCTACTCCGAAGAGTGCGCGACTTTGCCCAGGTGAAAGGTAATGGGTCTATCGATATGGCCATCACCCAACTCTCGCTCAACGCACTGAATATCGATCAGTATGGACTTGATGAGGTGGACAACAAGATTCTCCTCACCATCATCGATAAGTTTAAGGGTGGACCCGTGGGTGTGTCAACTATCGCCACTGCTATTGGTGAGGATGCAGGCACGGTGGAGGAGGTTTATGAACCCTTCCTTATCATGGAGGGTTTCATCAAGCGCACACCGCGCGGACGTATGGTCACCGAACTGGCTTACCGTCATTATGGGCGCAATCCCTACAGTGGCAACGTGATGCAACAGGAACTCTTTTAAATCAAATCATCAAAGGATGAATATCGCACTCTTCGTCGGATCGTTCGACCCCTTCACCATCGGCCACCAGGCCATCGTCAGTCGTGCATTGCCCCTCTTCGATCGTTTAGTCATCGGCGTGGGAGTCAATGAACGTAAGCAAACCATGTTCTCGTCTGAAGAGAGGGTGGATACGCTCCGACAACTCTATGCCAACGAACCGAGGGTGAGTGTGGTGGCATATACCGACCTCACCGTCGATCTGGCCAGGAGAGAGGGGGCTACGTTTATCGTCAAGGGTGTGAGGAGCATGAAAGATTTTGAGTATGAGCGTGAACAGGCTGATATCAACCGTCGGCTCACTGGCATCGACACGCTCCTCTTTTTTGCCGATCCTGAGCTGGCGAGCATCAGTAGCAGTATGGTGCGTGAACTGATGCACTTTGGACGTGATGTCACACCTTTCCTGCCCGTCGCCCGCCCTTAGTTATTATGCGTCATCTATACCTTATAATATATTAGGTCATCGTTATGATTACTTATCAGTCAGAGGGCGTCAAGATGCCCGCCATCAAGAAGCGTGATATCAATAGATGGATAAAAGAGGTGGCAGCCACCTATGGCCGTCGTGTCGGCGATATAGGCTATCTCTTTGTCAGCGACGAGAAGATTCTCGAGGTTAATAACACTTATCTCGGTCACGACTATTACACCGACATCATCACATTCGATTATGATGAGGAGGATATCATCAGTGGCGACCTCGTCATCAGTCTGGATACAGTGAGAACGAATGCCGAACTCTTTGGGAAGAATTATGATGATGAGCTCCATCGTGTCATCATCCACGGCATCCTCCATCTCTGCGGCATCAACGATAAGGGCCCCGGCGAACGTGAACTCATGGAAGCAGCCGAAGACAAAGCCCTTGCGATGCTGAAGAAATAACTACACTTTCAGTTTGATGCCCATATACACTGTCCTTGGCTGTGTAGGTCCGTAGAAATAACCTGAGTCGCGGTATTCTCCCCGGTCGAGGTCGCGTTGGAAGGCGTTGAAGATGTTCTGTATTCCGCAGTTAAGTTGCAGGGCGAGATGATGACCTATGGTGAAGGTGTAGGCTGCCTTTGCAGAGAGTTCAAGGAAGGGAGGCGTATGTACCATCTCATCTTGTTCGCCGAAATGCGGTACGAACATCCGCCCCGTATATAGTCCAGAGAATGTAATATCGAGAGGCTTTGTCGGCTTTACGTTCATGGTGAAATAGCCATATATGTTGGGTGTGCGCGGCATATTCCTTACCATAGCTACAGAAGGGTCTTCGCTCCACGAAGTCAGCGACTTATAACGGCTTCGCTGCACTGTTGCTCCAGTCTGAAGCGTGAAGTTGGAGCCGTGTGTCGCACGTCCCTCAATGTTTAAGCCATATACATAGGCACCGTCGCCATTACGTCGTTCCTGAACGGTATTGCCATGTTCATCAGTACCGATATTCTGAAGATAGAACACATCAGAAAGGGTTGTGAAGAATGCCTCGCCAAGAATATTGAAAAGGAAATGCCCTCCTCGGAAAGTCCAGTCGGCAGACCCGCTGAAACTGTTCGAATATTCCGGTTTCAGTCCATCGGCAAGTTTTATGAGCACTCCCTCACCTCCTACCGCCGTAACATGCAGATCTTCGTCGTATGCCTGTGGTGCCCTAAAGCCAGTACTCCATGTCAGTCGGGTCTGCAAGTTGTCTGATGGTTTCCACATCATGTTAATCCTCGGACTCAGTATGGGGTTGTCGATAAGGTTGTGGCTGTCGAGACGTAAGCCCAAAAGCAGAGTGAAACGTCTGATGTTCCATTCGCCTTGTCCATAGACGCTCGTTATGCTCACCTCCTGCTGCAGGTCGCGGTTGTAGCCGGTCATTATGTCGTGCAACGTATTGTACTGATATTCTACACCGGCAGTAAGTATGGCTGGTGCCATGAGCAGGTGGGCAAATCTACCGGTATATATTGCGCCCCCCACATAGGTAAGGTCTTTTGTTTTGCCATAGGCATTGGGATCTTGCTGTGCCCCGTAATAGCTGTTGCGATCAATATGCTGCACTGAAGAGAAGAACGAAATCTTCTGCGCCCATTCATGCCATGCAATGTCGTAGGTCAGTCCTCCGCTGTTTATGATATGTCGTGTCTGTTCGGTGATATCGGTGAGATGAGGCTCCAGGTCGAACTTGTTTCCCCCTCGTCGCGACTCGTTGGTGGTATGATACTCCAAGCTCAGTCGGGTGTAGTGTGAAGGACGGTAGTAGCCGTTCAGTCCGAAGGTATGTGTAGAGAGTTTTCCAAGTTCAGAAAAGCCATCACCATCGTGGTCGTATTGCTGTCGGTTGCGGTAAGTCTGATAGAGTGAAAGTCCATATGTGTTGTCATGCGATGTGAGCGAGGCATTGGCGCACATATTGTCTTCCCATGCCTTCCCGCCCAAGGAAGAGAGGGTGTTGCTTAGTTCTAATGTGTTTTCTTTCGGATCCTTTGTTATGATGTTTATTGTTCCTCCTACGGCATTGGCACCGAAAAGAGCCGAACCTCCACCCCTAACCACTTCTATACGCTCGACCATGGCAGCCGGTATCTGTTCGAGACCATAAACCCCAGCAAGCGCACTCACAACAGGACGACTGTTGATGAGTATCTGAGAATAAGGTCCCTCAAGACCATTTATTCTCACTTGAGGAAAACCACAGTTCTGACAGTTGTTTTCTACTCTGAGGCCCGACTGGAAAGACAGCGTCTTAGACAAATCGGGAGCATTGAGCTGTTCCAACAACTTCGAACCAATAACATTAACCACTACAGGTGCATCCTTCCTGTTTACCAAACTTTTGTTTGCCGACACCACAACCTCGTCCATTGTCACTGTGGTGTGATAGCAATCATCATGTTCCTCTAATGAATCTTTAGTAATATGGCTGTTGTCTAGAGTCTGAGCTGATACCGATGAAGGAATACTTGCCATTGTCATGGAGAGAACTAACGAAATGCAATAGTATAAATTTTTGATGTTCATATATCTTTTTTGTTTTTTCGGCTGCAAAGTTATTTGCTTCCATTAGGTCACACAATACACAAAAATGATTGTTTTCATGGTTCAAGAGCTATGAAGATACCAATTTATAGTGATTGCCATTATGAAATTAAATGATTAACTTTGCCACGTCAAAAGTAACAAAACACAAAGATGCGGAAGATAAAACTATATGAGGCAGACGATAAGATGATCGACCTTATCACCGACAACTACAGTATGCTGCAAGGTCTCAATGCTTTCGGCATACGCCTTGGTTTCGGCGATAAGACCGTTGATGAGGTATGCAGTGAACAGAATGTGGATTGCTACACCTTCCTTGCCGTCGTAAACTACATTATCAACGGATATGCACCGAAGGAGACAGATCAACGAATATCTGCAAGGACCATACTCGACTATCTACGTGCCTCACATAGATACTTCCTCGACTTCCAACTGCCTTCAATACGGGAGAAGCTGAACAGCTCCCTGCCCCATGACGACGGTCGCTCTTCGCTCATCCTTCATCTTTACGATGAATATGCACACGACATAAGGAAACACATGAGATATGAGGAGAAAACGTTCTTCCCTTACGTCGAGGCTCTGCTTAGAGGTGAACATATAACGAAATACAATGTTGCTATCTTCTCACGTCACCATAGCGACACCACTGGAAAATTTCAGGAACTGAAAAGCATTATCATAAAATACCTGCCGCACGACAGTCTGGCAAATAATAGGCTTACAGCAACACTCTACGACATATATAATAACGAGGAATGGTTGAGCAACCACGCCAACGTGGAAGATCATATCTTCGTGCCGGTAATAAGGTTGCTCGAGAAAAGCGTTAAAGAGGAAGGTATCTCCACAAAACTTTCTGATATGATAAAGAGCGTGGATGCAGGCGAAACAATATCTGATCGTGAAAAGGAAATTATCGTCTGCCTCGTGCAGGGAATGTCTAACAAGGAGATAGCAGCCCAGCTCTTCATCTCTGTAAACACCGTAACAACACACCGACGCAACATCGCCCGCAAACTGCAGATACACTCGGTGGCAGGGCTGACCATCTATGCCATTGCCAATAACCTAATTGACAAGAGATGGCTTACGGGACAATAGGCTGACAAGAGATATTTCATGACTCTGAGAAATCTTTTTATGTACATTGCCATCACAACAAGTGTTAATTGTAGGAAGAATACGATGAAATGAGTAGGTGGCTCTGTAGCGTATTGTTAGAAAATAACTGAAGAAAGTGGCATATTGACAATTCATTTCTGTCTGCTTTTTCCCTTCAAATAGAAGAAAAAAGCCACTTTTTGCAGGGTTTTTGCCTCAAAAATGGAGCCGTTTTTTCACCTTTGAGAAGGCAATTTTTTGTCATTTTTCAGCAAAAATCTTTACAGCAGAAAAGTTGCTGCAAAAAGTGTGCCAAACTACCCTCCGTTCAAAACCGTTCAAAA
>JAHAZN010000074.1 GCA_018385335.1 Prevotella sp.
CCAAACTACCCTCCGTTCAAAACCGTTCAAAAAATGAGCGAAAAACCCCCGTTTCGTTCAATAACCGTTCAATAACTGCGCAGTGATATTCAATAAATCTGTGACTGGGCAGTCACTCCACCTATGAATGGGCAGTCACTCTACCTATGACTGGGCAGTCATAGGAGCATTGAACGGGCAGTCACAGATCGCATGAAATGAGGGTCAAAAAATCGCTAAAATGCCGATGAAATAGGGGTTCCAAAGCCTTTTCTATTTCACCGAAAACTCCTGAAAAAGTGGTCCCAAAAACAGCCTTTTCAGTCACCACCATTACATTTGTTAACACTCCCCTTAGCTATGACTGGGCAGTCATGTGCGCTGAGGTAAAAAGGTTTTACTCTAGCTGTTAAGGAACGTGAAAATACCATGCCACGAGAATTGCGTATATGCGCCCATAGTGGTCCATGATTGAAAATAACGCCGTATTTCGGGCTTTTGAAAAATCAATGTGTAAGCAAAATGTGTATTCTTCTTACACATTGTATTGTTTCTTCTACTATGGGTCGCCCAATAATCTGTCTTATGACACATGTTTATTCCCCTTTGTTGAGGAGAGCAAGGAATTCTTCTTCCGACATCAGTGGGATAGCGAGTTTCTGTGCTTTCTCAAGTTTCGAGGGTCCCATGTTCTCTCCAGCTAGGATAAACGATGTCTTGCTGCTGATAGAAGATACGTTCTTCCCACCATTCTGTTCTATGAGCACCTTATATTCATCACGACTATGCTTGCTGAACACGCCGCTTATCACAATGCTTTTCCCCTTGAGCACCTCACTATGACTTGCCAACTGTTCGGCACTGAGCGCCATTTGCAGTCCATAGGTTCTCAGTCGCTCTATGATGGCGATGTTACGCTCGTCATGGAAGAAGGTAATCACATTTTTTGCAATCGTCTCACCAATGCCATCTACCTCCAGCAGTTCCTGGAGTGAAGCCTGGGACAGCTTTTCCATCGACTTGAAATGGCGGGCGAGGAGTTTTGCTGATGTCTCTCCAACGAGACGGATGCCGAGAGCAAAGACCACACGCTCGAAGGGCACACTCTTACTCTTCTCTATGCCCTGAACAATCTTTCTTGCCGACCGCTCTTTGTTGCCGCTGCCATTGATATGTTGCACGGTGATGGTGTAGAGGTCGGCTACGTTCTGGATAAGTCCTTTGCGGTAGTATTCGTCGATAGTCTCAGGACCGAGACTTTCTATGTTCATGGCTTTACGCGAGATAAAATGTTCTATGCGACCTTTTATCTGAGGCGGACATCCCGTGTCATTAGGGCAGTACCATGCCGCCTCACCTTCGTAGCGCACTAAGGGTTGCCCACATTCGGGACAATGGGTGATAAACTGGATAGGCTGGGCATCGGGCAGTCTCTTTGCGAGGTCCACACCCACTATCTTAGGGATGATCTCTCCACCTTTCTCCACCAAAAGACTGTCGTGCTCATGGATGTCAAAGGAGCGGATGAAATCTTCGTTGTTAAGTGTTGCCCTTCTGACGGTTGTTCCTGCCAGCAGCACAGGCTCCATGTTAGCCACAGGAGTTATGGCGCCCGTTCTCCCCACCTGGTAAGAGACGCCAAGCAGGCGGGTGACAGCCTGCTCTGCTTTAAACTTGAATGCGATGGCCCATCGTGGACTCTTGGCAGTGAAACCCAAGGAGCGTTGTTGTCTCATGCTGTTCACCTTGAGTACGATGCCGTCGGTGGCTACAGGGAGCGTTTTTCTTGCCGTGTCCCAGTAGTTGATGAAATGATATATCCCCTCTAATGAGTCCTGTTTCTCTATCGAGGCATGACTGTCGAAGAGTGAGGTGCCACCGCGTTGGGCAAAGACCTGGAATCCCCATTTCGTAGCTTCCATAAGGTTCTCATAATGACCGTCATTGAGCTGTTCTTCGCTGAGGAGATAATAGAGGTAGGCATCCAGTCGTCGGTGAGCCACTACCCTCGAGTCCTGACTCTTGAGTGTCCCGCTGGCAGCGTTTCTCGGATTGGCAAAGAGCGGTTCTTCTGCTGCTTCCCGTTCGGTGTTAAGTTGCTCGAAAGATTGCCAGGGCATGAGAACCTCACCCCTTATCTCAAACGATTGGGGAGCTTGAGGGGTGTGGATTACGAGGGGAATGGTGCGGATGGTTTTTACGTTAGAGGTGACATCGTCGCCACTTACTCCATCGCCACGGGTGACAGCCCTGACGAGTTGGTGATTCTCATAGACGAGGGAGATGGAGAGTCCATCAAACTTCAGTTCACAGCACACCTCAAAAGGCTCTCCCTGCAGTCCCTTCTTGACGCTCTCATACCATTGTTCCACCTCTTCCTCGCTGTAGGTGTTGGCCAGGGAGAGCATAGGGTAGCGGTGTTTCACCTGCTTAAACTCCGTTGAGAGGTCGCTACCCACGCGTTGTGTAGGCGAGTTGGGGTCAGCCATCTCTGGGTAGTTCTCCTCGAGTTGCTGAAGCTCGTGCATGAGATGGTCAAATTCCTGATCGCCTATCTCTGGCTGGTTGAGCACATAGTATTTATAGTTGTGTTCATGCAGTATTTGCCTGAGTTCGATGATTCTGCGTTGTTCCTCGTTCATTATTTTCTGTTGTTTAGGGAAATAGTTAGTTGCAAAATTACACTTTTTTCTGCTTTTCCATTATCTTTGCAGCGTTTTTCTCATCTGTTGATGGACAGATGAGTGCAGCTAACTCCCTTATGGGGGGAATGAGAGAACAAAAAGAACAGAGTAAAGATGAAGGTATTTGAAAAAGGAAACCGTGCCAATGCCCTGCATGGCATGTTGCTGATTGCATTATTCTCGTTTGCGGCTTTCTATCTGGCCGATCTGCCATTTATGAAGAGCCTGTCGCTCAGTCCGTTGATTATCGGTATTCTCCTTGGTATGCTCTATGCCAATAGTCTGCGTAACCATCTTCCAGAGACGTGGGTGCCCGGAATAAAGTTCTGTACGAAGCAGATTCTCCGTACGGGTATTGTGCTTTACGGCTTCCGCCTGACGCTCACTCAGGTGTATGCTGTTGGTCTTCCTGCCGTATTGATGGATGCCATTGTCGTTTGTGTCACCATCCTCTTTGGTGTGTTCCTTGGTCGGCTGTTGAAGATTGACAGAGACACGGCGTTGATGACCTCTACCGGTAGTGCCATCTGTGGTGCTGCTGCTGTCTTGGGTGCCGAACCCGTGGTGAAGTGTGAGGGACATAAGACAGCCATTGCAGTGTCAACAGTAGTGATCTTTGGTACGCTCTCCATGTTTCTCTATCCCATCATGTATCGTATGGGATGGCTCTCGGAGATGAGTGATACTGCTGTCGCTATCTATACGGGCAGCACCCTTCATGAGGTCGCTCATGTGGCAGGTGCAGGCAATGCGATGGATCCCACCGATGCGCTGGGTATCGCAGGAACAGCCACGATAACGAAGATGATACGTGTGATGATGCTGGCTCCTGTGTTGGTGGTGATGGCCTTTGTGCTGGCCCGTGGACGCAAGACTGAGCAGGTGTCAGAGAAGCAGCGTATCACCATCCCCTGGTTTGCCTTTGGCTTCATCGGCATCATCTGTCTCAACACCCTGTTGCAGATGCTGTGTGGCGTGGAGACAGTGAAGGAGCTCCCCCTCAATGGCGTCATTGAATATGTTGATACCTTCATGCTCACCATGGCGATGACCGCCTTGGGCGCCGAGACGAGTATCGACAAGTTTAAGCAAGCTGGCGCCAAACCCTTCCTGCTGGCAGGTGGAATCTATGTCTGGCTGGTAGTGGGTGGTTATTTCTTGACAAAGATGATTGTGGACTAAGTATTGATAGTCCACAATCCTATTTCTTGATCATCTTTCTCACCTGTTGATTTGCTGTTCCTGCCGACGGTTCATTTTTTATAAGGTAGATACCTTTCGGGAGGTGAGCTACAGAGAACTGCTGTTCGCCGGGGGCGCAGGCAACGGACATCATGACTTTTCCATTTATGTCGAGGAGTGTGATGCTCGTCGCCGTTGGTGTGTTCACCACGAGTTGCCCATCGGTGATGTGCATGTTGATGGGATGCTCATTCTTCACCTCCGTGATAGCCGTAGAAGCATCGGCGAGCCACAGCTTGCTTACTCCGTCGAGAGCCAACTCTTTCTTTGTCCCGTTCTGAAAGTGGAGCAGCATATGAGTGTCAGTAAACGTGATGCACTTAGGCATTTCTATGCTTTGGGCTGTCTGACCATTGGCATCGCTAACAAAGAGATAGTAGTTGCCAGCAGCCGTAGCATTCACAGAGGTGAGGGCTGCCAAGAGAACAGCCAAGAGGGTAGGGATGTATTTTCTCATATTATTGTTTTTTGTTTTTCATCATCTTTTTGCTCCATCGTTCCAAACGCTTATATTCCTTTTTGGTAAGGCGCATGAATGACCCATGTTGCGGACCATTTACTCCTTGAATATCCTGAGGGTCAGAGAAGTTTGTCATCCATTTGTCTGCTTTGCAGATGCGGTAGTGTTTGGGTCGCGACGAATATTCGATATATCCTATGCGCCATCCCTCTTCGCCGATGAGCTGGAAGGCAGATACCCCCTCACACTTCTTCTTCCCTTCAAAGTTGATATAGTCATCATCGTTAGGCAGACTCCAGGGGCCTGTCAGCTGAGGTGCCGTAGAGGTGAAGAGACCAGGTCGTCCGCCCTCCTTCTTTATCATGAGGTGATAGCGTCCGTCGCTCTCCAAGAAGTTGATGTCGGCGTCGATTGTGGCATAGCCCCAGTCGAAGAGCAGCTTAGGTTGGGTGAGTTTAGTGAAACTCTTGTCGGCGTAGGAGTAATACATCCTGTCGTAAGCCTCTTCAGCCCTGTTCCACAGAGAGTAATAGATAAAATATCCTCCCTTGCTGCCATCGTCCCATTGATAGTTAGGATCCCAGAAGATCTGTGGTGCCCACACACGGTTGATGGTGCTCCAGTCACGATAGACGGAGGGAGCCTGTGGGTTGGAGAAGATTTGTGGTCCCTTACGGAAATCGAAGGTGACCGATTGCCAGTGGATGAGGTCATTGCTGCGCAGGAGGTTGATGCCGTAGTTGTCCCACACCTTACTTCTTCGCACACACATGTCAGTAGTCACCATGAGATATCCCTTACCATCATAGGAGCGGCAGATATAAGCATCTCTTGTGCCACCCTCAATCTTAGCATGTTCGTAGGGAGAGAAGATGCTGTCGCCATTGATGACGTCGTGGTAGTTGAGCCCGTCTCTACTGAGGGCGAAGGCTGTCCATTCACCGCGGTCGCTCATGTGGCAGTAGAGGTAACCGTAATCGCCTTTCTGAAGATTCTGTGCAGAAGTAGAGAGGTTACCGAGCCATCCTGCTGTCAGCAGGAAGATTGTAAGTAGGTTGTTTCTTTTCATCATAGAAGTATTGTAACACTTGATGATGCAAAGATAATGCAAATCGAGAGCAAAAAAGCAAGCTTGCTTGATTTTTTTGCCGAGTGCAGCTTATCTTATTTAAAGATAATGCAAATCGAGAGCAAAAAAGCAAGCTTGCTTGATTTTTTTGCCGAGTGTAGCCTATCTTATTTAAAGATAATGCAAATCGAGAGCAAAAAAGGCAAGCTTGCCCTACCGAAGGTGAGCCCTTCCTCACTTTGGGTGTGAAGAATTTGTAGAAGGTAAACCTTCCTGTTCCACCTGTGCATAGACACCCATCAGTTGGCGCAATTGAGATGATTGTTTCAGTGAGGGCATCTCAGAAGAGTTGGTGAACTCATAGAAGGTCGGGAAGGTAAGGTTGGTAACCTCAGCCTCAAAGTATTGCTTCGTTTCCAAGATTACATAGCTGACGCTTAGTGTTGTTTTGAAGAAAAATGGTGAAAAACTTGGCAGAATGAGGAATAGTTTCTAAATTTGTGGTCATCAATGCGAATAGGATGATTATTATCTAATAAAAAAACAGAATACACCCTTTATGATTGACGTAAAAGAAACACTCTCTGCAGCCGAGGAGAAGATGGAAATGGCTGCCATGTATCTTGAAGAGCAGTTGGCACGCGTGCGTGCAGGTAGAGCCAATGTGGCTATCCTCGATGGTATCAGAGTAGAATCCTATGGTTCTATGGTGCCCCTCAATCAAGTGGCTAACGTGTCGGTGCCCGACCCACGCACCATTGCTATCCGTCCTTGGGACAAGAAGCAGATAAGGGCGATAGAAAAAGCTATCATGGACAGTGAGGTGGGCATCACACCAGAGAACAATGGTGAGATGATTCGTCTCGGTATTCCTCAGCCTACAGAGGAGAGGCGCCGTGAACTTGCCAAACAGTGTAATAAGATGGGCGAGGGCACCAAGGTGCAGATACGCAACGTGCGTGCCGATGTGAAGGATAAACTCAAGAAAGCTATCAAGGACGGACTGTCGGAAGACTTGGAGAAGGATGCAGAGAACGACTTGCAGAAGATTCATGACAAGATGATCAAGCGAGTGGATGACCTTCTGGCTGCCAAGGAGAAGGAAATCATGACCGTGTAGGCATGAAAGGACTTGTGGTGAAGAACACCGGCAGCTGGTATGTGGTGAAGACTGATGAAGACACATTGGTTGACTGCAAGATAAAAGGCAACTTCCGGTTGAAAGGTATAAGGAGCACTAACCCGGTGGCAGTGGGCGACTGGGTTACTATCGCTCCCAACAAGGAGGGAACGGCATTTATCACAGAGATAGAGGATAGAAAAAACTATATTATAAGAAAATCGACCAACCTCTCTAAACAGAGTCATATCATTGCCGCCAATGTTGACGTGGCACTGTTGGTGGTCACCGTGAGCCGTCCTGTTACCAGCACTGTCTTCATCGACCGCTTCTTAGCCTCTGCTGAGGCATACAGGGTGCCTGTTATCCTCGTTTTCAATAAGACCGACCTCCTCACACCTGAGGAACGGCACTATCAGGAGATGATGATGACGCTCTACGAAACGGTGGGCTATCACTGTGTGGAACTGTCGGCTGAGACGGGAGAAGGTGTGGAGCAGTTGCTCCCCCTGCTGCAGGGTAAGGTGAGTGTGCTGAGTGGAAACAGCGGTGTGGGGAAATCGACACTCATCAATAGGATAATCCCCGGACTGCAGTTGCGTACGGCTGAGATCAGTGATGCCCATCAGATGGGTATGCACACCACAACCTTCAGTGAGATGCTCTCTCTGCCCGAGGGAGGATGGCTCATTGATACGCCGGGTATCAAGGGCTTTGGCACATTTGATATGGAGCCCGAAGAACTTACAGGCTACTTCAAGGAGATTTTTGAGTTCTCTCACCAGTGCCGATTTAATAACTGTACGCACACGCACGAGCCAGGGTGTGCGGTGATAGAAGCCGTTAAGAATCACTATATGGCAGAAAGCAGATACCAGTCGTATCTCAGTATGCTCGAAGATAAGGAAGAAGGAAAGTATCGAAAAGGATAAACCATGACATCTGCCGAAATAAAAGACAAGAGAATCGCTGTCCTTCTCTCTGGAGGGGTTGACAGCGCTGTGGCTGTTTATCTCCTGGCACAGCAAGGACTCACGCCCGACTGTTTCTATATCAAGATTGGGCCTGAGGAGGAAGAGGAGTGGGACTGCTCCAGCGAGGAGGATATGGAGATGGCCACTGCCGTGGCACGGAGATATGGTTGTCATCTCGAGGTAGTGGATTGTCACAGGGAGTATTGGGATGAGGTGACGCGTTACACGATGGAGAAGGTGAAGGCAGGACTTACGCCCAACCCAGACGTGATGTGTAACCGACTTATCAAGTTTGGAGCTTTTCATGAGAAGAAAGGACATGAGTATGACCTCATTGCCACGGGACACTATGCGCAGACGGCATGGATAGATGGGAAGAAATGGCTTACTACCAGTCCAGACCCAGTGAAAGACCAAACCGATTTCCTCGCGCAACTCACGCCTTGGCAGTTGGAGAAAGCGCTCTTCCCTATCGGACATCTTATGAAGGAGGAGGTGAGACAGATAGCAGAGCAGGAGCATCTTGTCAATGCGAAACGAAAGGATTCGCAGGGTATCTGTTTTCTTGGGAAAATCAACTATAACGACTATATCCGCCGTTACCTTGGAGAGCAGCCTGGCGACATCGTCGAGCTTGCTACAGGCAAACGCATAGGAGAGCATCGTGGACTGTGGTTTCACACCATAGGACAGCGGAAGGGGCTCGGTATGGGGGGTGGACCCTGGTTTGTGGTAAAGAAAGATATGGAGCGTAATATCCTTTATGTGGCACATGGTTATGATCCTGCATCGGCCTATTGCTCCTCTTTCGCAGTGAGAGATTTTCATTTTCTCACGCCGACATCATTGCCCAGGGAGATTACATTTAAGATTAGACATACACCCGACTTTTTTCATGCTACGGTGGAGGAGGTCGTTGATGGCGCTCATCAGGGCGAAGGAGGTCCCCAACTTCTCATCCGTTCATCCCGCCCCATCCATGGCGTCGCTCCTGGACAGTTTTGTGTGGTGTATGACAGTGAGCACCGTCGTTGTTATGGCTCTGGAGAGATCGCACTTTCGCCATTGTCATGAGGTAGAAGACGGTGACTGTTGATGTTACGCATCAGTCCCTCATATTTCGTTCGTTTTACAGCACTCCCTTTGAATAGTCTCCGATACTGTTCTACGGAGAGTTGGTGCCAGTCGTCTTTGCTCATGCTGAGCAACTCGCTGCTGGGCTGAAAATCAGGCTCTTCCGTTGGCAGGGCAAAGCGGTTCCAAGGACATACCTCCTGACAGCGGTCGCAGCCATAGATGTTGTTGCCCATGCGGGCGATGATGTCGGGCGACAAAGGACCGCGGTATTCTATTGTTTGATAGGATAGGCATTTCACCATCCCTCGTCTCTCTCTCAACACCTCGCAAGCATCTTCGCAGGCATGGCAGTTGCCACACCGTTGAGGCATGGGCTGGTCATAATGATTGGCGGGTGAGGTGAGGATGAGTTCGCCAAGAAAGAAGTGGCTGCCTGCTCCGGGAATGATGAGTTGCAGGTTGCGACCTATCCAGCCCAATCCGGCTTTGGCAGCCCAATAACGTTCTAACACAGGTGCTGTGTCACAGCACACTTTTATTTCTGTCTCTTCCGTGTTGAGTGACATCGCTTCAGCCATCCTCCTCAACTTATGTTTCATCAGGTCGTGATAGTCCTTGCCATAAGCATAGGACGCTAACTGATAACCTTCTGATGGCAGATGTTGCTGAGGGTAGTAGTTGAGAGCTACACTCACTATGGTCTTTGCTCCCGGCAGGAGAAGGGTAGGGTCGAGGCGTTTCTCTATGTTACGTGCCAGATAGTCCATCTCTCCGTGTCCTCCCTGTGCTATCCATGTCATATAATGATTGGCCACAGCCGCTTCAACAGGAGCTGCTATGGCCAATCCACAGGTGTGAAACCCCATTTGCTGAGCGATGGCCTTCACCTCGTTGGCATCGATGAGCTTAGACATTTAATCGAAGACCTTAAACTCATAGCCCTGTTTCTTCAGCCATTTGATGGCTTCGGGGAGGGCAAAGTGCAGTTTTTCAATACTTTTTGTCGAGTCGTGAAAGGTGATGATGGAACCATTGCGTGTGTAACGTCTCACATTATTGAGCACCTCTTGGGGGGTGAGCCACTTGGAGTAGTCGCGTGTCACGAGGTCCCACATCACGATGCGATATTTCCTTCCTAACCACAGATACTGGTCGATGCGCATCCATCCGTGTGGTGGTCTGAAGAGGTCGGTGTGGAGCAACTCATTGGCTTGGTCGGCATCATCACAATAGTGCTTGATACTGTGTCTGAATCCTCCGATATGGTGATAGGTGTGGTTGCCTATCCTATGTCCCGCCTCTACCACTTGTCGGTAGAGGTCGGGATATTTTCTCACGTTATCACCCACCATGAAGAATGTTGCCTTGATATTAAATTCGGCGAGTGTCTTCAGTATGAATGGAGTTGCCTCGGGGATAGGACCATCATCGAAGGTGAGATAGACAGCCCGTTCGTGCTTGTCCATTCTCCATGTTGCTCTTGGATATAACCACCTTAGCCAAATGGCTGGTTGCTCAATAATCATCTCTTTCTCAACTATTAGTTGTTAGGAAATCCTCCACCCTTTGCTGCATAGCGATTCATGAGGGCATCAAGACGATTAAGATTCTGCTCTGCCCATTTGGGATCGACATGACCGCCGAGCATGTTCACCTGTTGGAGGATATAGAATTGTTTGAGACAATCGTTTTGGGCACTGCTGAAACGTATTCCAGACAACGAGCAATACCAGTTGATATACTGTTCCGACTTTGTCCACAGTTTCTTGAGTAGATCAAGTGCTTTGTCCTTCTTGTTGATGGCAGTGTAGGCACGGGCTTCGTCAAGCGAACCGTAATAGTCAACGGGCACGTTGTAGTAGGGGATATGTTTGTCAGCATAAGCAAGCACCTCTTCAGCTTTCTTGAGCTGGTTCTCCTTGATGAGGTTGAGCGCCAGCTGCATGAAGATGCGGCGATGGGTGTAGCACATGCGCATCACCGTCTCATCGATATAAAGACCTGGCTGTTCCAATCCACCAAACTTAAACTTCTTCATCAGACAGTCGTAGGTGCGCTGCGTGTCGAAGTTCTTCGCTCCGGCAACAGCCATGCCATCTTGTGTCGTGGTGAATGGTGTGATGCGGTTGACCAAACCCTCCTGCACGAAGTTGTCGCCGAGGTTCATGTAGTTGTCTTCGCCCACCGTTGTAGCTACGTAGATAGGTCTTGTCCAGTTGCACTGGGCAATCATTTCGAGCATCATCAAGTCACCCTTATAGAGCGCACTCTTTCCTGAGAGCGAGATAACCATGTAGTCGGGGATGGAGTCGGCAGCCATCATCATGCCACTCTTCTTCACTGCCTCCTTGTCGATGCTCAGATAGAGCGTATCGGTAGGAATCACGTGGAAGCTGTCGCCAGTGTCGCCGGTGAGCAGGTTCATGATCTCTCTCTGCTCTGTGTTGACCTGATTTCTTACCCAGTATTTCAGGATGTTCTTCAGTTCAAAAGGATTGTCACCGAGGAGATTCTTGGCCTCTTCGGGATAGCTCTCATAGAGTTGTTTGATACTCTCTTTCAGTTGGGGAACGACACGGATATAATCGTTGGTTCCGGCGCAATACTCCCATCTGTTCCATGAAAGAGGCACTGCGGGAGATTCGTAGGCGGGTCTCCTCATCTGATCGATATACCAGTCGGTCTGCAGATAACTCAGGTTGCATACTCTGGCATCGGTCCTTACACCCTCTGTGTCTTGGTTATACCAGAGAGGGAAGGTGTCGTTGTCACCATTGGTGAAGATGATGGGGTTGCCCTCCTCCTGGAGCGACATGAGGTAGTTCTGTCCGAAGTCGCGGCAGGTATATCTACCGCTACGGTCGTGATCGTCCCAGGTCTGTGAGGCCATCTGTGCAGGCACTGCCAATGCCGCCACACCGATGATGGAGGCTATCACGGTCTCGTGTCCTTTCAGTTTGCGCCAGAGCATCTCAGCGATAGCAGCCACTCCCATGCCGCACCAGATGGTGAACGCATAGAATGAGCCTGCATAAGCATAGTCGCGTTCACGTGGCTGCATAGGTGTCTGGTTGAGGTAGATAACGATGGCCAAACCAGTCATGAAGAACAGGAAGAACACTACCCAAAACTGTCGGATACCCTTCTGTCCCTTGGTCATTGACTGCCAGAAGAGACCGATGAGTCCCAAGAGGAGAGGCAGACAATAGAACACGTTATGACCCTTGTTGTTCTTCAGATCATCCGGGAGCAGGTCCTGGTTGCCCAGACGCCAGTTGTCAAACCAGTCGAAACCTGTTATCCAGTTGCCATGCTCCAGTTCACCATTTCCTTGCAGATCATTCTGACGGCCGGCGAAGTTCCACATGAAATAGCGCCAGTACATGAAATTGCACTGATAAGAGAGGAAGAAGCGCAGGTTCTCCCATTGTGTAGGCATCTTCACGTTCACCATCTCTCCACATCTGTCGTAGGGAACGTTATAGCCGTCAACACCGCTCATCCAGCTCTCGTAAGCACCCGTATGGCTACTGCTGTACATACGAGGGAAGAGCATGTTCTGAGCATATTTGTATTCGTCCTTGGTACGTACTACGAAGTAGGCATCTTTCTCATTCTCGCTCTTCTTCTCCACACGCTGATAAACGGGGGCACCCTTGGTCATGGCAGGGCGACACATACCACCCTCCTTGATGAGGTCCACCTGTGAGGTGTAAGCCTGTCCGTAGAAGAGCGGACGTTGGCCATATTGTTCACGCCCGAGGTATTCGCCCAGGGTGAAGATATCCTCAGGTGAGTTCTGATCCATAGGAGGGTTGGCAGCAGAGCGTATCACGATGACTGCATAGGTAGAGTAACCTATCATCAGCATCAGCATGCAGAGCAGGGAGGTGTTCTTGATGCGTTCGCTGATGAGCGCCTTGCCCTGACTCTTTCTGTTGAGTACCCACCAGAGGATAGCCAACACTACGATACCAATGATTACTGAGCTTATGCCGTGGCCATAGAAGGGGATGCCAAGCATAGCTATGGAGAGCATAAAGGCCAGGTTGCCCCGTTTGGTATGATTCTGATAGGTCTCCCATATCGCCCAGATGATGGTGGTGATGAGCAGGAAGATGTAAATGATCTCACCGGTGTTGAATGGGCAACCCAAGATGTTGACAAAGAGCAGTTCGAACCATCCTCCCACGCGTACGATACCTGGCACTACACCATAGAGCACGGCAGCGAGAATGACCACCGAGATAGCCAAGGCGATGAGCGAACCATGGAGGTCGGCCTTACCCTCTCTGTTAGGATATTTGCGGTAATAATAAACCAGTACGATAGCTGGCAGACACAACAGGTTGAGCAGATGGACACCGATAGAGAGTCCCGTCATATACATGATGAGCACCAACCATCTGTCGCTGTGAGGCTCATCAGCGTGCTCTTCCCATTTCAATATCAGCCAGAACACCACGGCGGTGAAGGCTGAGGAGTAGGCATAGACCTCGCCCTCAACAGCACTGAACCAGAAGGTGTCGCTGAAAGTATAGATGAGTGCACCCACAAGTGCTGAAGCCTCGGTGGCTATCACCTTACCAAGCGTAAACTCCTCTGCCTTATCGACAAGCAGGCGACGGGTGAGGTGAGAGATAGACCAAAAGAGGAAGAGAATGGTGGTGGCAGAGAGCAGCGCACTCATCGTGTTTACCATGCGTGCCACCTGCGAGGGATCGCTCACAAACTGCGAGAACAGGTTGGCTGTGAGCATGAAGAAGGGGGCTCCAGGCGGATGACCTATCTCCAACTTATAGCCGGTGGTGATAAACTCAGGACAGTCCCAGAAACTGGCTGTCGGTTCGATAGTAGAGCAATAGACAAAAGCAGCGATGAGGAAGGTCAACCATCCCATCACGTTGTCTATGAGCTTAAATTGTTTCATGCTTCTTATTTTGTTTTTTCGTTATTGTTCTTGGCAATATGTTTCCTCTTATGGTGATACTTTGTGTCTTCTTTTTTTTGAACAGCTGCAAAGTTACTATAAATAGAATAAGATATGGGCGTTTTCGTTTTTTTTAACGCGTGATGTGCGCCTGCTCGTCCATTTCCACCAATATTGTGGCTTTTTTCTTGATGTCTTCTACATTGTGGCTCACCATAATGATGGTCGTATGTTGCTTCACCCGGTCGAGCACGTTGTCGAGTAGGGTAGTGGTGGTTTTGTCGATGAATGTATTGGGTTCGTCGAGTACCAACACCTGTGGCTGACCTACCAAAGCCCTTGCCAGGAGCGTGCGTTGCAGTTCCCCACCGCTCAGTTGACCTATCGGTTGTCGGGCGAGGTGGGTGAGTGCCATCTCATCCATGATGTCTTCCATCAACTGCGTCCTTGCCTTTTTCTGTATCGAGTTGTGGCGGCCAAGGAGTCCCTGTTCTATCACCTCCGCTACGCAGATGGGAAAGGAGGTGTCGATGATGCTGTGTTGAGGCAGATAACCCATGTGGAGATAGGGGCATTTCATCCCTTTGTCATTATGATAGCTCACCGAACCCTCCATGGGTTTGAGGAGTGAGAGTATCACGCGTAGCAGGGTGGTTTTTCCACCGCCATTACGGCCGATGATACCCACAAAATCCCTGGGCATCACGTCGATGCTCACTCCATTTATCTGTGGGCGACCATCGTAGCCGGCTGTCACGTTGTTAAGTGAGATGATAGGGGTACTTATTCTTGCTTCTGACATATTGCGTTGGTGATTCTTTTTATTTCTTCAAACCAGTGATAGTTGAGCGGGTTGATCTCTACTATGTTCACGCCAGCATCCTTACAGATAACGGAGATATTGCTGCCCCTCATCGACTGTTGCAAGAGAAGCGTGTTCACACCGTGTTGGCGTGCATTAGTCAGTTGGCGCTTGAGGATGAGCGGAGAAGGCTCATGACCGTTTTCCTCGATGGCTATCTGTGTCAGACCGTAGCTCATGGCATAGTTGGTGAGTGCTGGGTGATAGATGAGGAAAGCTGCTGAAACACCCGCCTGTCGGGCGCTGTCCACCTGTCGTGCTATCTGAGCGTCGAGCGAGTCGATGCGTTGACAGAGTCTATGAAGGTTGTTGGCATAGAGGAGCGAGTCGTGTCTGTCCACCTTTGTGAGTGCCTTGCAGATGTTTCTTGCAATGATTTTGGCATTCTTGGGGTTGGTCCAGGTGTGTGGGTCGTCATGATGACACATCTCTTCTCCAAACGAATGGTTGTGAGCTTTGATGAGCTGTAATCCATCGTTAGCCTTTATCACCGTCAATCCAGTGCTGCTCCCTTGAAGTCGTTCTGTCAACCGCTCCTCGAAACCGAGACTTCCCATGCTGACATAAAGCTGGCTCTTACTCAGTTCCACCATCTGCCGTGCCGTGGGTTCATAGGTCTCGGCACTGCTTTCCTGTGGCACGATGGTCATCACTCTCACCCTGTCGCCACCTATCTCTTCGGCAAAGAACCTCAGCGGTTCGATGGTCACAGTCACCTGTAGTCTGTTGCTCTCTCTCTTCTCACTGCAGGATGAAAGGACGAAGGCGCCCATGCCAAGTGCCAGGAGAACATAGCGCAATGCTTTCCCTATGGTGATACTGGTGAAAGAGATGAAGATATTGGCGCGCATCAGTCCGAGGAGGATGGTGATGGCACTGCCGAGTAAGGGGAGGAAGGCGAAGAACCCCATCCATGCACCACGTCCAGCCATGAACCGTTCTGCCCTGTCGAGGTCTTTCTTCTTGACGTGCAGATATTTCTCTATCCATTCAGTCTTTCCCATGCGTCCCACACCATAGTTGAACATTCCGCCAACCACGTTGCCTATGGTGGCATAGATACACAGTTCGGTAGGAGAGAGGCCCGCAGCTAACAGTCCCACCATCACTGCCTCACTGCTGAAGGGGAAGAAACTCCCGGCAAGGAAGGCGGCAAGGAGCATGCCTACGTAACCATATTGAATAAGAAGTCCTACAAAGAATTCCATAAGTTATATGCAGTGATGAAAAGAGTAATGATAACCAGAATGATAGACGTGATGTTGGTGAGCCTACTGTTGGTAAGTGCTATGAAATGAGCGATGAGCGGACTGCCATTGATGATGAGAAACATCTGTGCTATCGTGTAATTGGTGGGTTGAAGCAGAAAGACGATCATAGCGATGATATTCACGGCGATGAAACAGCCGTAGAGCTGTCGGATGCGAATCTTGTCTTGATGACTGTTGCGTAGATAGTGGAGGATACCCAAAAGGGCGAGTAGGATCGTCCATACTATGGTCACCGCCTGTTGCAGTGTGAGGTGCTCAAACTGGAATAGTGGTGCGAACGTCATCATCTGCTCCACAGGATCTGTGAGCAGATGGAGTTGACCATTGTATATGGCATAGGCTGCCAGGAACCAGTAAGGGGTGATGGCCCCGAGGAGCGTGGCGCACCATGTACGAAGGTTGAGCGCATTGAGATAGACAAACATCAGTAGCCACATCACCGGGAGGAAGAACAGCAGTTGTATGTCTATGAGTGAGGCTAAGCCCAATGCGAGAGCAGCCACATAGGTAAGTCCCGACGATTTGTTCTGATAGGAATGGAACAGGCAGGAATAGCAAGCTATGACACCCGTCTGTATCACCGCTATCTTCAGGTCGCCAAAAAGGAAACAGGCCATGGACCAGAGCGCGATAAACGAGCACGACACCATACGGCTATAGATACGTATGAGTGCATTGCTGTTGTTGAGCTCCACAATGAGATAGGTGGAGAGTGCGAAGAGTGCAAACTGAATCCACCAACCCTCATGAAACAAGCCAGCCGCCATCCACACCAATATCCCGTAAAAGGTGGTGATGGGCAGGGCCATCTTGCTCTCAGAGATTCTGTTCTGCAGTCGTTTGATCATCCTACACTATGCCTCTCCTTAGAGATCAGCACCAATGTCTCTTCTGAAATACTTGTCGGTGAATTCTATCTTACGTGCTCCTTCGAAGGATTTCTGCAACGCTTCAGCCTTGTCTTTGCCGTATGAACTTACGGCGATAACCCTTCCGCCCGCTGTCACTACCTCGCCGTCTTTCAGCGTGGTGCCAGCGTGGAACACGATACTGTCCTCTACCTTGTCGATACCAGTGATGGGATAACCTTTCTTATATTCTTGTGGATAGCCACCGCTCACTAACATCACACAGACAGCGGCACGCTCATCGAAGACAATCTCTCGCTTGTCGAGGTCGCCTGCTGCCACGCCCTCAAAGAGGTCAACGATGTCGCTCTTCAGTCGCAGCATCACGCTCTCCGTCTCAGGGTCGCCCATGCGGCAGTTGTATTCGATGACCATCGGTTCGCCTGCCACGTTGATAAGACCGAAGAAAATAAAGCCCTTATAGTCTATTCCCTCTTTGGCAAGACCTTCCACCGTGGGACGCACGATACGGTCTTCCACCTTTTTCATCCATTCGGGGGTGGCAAAGGGGACGGGGCTTACGCTACCCATACCGCCAGTGTTCAGTCCGGTATCGTGTTCGCCGATGCGCTTATAGTCTTTTGCTTCAGGCAGAATCTTATAGTGCTGTCCGTCGGTGAGGACAAACACAGAACACTCTATACCACTGAGGAACTCCTCTATCACTACCTTGGCAGAAGCATTGCCAAACATACCTCCCAGCATCTCGCGCAGCTCCTTCTTCGCTTCATCGAGTGTAGGCAGGATGAGTACGCCTTTGCCGGCACACAGCCCGTCAGCCTTGAGTACATAAGGAGCAGAGAGGGTCTCCAGGAAGGCCAGTCCCTCATTGAGTGTTGTTCCATCAAAAGTGTTATACCTTGCTGTGGGGATATGATGTCTCTGCATGAAGGCCTTGGCAAAATCCTTAGAGCCTTCGAGTACAGCTCCCTCTTTTGAGGGTCCTATCACGGGGATATGCTTTGTGCGTGGGTCTGTCTTCATCTCGTTGTAGATACCCTTCACCAATGGATCTTCCGGACCTACAACCACCATATCCACCCCCTTGTCGAGGCAGAACGACTTTATCGCTTCAAAATCATCAGCCTTTATGGCGATGTTCTCTCCACAGTCTCTCGTTCCGGCATTGCCCGGGGCGATATACAGTTTCTCCACTTTCTCACTCTGAGCAATCTTCCATGCCAGGGCGTGCTCACGTCCTCCGCTTCCTAATAAAAGTATAATCATTGTAGTTTTGTTTTATTATTTCAGATAGGTTTCAAAATAGTTGGTAATACGTTCATGCAGGTGTACACTCTTGTGTCCCAACATGTTGTGTTCTTCTCCCGGATAGACGAAGAAATCGGGCTGGGTGCCTACCTCTGTGCAGGCATTGATAAACGAGAGTGCATGTTGTGGAACCACCACGGGGTCGTTCATGCCGATGATGATTTGCAGTTTGCCCTTCAAGTCTTTGGCTTTGGACAAGAGTGAGGTCTTCTCATATCCCTCTTTATTGGTCTGCGGTGTATCCATATAGCGTTCACCATACATTACCTCATACCATTTCCAATCGATGACAGGACCGCCAGCCACCCCAACCTTGAAGACGTCGGGGTAGTTGGTCATGAGCGAGATGGTCATGAATCCACCATAGCTCCATCCGTGGACGCCCAATCTGTCGGCATCGACATATGGCAGTGACTTAAGGAAGTCAACACCCCTCATCTGGTCGGCCATCTCTGCCTGTCCAAGCTGTCTGAAGGTTACCTGTTCAAAGTCTCTTCCTCGTCTCTCGCTGCCGCGGTTGTCGAGAATAAAGACGATATATCCCTTCTGTGCCATATAGGTCTCCCACGAACGACTGTAGTAGTGCCACGAGGCTTCAATCATGTGAGCATGAGGTCCACCATATACATATACCACAGTGGGGTATTTCTTCTTGGGGTCGAAGTGTGCCGGCTTCACCATGCGATAGAAAAGGGTGGTGGAGTCGTCGGCAGCCTTGATGGTGCCACATTCAAAGAAGGGCTGCTCATAACCCTTCCATGGATCTTCTGCGGTGAGCAGGCGTAAGAGTTTGCCGTTGGCAGTGTTGATGAGATCGATATTCCGTGGAATCTCAGGTGCCGAATAGTAGTCGATAAGCCATTCACCGCTTTTAGAAATTCTTCCGTGGTGAACTCCCTCATCGCTGCCAATGAGCTTGTGCTTGCCGTTGTTGGGATCCACGGTATAGAGGTTGCGTTGGAGCAGGTGTTTCTCGTTGGTCTCGATGATGATTTTCTTTGCTTTCGTGTTGAAACCCACGAAACGTTCCACCTCAAATGCCCCTTTCGTCAACTGTCTTATCTCCTTGCCTGAAGTGTCATAGAGATAGAGGTGTGTATATCCATCCTTACGGCTGGAGAGCACAAAGCGGCTCTCATCCCAAGGCAGGAAGACGATGGGAGTGAGCGGCTCTACATATTTCTCGTGAGTCTCGTGGTAGATTTCTCTTAACTTCTCGCCTGTCTGTCCGTCATAGACCACCAGTCGGAGGTCGTTCTGGTCGCGGTTGAGTTCAAAGATATAGATCAACTTACAGTCGGGAGACCACCTGATGTTGGTGAAATAACGGTCAGTGGGTGCGCCGGTATTCAAGTAGATGGTCTGCTGTGTGCCGAGATGGTAGATTCCCACCTTCACCTCATGACTTCTTCTTCCCGCCATAGGATATTTGTCGGGTTCATAAGAGGCGATGTCAGTGAAGGTGTTCACCTGTGGATAGTCCTCCACCATGCTCTGGTCCATACGGTAGAACGCAAGATGCTGTCCGTCGGGACTCCAGAACAGACCCTTGTCGATAGCAAACTCGTTTCTGTGTACTGCCTGTCCATAGACTATCTCACGACTGCCGTCGGTTGTGAGTTGTCGTGTCTCACCACCTTCGGTAGTTATCCACAACTGATGGTTACGAACGAAAGCCACCGTTTTCGATGCTTTGTTCCAGGCGGCGTGCTCCTCGTTGGCACTTGTCTGTCGCCATACTATCTCCTTTTTCTTCCAGTCGTAGAGGATGCGTTCCTTGCCATTATTGAGCAACATCCATGATTTGTCGGCATAGGGGTAGGTGACATTCATCATGCTGTGCCATCCCTTGCCCAGGTCGTTGAGCGTGGCTACCGCCGTTCTCTTCCCTGTCTTCATATCTACGGTGCCGGTCTCTTCAGCATCCTGATACATCAGTTGGTCGCCCCACCATGTGAGATAAAGGTTTTTGGGCGACATGTTATAGTAGTTCTTGCCACCGAAATTGAGGTCTTCGAGTGTGAAGAGTTTCTGTGCCATTGTTGTGGATGCTGTTATCAAGGCCAGACAAATGCTGGCGAGTTTAATCTTCATCATCATTGAACGTCCTTCTTTTGCGATTGTTTGTATAGCTACCTTTTCCTCCCTTCTTTCCGCTTCTGTCAAAACGCTCGTGTCCTCCACGATTTCCTCGCCAACTATTTCTCTCGTCACGTCTGTCGTCTCTTCTTCCGTTGCGTTTGTCTTCGCGTCTCTCGTTTCTGCGGTTGTCGAATACCTTTCTCTCCAAGGAGTGGAAGGTGAAGGAGCGGATGTCAGCCTCTTCGTTCTCCTCCTGCTCGTCGAGGCGTTTCTTAAACTCTCCTCTCTCCTTTTTGAATCGCCTTTTCTCGGCCATCTGTTTCTTCTCTTCGTCGGTCTTCACTATTCCGCCTTCGCTTCTGAAGTCTTTCAGTTTGCCGTTGAAGATCTGGTATTTCCTCAGTTCACACTCCAGCGAACCGTTATAAAGAGGAATCTTGATAGAAGGTTTGAGTCCTATCTGGTCGAAACACTCCTCGCGGTAGCTCAGCACCCATGCCTCATTGTCGAGGAAATGATGTTTCAGTCGTTCACCTATGGTGCGATAGGTGCCTAAGAGGTCGGGCGTGGAGATGCGTTCACCATAGGGAGGATTCATCACGATGATGCTCTTCTCCTTGGGTTGCACGAAGTCTTTGAAGTCAGCCTCTTCCACTGTCACTATGTTAGAGAGACCAGCAGCCTTGACATTGAGGCGTGCTGTGTTCACCGCTTTAATGTCGATGTCGTAGCCATAGATATGGTGTTTAAACTCTCTTTCTGCCGAGTCGTCGTTGTAGATCTCATCGAAGAGTTCTTTGTCGAAGTCAGGCCATTTCTCAAAAGCAAACTCTTTCCTAAACAGACCGGGAGCCATGTTCTGGGCGATGAGTGCAGCCTCTACGAGCAGTGTTCCGCTACCACACATAGGGTCGATGAAGTCGCAGTCGCCTTTCCATCCCGTCATCATGATGATGGCAGCGGCGAGCACCTCATTAAGAGGAGCCTCTACACTCTCCTGACGATAGCCTCTGCGGTGGAGGCTCTCGCCGCTCGAATCGAGACTCAGCGTACAGTCGTCTTCTGCAATGTGCATGTTCAGACGGATGTCAGGGTTAGATACGCTGATGTTGGGGCGTTTGCCAGTGTTCTCCCTAAACTGGTCAACGATAGCATCCTTAACCTTGTAGGCAACAAACTTAGAATGTTTAAACTCTTCAGAGAATACCACCGAATCCACAGCGAAGGTCTTGTCCAATCCCAGGTACTGTGTCCAGTCTATTTCCCTTACCCTATTATATACATCATCGGCTGATTTTGCCTTGAAGTGTTTGATAGGTTTGAGTATGCGTATGGCAGTGCGCAGATGGAAGTTGGCGCGATACATCAGTCGCTTGTCGCCTGTGAATGACACCATACGACGTCCTGTCTGCACATTGTTGGCACCTAACTGGATGAGCTCTTTTGCCAGTATCGGCTCCAGACCCATGAATGTTTTTGCTATCAGTTCAAATTCCTGTCCCATTGTTAAATTCAATATCGATATTTTCGGTCTTTACTTTCTTATATTTCTTTGTTTTTGGACGCATGTCGCTGGTGACCCACACGTTGGCGCCTACCACCGATCCCTTGCCGATGGTGATGCGTCCCAAGAGGGTAGCGTTGGCATATACCACCACATCATCTTCGAGAATAGGATGACGCGGGATGCCCTTGATAGGATGTCCATCCTTGTCTAACGGGAAACTTTTTGCACCCAGCGTCACACCCTGATAGAGCTTCACGTTATTACCTATGATACATGTGGCGCCAATAACCACACCGGTGCCATGGTCGATGGTGAAATGATGTCCTATCTGAGCTCCGGGGTGGATGTCGATGCCCGTCTCCGAGTGAGCCATCTCAGTGAGGATGCGAGGGATGAGTGGAACACCCATGACAAAGAGTTCATGAGCGATGCGGTAGTTGGTGAGCGCTTTAATCACAGGATAGCAGGAGATGATCTCTCCATAGTTGATGGCAGCAGGGTCACCGTTGAAAGCCGCTTCCACGTCGGTGGCTAATGTGCGTCTGATATTAGGCAGCCGTTCTATGAGCTGGGCAGCTATCTCTTCTGCCCGTTCTTCTGTTTCGCTCTTCTCAAAATCCCCCAGGGGGAGCTCTTTGTTAGGTTGGGCGAAACAGAGGCCAGCCATAATCTGGTCGGTAAGCAACTTATGCCATCTCTCCAGGTTGACACCAATGTGGTACCTCACTGTGCGCTGTTCCACGGAGGAGTTACCGAAGTAGCCAGGAAAAAGGATGGAACGCGACAAATCAACCAGCTCCTCTAATACCTTGCTTGATGGCAGGGGAGTCCCGTTGGTGTGTTGATGAAATAGTCCTTTGAGCGCCGCTGTCTCTGATAATTTATCTACCGTCTGTGTCAACAGCTGGGTAACGTTGATGTTGCTCATGAGCGAAACCTTGTATTTACTTTTTCGTCTGCAAAGATAACGATATCTTATCAAAAGAGGATGCAAGGGAGCAAAAAATAAAAAAAAAAATCATTCATTCTTGTTTTATTCAACAGAGAAGTGTATATTTACTGGGAGTTTGTCACTTTGAGCTTGTAAGTGCCTGATTTTTTTTTAATGAATTGTTGCACAGTTCATAATTTTTATACCTTTATACGAAATTGAGGAGCTTGCCGCCTCTATGACTGCAGAAGAGAAAGAAAGTCGCAAGAAGATTACTGTTGAACTCAGTCCTACGAAAACAATCGATGAGGGGGAGCGTCCTTTGCGCCATGGAGGTGACCTTATGTTGCTCGGACTATATACTCGGTTGGGGTTGCCGAAGGTATGCGACACTATACTTAAAGGCAGCCGTGCCAAGTATGACCTGAATGGGGTTCTTCAGACGTTGGTGACTTCCCGCATATTGTTCCCATGCTCCAAAAGGCGCACTATGGAGTTGTCGAAAAGCTATGTAAAACCAGCCAAGTCAATCTTGATGAGCTGATCGAAAATCTCAAAAACACCCACTTTACTCATCGATTTTCTTGGGTGATTTGCCTGTAAAACGCTTGAAGTTGCGGTAAAATGATTTATCGGATGAGAAGCCGGAGCGGTCGGCAATTTCGCACATTGTCATCTGCGGATTTGTGCGCATCAATTGAATGGCATAGTCAATTCGCTTTTTGTTGATGTAATCTGAAAAAGATACGCCAAATTCATCGTTGATGGCAGTTGAAACATATAGGCGATTGGTACATAGTTCAGCTGCTATGTCCGAAACTTTCACGTTGTGTCGCAAAAAGAGTTGCTGTTGCGTTACAACCTCTTCGATGCGTCGAGCAAGTGAATTTTCCGATTCGCAGTCGGGGAGATGCTCCGATATGGAAGCATCCTCTGTTTCTTCCTGCACAAAGTTATCGATAGTGAATGTCTGTCTTAAACTGATGAAGCCCAGAATATACAGTAATGAGGAAAAAGTAAGTGATGGTATGGCTATAGTCCAAGGTGAGTCGCCGAAGCGGTAGCGACCGAGAAAATTGAATATGATAGACGCAACGGCACAAGCAGTGAATACATACATAAACCATTGGTATACGACAAGTCGCTTCCCTTCGGTATCGGCATAATATGCTTCAATGGATTTGTTATACGCTGAAATCTTTCGCGACCCCGCCACAAGAACTGTCACCACTTCGATAGCAAAAATTATCTTAGCCGCGAACCTCACGAAGCCCATTACCCGGCAGAGTCCCGTGCCACTACCATAGTTCTCCTTATATGAAATGATGCGAACGAAGGTGTCAATGTCGTGAGGCGACATTATCGTGTATATGGTCGAAACTATTATACCTATCACCACCGCCGGGGCGAGATACCACCATGTGCGACGCAAGTGACTCTCCGACGAGGTCATACTGTCGATGTAAAGGTAAAACATCGGGTAAACGGCAAGATTGGAAAAGGCGTAAAGACTGTCGAACAAAGGCATGTTGCTGTAGAAGCGATTAAGAAACACGCAGTGACCGGCATAGAGCAAGGTTGCCACTGCCATAAACAGCATAAGCATCATGCGGGCCTTGTTGCGACCATCAAAGTATTGGTTCAATGCTATCATTACGACCCAAAAGCCACAAACAAACATTGGAAGGGAAGTTAATATGAGATTGGCCATTTGATTTTCTTGTTGGTGAAAATTTTTCGGATGCAAAGTTATGAAATATTTATTATTCACACTATTTAAAGGTCTGTAGATAGTGTATTTGCCAATATGAGAATGTGTGTTTTGCTAATATGGGAATATGTTTTGCTGATATGAGAATACGTTTTTGTTGATGTGGGATAATTTTTATGGCAGTGAATAGTATCTTTGCCTGTAAAACAAAAAAATCACCTAATTTATTAAATTTATTATGAAAAAGTA
>JAHAZN010000076.1 GCA_018385335.1 Prevotella sp.
GAACGAAACGGGGGTTTTTCGCTCATTTTTTGAACGGTTTTGAACGGAGGGTAGTTTGGCACACTTTTTGCAGCAACTTTTCTGCTGTAAAGATTTTTGCTGAAAAATGACAAAAAATTGCCTTCACAAAGATGAAAAATCAGCTCCATTTTTGAGGCAAAAACCCTGTAAAAAGTGCCTTTTTTCTTCTATTTGAGGAGAAAAATCAGACAGAATTGAGAAAGCCAAATGTCACATATTTATCCTATTCACTAACATTGTGTCATATCACTATTCTTGTCATTGCATCATAGGATGCAGGACAGAATCATCACACCTATAATAAGAAAACTCCAATCACTGTTTTATAGTAAGCCTGCACGAATAAATTATGTTGTCATTTGCTCCCCCATGGCTAAAACTTTAATAATCTTTAAAACAGCGCCATTCACTTAGCATTTTTCGATGAGAACAAAATTATTATCCCCTTTTTTGAGTAATTTTGCGGCATGAAAAGAAATACGACAGCATATCTTTGCTCCCATTGGCTATTCGGCCTTCTGCTCCTCCCCCTGCTGACCTCATGCAGTTCGGACGCACAGAAAGAAGCCGACTTGTTGCTTGCAAAGGCGGAGCAGTATTATGAACAAGGAGAAGATGAGTTGGCTCTGCAAGCCCTCGACTCCCTACGTCATATCTATCCTAACGCCATCGAGACAAGGCGCAAAGGGCTGAAACTCAAGCAGGAGATTTCGCTCCACCAAGCCCAGGAAGACTTGGCTATCACCGATAGTCTGCTACAGGAGGTGAACGCAGATTACGAATATCAGCGAGAGAAGGTGGAGCGCGACAAGGCCAACCTCCGCGCAACAAAAGAGGCGCTGGAAATGCTGGCACGCACCAAGCAGAAGCGCGACTCCCTCCAGGTGAGGTTTGACGTGCAGTGTGCAAAAATAAAATATATTCATCGAATGCAAAAGGAGGGATAAACCATGGAAGCAACCAACCAACAGTTTGAGACATCGCTCCAAGAGTGCCGCTCGCTCTTTGCCAAGAAGCTCCACGACTACGGAGCATCATGGCGCATCCTGCGCCCCTCATCCCTCACCGACCAACTGTTTATCAAAGCAAAACGCATACGCAGTCTGGAAATAAAACAATGCTCGCTGGTGGGAGAAGGCATACGCCCTGAGTTTATCGCTCTCATCAACTATGGTATTATAGGACTCATACAGTTGGAAAAGGGCTTTGCCGACCATGTGGATATCAGCAATGAAGAGGCGCTGACACTCTACGACAAGATGGCGCATGAGGCTCTGGAACTGATGAAGAAGAAGAACCACGACTACGACGAAGCATGGCGCGGAATGAGGGTGAGCAGTTACACCGATTTCATCCTCACCAAGATAGAACGTATCAAGGAGATTGAGGAGCTACAGGGACAGACCCTGGTGAGCGAGGGCATAGATGCCAACTATATGGACATCATCAACTATGCAGTCTTCGGCATGATCAAACTGAAATGACAATAAGAAACGAGGCAACGATAGCTCTATTGAAGACCTTCGGGGTCAACCTCTGTCGCATGATAGTGGCCATAACGCTCATTCTCTCCGGTTTCGTGAAAGCCGTAGATCCTATGGGCACAGGCTATAAGCTCGACGACTACCTTCAGGCACTCGGACTGAGCAGTATGATGATACCCACGGTCACCGTCATCATCGCCATCCTGCTCTCGGCACTGGAGTTCGCATTAGGCATCTGCCTGCTGTTCGCTATCCGACGCCGCAGCGTGTCGATGCTTACCCTCTTATTTATGACCGTCATGACCGCCTTGTCGGTATGGATAGTCATCGATAACCCAGTGAGCGACTGTGGTTGTTTTGGCGACGCAGTGGTGTTGACCAACGAACAGACATTATTGAAGAACGTGGTGCTCCTTGCTGCTTCTGCCGTGGTGGCGGTGGCGCCCATCAGAATGACACGGTTGATCAGTCAGTCGAGCCAATGGATAGTTATCAACTACACCATCGTATTCATCCTTGTCATCTCCGGCTATAGTCTCTACGACCTTCCCATCTTCGATTTCCGCCCCTATCACATTGGAGCAGACATCATCAAGGGGATGGAGATTCCTGAGGGTGCCCCTCAACCTAAGTTTGAAACGACATTCATCATGGAGAAAGATGGGCAGAGGAAGACCTTCACACTCGACAACTATCCCGACTCTACATGGCGGTTTGTTGAGTCGAAGACGGTGGAAACAGAGGCGGGCTATGTGCCTCCCATCCACGACTTCTACATCAACACCATCGATACCGATGAGGATGTCACCCGGGAGGTGCTTCACCACAAGGGATATACCTTTCTCCTTGTGGCTCCCCACCTCGAGAATGCCGATGACAGCAGGTTTGACCTCATCAACCTCATTGCCGAATATGCAGAGGAGCAAAAGGTGCCCTTCCTCTGTCTCACTGCCAGCGGACCTCAGGGCATCTACCAATGGATCAACTTCACCGGTGCCGACTATCGGTTCTTACACGCCGACGAGACGACACTGAAGACCATCATCAGAAGCAACCCCGGACTCCTGCTCCTCAAGGATGGTAAAGTGGTGAGAAAATGGAGCAACAACTTCCTACCTAAAGAGGAGGAGCTCCAGCTCCCTATCGACAAGGCGGAGATAGGACGCATGCCAGAAAAGAGCTTTGTAGAGAAGATCATCTACATCACCATCTGGTTTATCCTGCCCCTCCTGATACTCACGATAGCCGACCGACTATGGGCATGGAGCCAATGGATAAGAAAGAAAAAGGAAACACTGATATTGTCTAACATTAACAAAAACAAAGAAAAAATGAGAAAGAAAATTGTAGCAGGTAACTGGAAGATGAACATGAACCTGCAAGAGGGTGTAGCGCTCGCTAAAGAGCTCAACGAGACACTGACAAACGACAAGCCCAACTGCGGCGTGATCATCTGCACCCCATTCATTCACCTGGCTCCTGTAGCTCAGCTGATTAACAAAGAGGTGTTAGGTCTCGGTGCTGAGAACTGTGCCGACAAGGAGAAGGGTGCTTACACTGGCGAGGTGTCTGCAGAGATGGTGAAGAGCACCGGTGCTGACTATGTCATCCTCGGTCACTCTGAGCGCCGCGGATATTATGGCGAGACTCCTGAGATCCTGAAGGAGAAGGTGTTGCTGGCACTGAAGAACAACCTCGATGTAATCTTCTGTATCGGCGAGAGCCTGGAGGAGCGTGAGGCTAACAAGCAGAACGAGGTGGTGAAGGCCGAACTCGAAGGAAGCGTATTCAACCTCTCTGCTGAGGAGTTTAAGCACATCGTCATTGCCTATGAGCCTATCTGGGCTATCGGTACTGGCAAGACCGCTACTGCTGAGCAGGCTGAAGAGATTCATGCCTATATCCGCTCTACCATTGCTGAGAAATATGGTGAGGAGATTGCTGACAACACCACCATCCTCTATGGTGGTAGCTGCAAGGCCAGCAATGCGCCCGAACTGTTTGCTAAGCCCGACATCGATGGTGGTCTGATTGGCGGTGCCTCTCTGAAGGTTGCCGACTTCAAGGGTATCATCGACGCATGGAAATAAACATCTACAGATGATGAAACGCTTGGTATTATTAACGACAGTTGTCCTGTGCACCCTCTCTGGTGCACAGGCACAGTCGTTTCTTGACCGTCTCCAGCACAGCAGCAAGAGCAGTCAGGGACGCATCACGGTGCATCAGAGCGAAGAGATCAACCGTTTGGTCAACGCCACTACGACGCCATCTGTCGCCAATAGCAACGCCTCGTCGCAGCCGTCGTCCAAGCAACCATCCTTGCAAATAACGACACCCTCACCGTCCAAACAGTCGGAGACAGCAACCGCTCCTGCCAAGAGCAAGGAGCCTGTGGTCTCTTCTCCCACCACTCCCGCCAACACCGCTGCCGCCCCTCAAAAAAAGGTGCCGCGCAAAAGCTACAAAGTGAATGGCTATCGCGTACAGGTCTTTTCGGGAGGTAACTCGCGTAGCGACCGCCAGAAAGCGGAGCGTATAGGCAACGAAATAAAGTCAAACTTCCCCGACGAACCCGTCTATGTGCATTTCTATTCACCTCGATGGATCTGTCGTGTGGGCAACTACCGCACCTACGAGGAGGCACATGCCATGCTTACCGCTATCAAAGAGGCTGGCCATCAGCAGGCGTCCATCGTAAAGGGCAAAATAACGGTTCAGTACTAAGGGAACCATTCTCCAAACAATCAACGGGTTATCTAAATTCATGAATACAGAGAGCGCTCAACAGCAAGAACACATCACAGAAGAATTAGCATCACACTACAAAGAGATTCTCCACCTCCTGGGCGAAGAGCCTGAACGTGAAGGACTGCTCAAAACTCCTACCCGCGTGGCTAAGGCTATGCAGGTGCTCACCCGTGGTTATACCATGGATGCAAAGAAAGTACTCACCGATGCTTTGTTTAAGGAAGACTACAGTCAGATGGTCATCGTCAAAGACATCGATTTCTTCTCGCTCTGCGAGCATCATCTCCTTCCATTCTACGGCAAGGTGCATGTGGCATACATCCCCAATGGTTATATCACAGGACTAAGCAAGATAGCACGAGTGGTGGACATCTTCTCCCATCGCCTACAGGTGCAGGAGCGTATGACACTGCAAATCAAAGAGTGTATCGAAGAGACACTCCATCCCTTAGGGGTGATGGTGGTGGTAGAAGCGAAACACATGTGTATGCAGATGCGAGGGGTGGAGAAACAAAACTCCATCACCACCACAAGCGATTTCAGCGGCGCCTTCAATCAGGCGAAGACCCGCCAGGAATTTATGAACCTTATCAATCAGGGAAAACTATGATTAACAACAACCGAGGAACATACAAGAAGAACGACTCCTTCAAGGAGGTCAACAAAGGATGTATTGGGCGCACGCTCAAGTTTGGAGTTGTCATCATACTTCTCCTTATCCTGGCCTCTATCTCCGTTCCATCAGAAAGACGCATGAAAGAGGCTGTTATCAACAGTTCCATCATCTGCGTGATGGCCAACCTCCAGCACGCCGAAGATGAGAGTGATGATATAGTGAGAAACATCAAGGCGATGGTGACCTCCGTTGACCCTAAGTTAGAGAAGAGCCTAACCTCTATGAAATTCTATCATCAGCTCAACACTATCAAGATCTATCCTCACGCTCTCTACTCCACAGCACGCATCCATAACGTTGCTCATCCCAGCGGCACCCGTGTTGCCATTGGCATCTTTGGCATCATCATCCCTACGGTGAGCATGAGCGATTTCCTGCTCCGCACCGATGTCATCCGCAAGGAGTATAAGAACGGTGAGATTATCGTCAACAAACCTGCTGTTGATACAGAGACAGAGCATCTCTACGACGATGATTACAACCCTTACGAGTTAGGCAAGCAGCCCAGAGACCTCACTCCTCTCGAAGAAGAGTAGCAATTAGGTTGCCACTATCGCAACCGTTGAAAAAAACTCTTCATCAGTTCGGCACACTCCTCTTCCAGCACCCCTGACACCACCTCCGTACGGACATGCATAGCCTGTGGTGCGAAGAGATGATAGCCGCGCTTCTCGTCGGTGGCCCCATATACCACCCTACCTACCTGTGCCCATCCCAGGGCACCGGCACACATCACACAGGGCTCTACACTAACATAGAGTGTGCAGTTGGTGAGATACTTTCCTCCCAGGAGGTTGGCTGCCGATGTGATGGCAAGCATCTCGGCATGCGCCGTCACATCACCTAAACGCTCCGTCTGGTTGTGCGCACGGGCAATCACTCTTCCCTCACATACCACCACAGCACCTACCGGCACCTCACCCTCTTCGTAAGCATGTTCTGCCTCCTTGAGCGCAAGACGCATCATCTGCTCATCCATCCGCTGTTGTTCTTCTGAAGTCATGGTCTTCTCCTTGATTTTTATAGGTGCAAAATTACAACTATTTCTTTGATGAATAAAGAAAAAGACGTATTTTTGCAGTTAGCTAAGGTATCGTGCATGCAACACATCAGACTGATTCATCTGGAAGAGACCTCATCCACCAATGACTATCTCTGCCATTACAAAGGCGAAGAGGGGACACTATTAACAGTGGTCACCACCGACTATCAGTCGTCGGGACGCGGACAGGGCAGCAACAGTTGGGAGAGTGAGCGGGGCGCTAACCTGCTGTTCTCCATGCTCATCCACCCCACTACCCTACCTGCCGCCCAGCAGTTTCAGCTCTCCATGGCTATCAGCCTGAGCATCGTAAGGGTATTGCAACACCTCTCCCCTCACTTCTCCATCAAATGGCCCAACGACATCTATTGGAACGACAGGAAGATAGGTGGCATCCTCATCGAGCATCAGCTGTCGGGCACCACTATCAGGCAGTCGATTCTCGGTATCGGCATCAATGTTAACCAATCGCTGTTTGTGAGTGATGCACCCAACCCCGTCTCGCTCTTGCAGATACTGGGACAACCCGTTGACCGTGATGCACTCCTACAGGCCATCCTCCGTCAGTGGGAGGAGGTGGGCAACTGGTCAGCACAGGAGATTCACGACACCTATCTAAAACATCTCTACAGAAAGAGTGGCTACCATCCCTACCAAGACCATCAGGGACCATTCATGGCACGCATTGACACCGTGGAAAAGGATGGACACCTTGTACTATGCGACGAGGAGGGCCAACTGCGCCGCTACGCTTTCAAGGAGGTGAAGACAGTGATATCATCTTAAAAAACAATAAACAACTATGGCAAAATTCAAACGTATTCTCCTTAAACTCAGTGGAGAGAGCCTTATGGGCCAACAGAACTACGGCATCGATCCTCAGCGTCTCTCCGACTATGCACAACAGATAAAAGAGGTGCATGAAATGGGTGTAGAGATAGGTATAGTAATAGGAGGTGGCAACATCTTCCGTGGTCTGAGCGGTGCTCAGAAAGGTTTCGACAGGGTGAAAGGCGACCAGATGGGTATGTGTGCCACTGTCATCAACTCTTTAGCCCTCAGTTCTGCCCTTGGTGCCATCGGCGTAAAGACAAAGGTGCTCACAGCCATCAGGATGGAGCCCATTGGCGAGTTCTACACCAAGTGGAAGGCCATTGAGGCTATGGAAGCTGGCTATGTATGTATCTTCTCCGCCGGCACAGGCAGTCCTTATTTCACCACCGACACAGGCTCCAGCCTGCGCGGCATAGAGATAGAGGCTGATGTGATGCTCAAGGGTACACGTGTCGATGGTATTTACACCGCAGACCCCGAGAAAGATCCCACAGCGACAAAGTTTAGCGATATCACCTACGATGAGATTTATATGCGTCACCTCAAGGTGATGGACCTCACCGCCACCACCATGTGCAAGGAAAACAACCTACCCATCTATGTGTTCAACATGGATATCGTAGGCAACCTCAAACGTGTGATGCTCGGTGAAGAGATAGGCACATTGGTGCACAACTAAATAGTGCTTCCAATATAAAAAATAATCCACAAGCAGTATGTAGATAGTGACTACCTCCTGTTTGTGGATTACTTTTTAGCACCTCGCTATACTGAAATACCTTATTTCTCTTCCTCGAAATCTACATACTCTCCCTCTCCATCTTCATAGATACGACGGCCGGCTGACTCAGGGTTACGGGTGTCGATGATAACCTCCTCACCTGATGCACTGCGATAGGTGCGACTGCCCGTGGTGTTCGTTGTCTGCTGAGAAGAGCTGCGACGACTGTGACCATACTGCTGCTGTCGTCTGCCAGTATAGTCACGACTATGACGGTTAGTCTTCTCTCTATCTGCCTGTATAGCTACTTCCTTGGCACGCGCAATGAAGACCATCACCCATCTGACAACAAGAAAGACGAGTCCAACAAGAAAGAGAACTATGACAAGAACAATGAGCAACAGGGTCTTGAACAACATAAAGAGAAGACTTAATTGATCAACTTAGATGAGATCATCGACAGGAGGACATACCACACGATGACTACCGCCACACCTATCCATCCCAACAGTAAGACCAGAGGAATGGTGGTGAGAACAAAGATATACTTCACCTCGTTGCCACGCCATCCCCAATGCTTAAACTTCAACGCAAACATAGGTATCTCAGCTATCAGCAGCCAACTCATCATCATCACCCAGAAAAGGAGGAGGATGGTGAGCCATGAGGAGGAAGGCAGACTGTCGCCTATCCCCACGATGAGAGAGCCCCAAAAGAGGGCATTGGCAGGCGTAGGAAGACCGATAAAGGAGGTTGACTGGCGTTCGTCGAGGTTGAACTTAGCGAGACGCAGCGCAGAGAAGGCTGCCATGACAAAGGCGAAGAATGGCATCACCTCACCCACTTCTGTACCTAAGCACGCGGGCCAGGTCATCGTGAACAGTAGCGAGTAGATCATTGCCGAGGGTGCCACACCAAAGGTAACGATATCGGCCAGGGAGTCGAGCTCCTTACCTATAGGCGAGGAGACCCCAAGGAGGCGTGCACTCATGCCATCGAAGAAGTCGAACACTGCACCAAGGATGATAAACAGAAACGCTGTCTGATAATTGCCTTGAAAAGCAAAATGGGTGGCCACACAACCTGAGACAAGATTGCTACAGGTGAGGGTGTTGGGAATATGACGTGTGATGCAGTTGGCCATAAGCTAAAGAAAGACTAAGGAAGTTTTGCCAGAATGGTCTGGTCACCTGTGGTGCTCTGTCCCATCTTGACACAAACCTCAGAACCGAGAGGCAAGAAGACATCAACACGGGAACCAAGTTTGATGAATCCGAGATGCTCGTCGATAAAACACTCTTCACCACCCTTTGCATAGGTCACGATGCGGCGCGCCATCGCTCCGGCAATCTGGCGACATAACACCTTATGACCCTCGGGGGTCTCTATCAGCACATCGGCACGCTCGTTCTCCTCACTGGCCTTGGGCAACCATGCCTTGTGAAAGTTGCCGTCATGATGCTGCACGGAGAGCACCTTGCCATCTACAGGGAACCAGTTGGCATGCACATTGAAAAGACTCATGAAGATAGAGATCATCAAGCGCTTCTCGTGGAAATACTCGTTCTCATCCACCTCCTCTATCACCACGATATGTCCATCAGCGGGGGCTACGACCACCCGCTCCGTATCTCCACTGAAATATCGGATAGGACAGCGATAGAAATTAAGCACAATGACCCACACCGTACCAAAGATAGCGACAAAAGACCAGAAAGCCCATTTGTTATCAACAAAACACCACAACACTAACGCCACGAAAAGGATGGCGATGAGACTGAAGAGCAGGGTATTGGTGCCTTCATGGTGAATACGTATTTTTTTTAGTTTGCGGATTCTTTCTCCCATAGATGGTTTTTCGATTGTTTTAATTGCATCTGCAAAGATAGGTTATTTTTACTGCTCCAACAAACATTTTACACATTTCTTTGGCTATTTCGTGCTTTTAGCGTAACTTTACGGCTCAAAATTATACAAAACCTCATTGATGATGCAAGATTTCGTTCATCTTCACGTACATACCTACTACTCTATCCTCGACGGACAGTCGAAGATTTCAAAGCTCGTTGACAAAGCTGTTGCCAACGGCATGCGTGGCATGGCTATCACTGATCATGGCGACATGTTTGGCATCAAAGAGTTCTTCGACTACTGCAACGACATCAACAAAGGAAGGAAAAAGGAGGGATTGGAGCCCTTCAAACCTATCTTCGGATGCGAGATGTATGTAGCACGCCACCGTAAAGAGGACAAAATCAAAGAGAATGGCGACCGCAGCGGCTACCATCTCATCGTGTTAGCCAAGAACTATCAGGGGTATAAGAACCTCATCAAACTTGTTTCCAACTCATGGATTGACGGATTCTATATGCGTCCGCGCACCGACAGGTATGACCTGGAAAAATATCATGAGGGACTCATCGTCTGCTCGGCATGTATCGCCGGCGAGGTGCCGGCCAAACTGCTGGGTAGCAAGGCTGAGAGGGGGATAGCTCCTACGGAAGAGGTGAAGAGAAAACGCATGGAAGAGGCGATAGAAGCAGCTAAATGGTATAAGAGTATCTTCGGCGACGACTATTACCTCGAACTGCAACGTCATGAGGTAAAGAACCTTCAACAGCGAGCAAACAGAGAGGTGTTCCCACTGCAACAGAAGGCTAACGAGGGACTGATAGAGATCGCGCGACAGCTGGATATCAAACTGATATGCAGCAACGACGTTCACTTCGTTGATGAAGAGAATGCGGAGGCCCATGACCACCTGCTCTGTCTCTCCACAGGCAAGGACCTCGACGACCCCTCACGTATGCTCTATACCAAACAGGAATGGTTTAAGACGCGTGAGGAGATGAACGAGGTGTTTGCAGATATCCCTGAGGCCCTGGCCAACACCACTGAGATATTAGATAAGGTTGAGTTCTACTCCTTAGAGCACGACCCTATCATGCCGTTCTTCCCCATCCCTGAGGATTTCGGTACGGAGGAAGAGTGGCGACAGCGGTTCTCTGAACAGGACCTCTTCCGCGAATTTACCTCCGACGAGAACGGAGAGAACCCCTTGCCGCAGGAAGAGGGAGAGAAGAAGATAGCCAAACTGGGCGGCTATGACAAACTCTATAGAATAAAGTTTGAGGCCGACTATCTGCAGAAGTTAGCTTATGAAGGGGCAAGGAAGAGGTATGGCGACGAACTGAGCAAAGAGGTGGACGACCGCATCCGCTTCGAACTGCATATCATGAAGACGATGGGATTCCCCGGCTATTTCCTCATCGTGCAGGACTTCATTAACTCTGCCCGAGACGAGTTGGGCGTGATGGTAGGACCCGGACGTGGGTCGGCTGCTGGTTCTGTGGTAGCCTACTGCCTCGGCATCACGAAGATAGACCCACTGAAATACGACCTGCTGTTTGAGCGTTTCCTTAACCCTGACCGTATCTCACTGCCGGATATCGATACCGACTTCGATGATGACGGACGCGGCAAGGTGCTCAAATGGGTGGAGGAGAAATATGGACCGGAGAACTGTGCCCATATCATCACCTACCAGAGTATGGCAACAAAAAACTCCATCAAAGACGTGGGACGCGTGGAGAAACTGCCTCTCGCCATGACCAACGCACTATGTAAGGCCATCCCCGAGAAACTCCCCGATGGCAAGAAGATGAACCTCCCCAACGCCATCGCCTGCACTCCTGAGCTCAGAGACGCAGAAGCCTCCAACGACCCTCTGCTGAGCAACACCATCAAATATGCCAAGATGCTGGAGGGCACAGTGAGAGGAACGGGCATCCATGCCTGTGGCTTCATCATCTGCCGCGACCCCATCAGCGACTGGGTGCCTGTGTCAACGGCTGATGACCCCGACTTCAAGGGAGTGAAGACCAACTGTACACAGTATGACGGACATGTGATAGAATCTACGGGACTCATCAAGATGGACTTCCTCGGACTGAAGACGCTCTCGGAGATGAAGGAGGCCGTGGCACTCATCAAGCGCACCAAAGGCGTGGACATCGACCTCGATAATATCCCTATCGACGACCCCAAAACCTATCAGCTCTATCAGGAGGGACGCACCATAGGTACCTTCCAGTTTGAGTCGGCAGGCATGCAGAAGTATCTGCGTGAACTGCAGCCCACGGTGTTTGAAGACCTCATCGCCATGAACGCCCTCTACCGTCCGGGACCTATGGACTATATCCCCTCGTTCATCGCCCGTAAGACGGGAAGGGAACCTATCAGCTATGATATCCCCTGCATGGAGAAATACCTCAAGGACACCTACGGTATCACTGTCTATCAGGAGCAGGTGATGCTCCTCTCACGACAGTTGGCCGATTTCACCCGCGGTGAGAGCGATGCTCTGCGTAAGGCCATGGGAAAGAAGAAGAAGGCCATCGTAGATGCCATGAAACCGAAATTTATCGAGGGCGGAAAGAAAAATGGACACGACCCTGCCGTACTTGAGAAGATATGGGGCGACTGGGAGAAATTTGCTTCCTATGCCTTCAACAAGAGTCATGCCGCCTGCTATTCCTGGGTGGCCTTCCAGACGGCTTACCTCAAAGCCAACTACCCCGCTGAGTTCATGGCTGCCATCATGAGCAGGAGGAAGGATGATATCAAGGAAATCACCAAACTCATGGACGAGTGTAAGGCTATGGGGATAGAGACACTCTGCCCCGATGTCAACGAGAGTCTGGAGAAATTTGCTGTGAATGCAAAGGGAGAGATACGCTTCGGGCTTGGCGCAATCAAGGGCGTGGGCGCTGCTGCCTCTATCTCTATCATCGAAGAGCGTGAGAAGAACGGTGCCTATAAGAATATCTTCGACTTTGCCCAGCGCACCAACTATAACACCACCAACAGGAAGGTGTTTGAGAGCTTGGTGCTCAGCGGCGCCTTCGACAGTTTCTCCGATCTCAAAAGAGAAGACTATTTTGCTGTCAATGCCAAGGGTGAGGCCTTCCTCGATACGCTCTGCCGCTATGGACAGCTCTATCAGACGAACAAAAACTCCATGGAGAACTCGCTCTTCGGAGGTTTTGAGGAGATAGAGATAGCCACACCTCCCATTATCAAAGGCGAACAGTGGAGCGCCATAGAGCGACTGAACAGAGAGCGCGACTATGTGGGTATCTACCTCTCCTCACACCCCTTGGAGGAATATCAGGTGATACTCAAACACATGTGCAACACGCGGTGTGCCGACCTGAGCGACCTGAGTAAGCTCACCGACCGCGAGGAGGTGGTCCTCGGAGGTATCGTCACCGGTGTGAAATCGAAATTTACAAAGAACGGCAAACCCTGTGGCTTCGTCACCATAGAGGACTTCGACGGCAATGGCGAACTGGCGATGTTTGGCGAAGAGTGGGGACGCTGGAGCGGGATGTTCACAGAAGGAAGTACGGTGTATATCACCGCCAAATGTCAGCAGCGTTACCGCGACAGCAACTTCTACGACCTGCGCCTGCAGAAGGTGGAATACCTGCAGTCGGTAAAGGAACGAGCCATCTCAAGCATCACCATCACCCTCTTTGCCGACCTCATCGACGAGCAGGTCATCACCGAACTATGCGAGTTCGTACGTCAGAATACAGGCAACGCACAGGTGCGCTTCCAGTTGCAAGACAGCACAGGAAAGAACCATGTGATGCTGCGGAGCAAGAACTACAGTGTGGATGTGACCAAACAGCTCATCGAATTTATCGAAGACCACCTTGAGGTGATGAACTACCACATCAACTGACATAGAAATCATTTATCAAATTATTAACATAACAACAAAAAACGAAAAAACAATGGAAACAGTTATCACATCTGAAAACTTTGAGACACTGAAGAATGGCAGCCAGCCTTTAGTTGTTGACTTCTGGGCTACATGGTGCGGTCCCTGCCGCATGATTGCTCCCATCGTAGAGGAGCTTGCCAAAGAATATGACGGTAAGATTGCCGTGGGCAAATGTGACGTAGAGGAGAACGATGAGCTCGCCGCTGAATATGGCATCCGCAACATCCCCACCATCCTCTTCTTCAAGGAGGGCAAACTGGTTGATAAGATTGTAGGTGCTGTATCAAAGCCCAAACTGCAAGAGAAATTTGAGTCCCTGCTCTAAGTCGTCACCCATCATGGCAACAATCGACGAAGAACTGCTCCTCGACGACGAGGAGAATGCCCGTGAACTGGCATTCATCAGAGAGCAGCTCCCCGCTGAGCTGAAAGACAAATACTCCGATGACGACCTGCTCTATATGATGAGCACCATCGTGGATTATTACTACACGAGCGGTGTGCTCGAGCAGGAGGCTGACGACGAGGGGTGCGTGGATATCGACCTACAGAAAGTGGCCGACTACGTATGTGCACAGGCAAAGAAAGAGGGACGAGGTGACTACCTTGCCGACGAGGTATTCTTCGTGGCACAGGCAGACATCGATTTCCAAGAAGAAAATTGCTAAACCTTAATAACTTTCGGCAGAATGTGAGTACAATATTTTGCTGAAAGTTATTTTTTTTATACTTTTGCAAATCAATTGACTTGACGCACTTACTAATGATAAATAGGCGATTTATAAGCAATTAACTAACGAATAAGTATCAATATCCATTATGTTTAAATCATTTCATGGCTTTCATATCCTGGACGCCCTTCAAAAGGCTCGCAAGGCTCAGAAAGCAGCTCGACAGAAAGAGCGACAGCGCAGTGCTGCCATCAAGGCTGCCATCATTGCTTTCATCACGCTCTTAGTATGGAACCTTCCCTCAGACTGTTTTGGTATCGATGGACTCACCGTGGTGCAGCAACGCATCACCGCCATCTTTGTCTTTGCCACCGTGGCATGGATTTTAGAGGTGGTGCCAGCATGGGCCACCTCGGTAACTGTCATCGGACTGCTCCTTATCTTCACCTCCGACAGCGGACTGGTGCTGATGTGCGACCCGGAGCAGGTGGGCACACTGCTCAGCTATAAGGCGGTGATGGCTACCTTTGCTGACCCGGTCATCATGCTCTTCATCGGAGGATTTATCCTGGCTATCGCTGCTGGAAAGACGGGCATTGATGCACAGCTGGCGAAGACACTGTTGCGCCCCTTCGGTAAGAAGAGCGAGAACGTGCTCCTCGGCTTCCTGCTCATCACAGGTCTGTTCTCGATGTTCGTTTCCAACACCGCCACAGCAGCCATGATGCTCACCTTCCTCTCCCCTGTCTTCAAACAGTTGCCTCCAGAGGGCAAGGGACGCATGGCGTTGGCTCTGAGCATCCCCATAGCTGCTAACCTCGGAGGAATGGGAACGCCTATCGGCACGCCGCCGAACACCATCGCACTGAAATATCTCAACGACCCAGAGGGCCTTAACCTCGGCATCGGCTTTGGTGAATGGATGATGTTTATGTTCCCCTTGGTCATCGTGCTTCTCGTCATCAGCTGGTTCATCCTGAAGACGATGTTCCCCTTCAGTCAGAAGACCATCAGCCTGCAGATTGACGGTGAGATGCAGCACAACAGTAAGACCACCATCGTCATCATCACCTTCATCCTCACCATCCTCCTGTGGTTGCTCGACAGTGTCACAGGCATCAACTCTTATACTGTGGCACTCGTTCCCTTCGTTATCTTCGCTGTGACGGGTGTGATAGAACGTCGCGACTTGGAGGAGATCAACTGGTCGGTCATCTGGATGGTGGCAGGTGGTTTCGCTCTGGGCTATGCGCTCAACGCCTCGGGTTTGGCGAAGCAGGCGGTGTCAAGTATTCCTTTCGGCGACTTCTCGCCTGTGGTCATCCTTATCCTCGCTGCTCTTCTCTGCTACACCCTCTCCAACTTCATCAGCAACTCTGCTACGGCAGCACTTCTGATGCCTATCCTCACCGTTGTCTGCTTGGCGATGGGAGATAAGTTGGATATCATCGGTGGTACGTCAACAGTGCTCATCATCGTGGCTGTGGCTGCATCGAGTGCGATGGTATTACCCATCTCCACGCCTCCTAACGCCCTGGCTTTTGCCACCAACCTCATCTCGCAGAAGGACATGGCGCGGGTGGGACTGATTGTCGGTCTGCTCTCCATGGTATCTGGAGGTATCCTCCTCTATCTCCTCGGCACAGCACATATCATATAAGTATCACGCACCATAGTGCTCTCAAGGGGGTGTATCAAAATTCAACATTTTGTTACACCTCCTTTTCTTATTTCTCTCAACCCACCCTACACTACAGCAACACAACAGCATGGCGGTAACTATGCGCGCTTTCGTAACCTGCGCATCGCCCAGAAACACATCGGATGGTGCTAACCTGCGCCCTGCAAGGGCAACCTGCACATAGCCCAGGGCAAGCGAAGCGGCGCCCTGGGTGAATGTAGCGAAGGGACATCACGCCCTGAACCGAAGGTCGCCGGTAAAGGCAAAGGGCAAAAGCGTTAAGAATCAAGGGAATGCATCATCTAATCCATTGCTCATATATATGATAGCATATAAAAGTGATGAAGTCAGGTACAAAAAAAACGTAGGGAGGAAACCCTACGTTTTTTTATAGATAAATAGATGATTCGTTATTACTTAGTCCTCCTCATCGCCCCACATGTCATAGCCACCGAGGTCAAAATCTTTAGCACCTGCGTCTATGCCTGGATTAGCGCTACCCTCACTTATTCCAGGTGATGCTGCCATTAGTGCTTCATTATCGAGGTCGAATATTGTGAGTTCGGGTCTAAAATAAATCTTTTTCATTTTCTAATAATTATTTGTGTTATTGATTCACGTTATTTTACCATCACCTTACGTACGCTACCATCGCTCATGCGCTGGATCTGTACACCCTTCTTCATGTGCTGCACGCTCTGGCCAGCCATGTTATACTTCATAGCAGGTGTGAGGATGGTCTCGTTGTTCTGCATATCAGAGATACCTGTGGTCTCCTCGAAGTTGATGCCCATCATGTTGGGTTTGGCTCCTTCTGAGTTCACAACGAGGTAAGCACGGAAAGCAGGGATATTAGGCTGCTTGTCGGTCTCCACCTTATAGAAGGCCAATGTACCTTCTTTCTTCTGGAGCACGTAGCTTCCCACAGGAGCCTGCTGCTTAGCATAGACACCTACGAGCTCTGTCTTTCCACTTTCCGAAGCAGCCACGGTCTTTGCCACAGTAGCAGAAGAAGCATAAACGGCGAGACCTGTAGCCTCATCGAACTGGAGGAGGACAGCCTTGTTGGCAGGGATAGTGGTGATGCTCTTCATATTCAGCACACCGGCATTAACGCTCTCAATCTCCCAAGCCTTAACACCGGAAGGAACTGAAGCTTCGAAGGGCAGGCAGACAGTAGCCCATCCGTCATAACCCTTTGCATCTCTCGCTAACTTAGCAATAGTTGCAGTGAAGGCCACAGGAGCAGCGAAGTCGTTGGCATCCTTCAGAGAGAGGGAAGCACAAGAGTAGCTATCATCAGCACCCTTGATAAGCACGTTGTCTGGATTGCTCAGCTTACCAGTGTTAGCGATCATCAGACAGTTGGGGTTGCCGGTAGTAATAGCTATCTTTTCTTCATTGGTCAAGCCGGTAGCATCGACGGAGGTGAGGGTTGGCTCATTGAGAGTAGTTTGAATATCATCTGTAGAACCAACTCCACTGATATAATAGTCACAATCTGCTTTTTTGAGGAGTTTCATGGAGGTGACGGTAACTTCTCCACCATTATAGCCCTTAATACAGTGAAGATGAGCATGTCCTTGATCTTTCACTATCTTAGTCAGGTCGATATAATAAGTATTATCTTCCTTCGTTTGATATTTCGCAATTGTCCAGTCTTTATTAAAGTCGAGCATCTTGGCCTGAGCAGGATCGGAATTATCATTACCGTCTTCTGTCTGTCGATTGAAGCAACAACGAGGTTGACCAGCACTAACGGTAATGGCTAATTTGTCATAACCGGAAAGGTCTGCATAACATTTCCAAGCCACGTTACCATCTCCATAAGGCATACCTGTAGATTCATTTAACACGTAGGCACATCCTGCTTGGGTTGGTGTTTCACCCGAGTAATTTTTAAACATTATAGCTGTTAGATTATCTGATGGAGCATCCGTACCTGTCATTTTATCGCTATATCCATTATTAGGATCGCGAACATATGTTAATGAATGCCAGCTTAGCTTATTCCACTTGGTTGCAAAACCTTTTTCAAAATCTCCATATGCAACTAAATTATCATCGGTTTCTTTAACTACAAGACAAACATCATCAATATAAAGGTCTCCACCAAAAGTTCCAAATTCCCAACCCAAACTATGAATATCACCTGCTGCAGTAAATTCACTTGTAAAAGACTGCCATTGTTCTGATACTTTAAAAGAACTAAGATATTGTGAAGTTTCATTGCCATCTTCCTTATTGTACTTTGGCCAAAAACAAACCTCACAAGGCGAAGAGGACGATCTTAACCTCATTGTCAAAACATATTTCGTATCTTTCACCAATTTTTCTTCAAGATTGTAACGAATTTCCCAGTCCCAAATATTTGATTTTGCTTCTGGAGTAGTAATCTTAAGTGTATGGTTATTAGCGACAACCGGAGTTTCTGATAACTCTATCTTAGTAGAATGCCAATTTGGTTTTGTCCACTTTTCAGACAATCCTTCTTCGAAATCGCCTTTATCAATAAGGTTTTTTGAAGAACCATCAGCTAACAATACGACGTCATCTATAAATATCTCACCAGCTAATTTACCCAATTCCAACTTAACGTTATTCAATTCACTCGTCGGAGTAAATTCCCAACTGTAATAGGTCCAATCATTGTAAGCCTTATAAGCTGTCAAGTACATGACATAATCTGTACCTGATGGCCAAAAACAGAATTCTCCAATTTTATCAGACTTTAGTTTGAAGCTAAAAGTATACTTTACACCAGCTGCCAATGGCGTTTCTGGAATATAATGAAGCTCAGAATCCCAGACGTTAGCCCCCGCAGATTGAATAGTAAACTTCAGGCAATTATCAGCCGCCTGCACATTACCCCCCCCCAATACAATGAGAGCGAAAGCAATGAATAAATGTTTTAATTTTACCATAATGTTAGATTTTTGTTATTGATATTAAGTTAATTGTATTTCATTCAGATTTGAGGCTTCTTGTTATTCACCAAAAGATCTTCCATACGCACGACAAAGGTACATGATATTATTCTAAGAAACTTTCGTTTTTGTCTTTTCAATTTTTCTTTTTGTTTCAAAACACAAGAAAACCCTCAACTACTGACTATTGACGACTGAGATTGCTGAGAGCATAGAGAGGAAGAGTTTGCCTTGATCTCCATGGGGACAACCTTGCCACGGAGGGCAAGAACATAATTAAACGCCCTCTAATAAGTATCTCATTGATCGAAAAAAGAGGTGCGACTTTTCGCCGCACCTCTTCTATTTAGTTGCTGAAGACCAACTGCCCTTCGTGGGCATCCACGATGATGGGGTTGTCGCGACTCACCTCCTCGGCAAGGATACGTTTGGAGAGCAGGTTGAGCACATCACGCTGAATGGTACGCTTCACAGGTCGGGCACCAAACTCGGGATCGAACCCTGCCTCGGCTATCACTGCCACAGCCTCATCGGTGACACGGAGCGTCAGTCCCTGCTGTTCGAGCATCCGTGACACAGCATTGAGCTGCAGACGGACGACATCGGCAATCTCCTCCTTTGTGAGTGGCAGGAACATGATTGTCTCATCGATACGGTTGAGAAACTCCGGACGGATGGTTTGCTTCAACATCCCGAAGAGTTGCTGACGCAGTGTGGACAACTGCTGCTCAGAGAGATGACCGCCCGACTGCTCCGTCTCCTCACGGATGAGCTGACTGCCGAGGTTAGAGGTCATGATGATGATGGTGTTCTTGAAGTTGACCGTGCGCCCCTTGTTGTCCGTCAGTCGTCCATCGTCGAGCACCTGCAGGAGGATATTGAACACATCAGGGTGCGCCTTCTCTATCTCATCGAAGAGCACCACGGAATATGGTTTTCTCCTCACTGCCTCTGTGAGCTGTCCACCCTCATCATATCCCACATATCCCGGAGGGGCACCGATAAGACGTGAGACGCTGAACTTCTCCTGATACTCACTCATGTCAATACGTGTCATCATTGTCTCATCGTTGAAGAGGTATTCTGCCAATGCCTTTGCCAGCTCAGTCTTACCCACACCAGTGGTGCCAAGGAAGATGAACGAGGCCAAGGGACGTTTGGGGTCTTGCAGTCCTGCACGACTGCGGCGCACAGCATCGCTCACCGCCCTGATAGCTTCCTCCTGTCCTATCACTCTTTTGTGCAGCTCTTCCTCGAGATGTAGTAGTTTCTCCCGCTCACTCTGCATCATACGTGTCACGGGGATGCCCGTCCATCGGCTCACCACCTCAGCGATATCGTCGGCGGTCACCTCCTCACGCACCATCGCCATTGCTCCCTGTGCCTGATGGAGCTGCTGCTGTATGACATTGATATCATCGGTCAACTGTTTGAGTTTACCATATCTTATCTCTGCCACCTTTCCATAGTCACCCTCACGTTCGGCCCGTTCAGCCTCCTGCTTGAGCTGTTCCATGAGTTGTTTATCCTCCTGTATCTTGTTCACCAGGTTGCGTTCGCCCTCCCATTTGGCACGGTATTCCTTCTCCTCCTCTTGGAGGTCGGCAATCTCCTTACCCAACTGTTCGAGCTTAGATTCGTCGTTCTCTCGGCGGATAGCCTCACGCTCTATCTCCAACTGTTTAAGTCGGCGAGTAATCTCATCGAGTTCTTCGGGCAGCGAGTCGCGTTCCATACGCAGTTTGGCTGCCGCCTCATCCATGAGGTCGATGGCTTTGTCGGGCAGGAATCTGTCGGAGATATACCTTTCTGAGAGCTGAACGGCGGCGATGCAGGCGTCATCCTGAATCCTCACACGGTGATGGTTCTCATACCGCTCTTTCAGTCCGCGGAGGATACTGATGGCACTCATCTCGTCGGGCTCATCGACCATCACCGTTTGGAAACGGCGTTCCAGAGCTTTGTCCTTCTCAAAATACTTCTGGTATTCGTTGAGAGTGGTGGCACCGATGCTCCTCAGTTCACCTCTCGCCAAGGCCGGCTTGAGAATATTGGCGGCATCCATAGCTCCCTCTCCTCCTCCTGCACCCACCAAGGTATGTATCTCATCGATGAAGAGGATGATGCGCCCATCACTTCCCGTCACCTCGTTGATGACTGCCTTGAGGCGCTCCTCAAACTCACCCTTGTATTTAGCACCAGCTACGAGGGCTCCCATATCCAGGGAGTAGAGCTGTTTGTCGCGCAGGTTCTCGGGCACGTCTCCCCTCACGATACGCTGTGCTAATCCTTCCACGATAGCGGTCTTTCCTGTTCCCGGTTCACCAATAAGGATGGGGTTGTTCTTCGTCCTTCTCGAGAGAATCTGCAGCACCCTCCTTATCTCCTCGTCGCGTCCTATCACAGGGTCGAGCTTGTTGGCTCGTGCCTGTTCCACTAAGTTCTTGGCATATTTCTGAAGCGACTGAAACTGTTCGTCTCCACTCTGGCTCTGCACCTTCTGTCCTTTGCGAAACTCATTGACGGCAGTCATCATCTCCTTCTCCGTACAGCCTGCATCTTTGAGGATGCGCCCTGCTGTATCGCCAGAGGCAATGAGTGAGAGCAGGAGAGGTTCTACGCTCACGAAGGCATCACCCATCTTCTGAGCGATGTCGGCAGCCTTGTTAAGCACCTGCTGTGACGCGTTGGAGAGATAAGGTTGACCTCCCTGCACCTTGGGCAGATGCTGGATCTCCTGGTCAACAAGCGTAGTGACCGTACGGCCGTTGACACTTAGTTTCTGAAACAGGAAAGTGGTCACATCCTTTGCCTGTATCAGTATGCCTTTAAGCAAGTGAACAGGTTCAATGGACTGCTGTCCGTTTTGCTCAGCAGTGTGTACAGCTTCCTGCACCACCTGCTGTGCCTTGATTGTAAACTTGTCTAATGTCATGTCTTCAATTTTTTAGTCGATTATACCCTTCTCGCTGCAATCGTTGTGCCCATCAAAAAACACATGACAGGATGACACGAAGAAAGGCGTAATTTCTTTGCCTCTACAGACCCATTTATCATTTTTTTTATTATCTTTGCAAAAGAGAAATAACTGCTAACTTATTATGAGAACTTACCTTTCAAACACAACAAAACTGCTGGTGCTCTTAACACCCCTGTTCATGAATGCTCCTCACATGGCTACAGCCCAGGAACGCAGTTCATCCAGCCTTTGGCTGAAAGCTCATCCCGCCAACGATATCGTTATTCCCTATACACCCTCCGACGAGGGTATCCGCCTCCCTATCCGTTGGGGATTAGACGTGGCATGGGTCAGCGAACAGAATATCCGCAAGGGTATCAACCATATCGGTAGAGACGATATCACCATTGCCCGCAGCTCGTTTCAGACCACACGTCCGCTCACTGACGATGTGGCATTGACCAGCGGACAAATTGACACACTGAGGATAAGAACCAACCTCATCAACCTGATAAACAACTATGTAGATATCGTGCTCAATGAAGATCAGGAAGCGGGTATCGATGAGTATTATGTAAAAAAAGGTAAGGCCGACAACAACCACTGGCTGAACCTTATCACCGCCTCGGTGAAGTGGATTCACGACAACTCCCAGCATAAGGTAATAGCCCTCTCACCTTACAACGAGCCTGACTATGGATGGGGACAGGGCTCTATGGCTGACATGAAGGAGCTGTCGAAACTGCTCAAAGAGTCCCCTATCACCAAGGATATTGCCATCGCTGGGGGTAACACGCTGAACAACGACCGTGCCTCGGAATGGTATAACTACCTCAAACCCTATGTTGATTGGGGTAACACTCACCAGCTGGCAGGCAGTTTTGATACCTATGCCGACTTCTTTGCCGAGGTCACCAAAGATGGTCTTCACCCCTATGCCGATGAGCTCCACAACACCTGCGAGGCGATGGTGGGAGCTGAGTATGGAATGAAGACGGGCATCTGGTGGGGCTTCGACAGTAGAGCACGCGGTGAGTTCTGTAACATCAGCAACCACGGCAGCCGTATCGCCTATGGTGAGGTGCGTAACAAATGGACGGCAGCCAGCATCTACCGTCATGACGACGGACGTCTGAAGGCCTTTGTGGGCACATCGGAACGTCAGGCCAACACCTCCAGCTTCCTCTTTGTCAACAGAGAACGCCCTGTATATTACAATGGTGATGGTCCGACCTACGAATGGCACATGGAGATTCCCGGAGGCACAGGCTACCAGCAGGGGCAGACGAATGCGGAGTGTGTGATAGACATCACATGGGGCGAGGATGTTCCATCTAAGGTTATCAATGGTAGCTACCTCATCGTCAACAAAGCCACAGGCACCCTCCTTAGTCAGTCGGCAGATAAGATCGACCTCACCAAACAGGGGAACAGCAGCAAACTGCAGCAATGGGAGATGACCCCTGTTGACAAGCGCATCGGCGGCGACTACAGTTTCTATCGTATCGTCTCGGTGAACGACAACCGTAATATCGACGTGAAGAACTTCTCCTGTCTGCCTGATGCAGAGATTATCGCCTATGGTAACGAGACACCGTCATCCAACCAGCAGTGGTATCTCACCTATGCTGGCGATGGCTGCTATTATATGCGCAACAGGGAGAGCGGACTCTATCTCACTGCCAAGTCGAAATATGCCATCAACCATGTGGGGGTGACTCAAAACGAGCTACTCAGCGGTGAGGATGCTCTCAGACAGCAGTGGCGCATCCTACCCATTGATGCAAAATATGACACGACAGCGCCCACACAGCCCAAAGAGCTCACCGCTGTGGCCAACAACGCTTCGGTGTGTCTGCAATGGAAAGCGAACACCGAGAGTGACCTGGCCGGCTATCATGTGCTGCGCACAGAAAAAGGGAAGGATGAGTGGAACACCATCGCCCGAGGACTCACAGCGACGACCTACACTGACAACACCTGTCAGCAGGGCACAAGCTATATCTACCGTCTGTTAGCCCTCGACCTCTCCGACAACCGTTCTGTGTCCTCTGAGACAGTGGAGGCAACACCAACGGGAGCCAAGGGACTCGTGGCGCGCTGGCACATGGACGACAACATCCTCGATGAGACTGCGAACATGATGGACTTGGCACTGCAGGGCACCACAGTGTTCACCAATGACCACCAGTCGGGAGAGAAGGCGCTCAGCCTCAACGGCTCATCATGGCTGCAACTGCCCTACCGTGTGGCGGACAGTGAGACCCTCACCGTCGCTATGTGGGTGAAATGGTTCAATATCAGCAAGAGCTGGACGCGCCTCTTCGACTTCGGAACGGACACCGACCATTATATCTTCCTCACACCTAAGGCAGACAACAATGTGATGCGACTGGCTATCAAGAACGGAGGAGAGGAGCAAACGCTCGACTGTCCCTCACGCCTCACGGGTGCCAGCTGGCAACATGTGGCTGTCACCTTTGGTAAAGAGAAGACAACGATTTATGTAAATGGCGAGGAGGTAGCCTCCTCCAAACTCACTATTCGTCCCAATGAGGTTCAACCACTTCTCAACTATATCGGACGCAGCCAGTTTGCCTCCGACCCGCTCTTCCAAGGATATATCGACGATGTGCAACTCTTCAATAGTGAACTGAGCATAGAGGAGGTGAAAGAGGTGATGAACAGCCTCACCAATAGTCTGTCGGCTATCCCTGCAATGCCTAAGAAAGCATCAGCGAGCTACCTGATAAGCGGTCAGCCCTCGCTGCAAACGAAGGATGGACAGCCTCATCGGATCATCATCAACAACGGGAAGAAAATGGTGATTAACTGAAGACATCATTTCATATATAATATAATGTATAGTACCCCTCCACACAAGTATGCCATCATCGGCGGCGGAGCAGCAGGCTGTTTTGCCGCCATATTTATAGCAGAGCACGACCCCTCGGCACATGTCACTATCTACGAGGCAGGAACACGACTCCTTGCCAAGGTAGCCGTCACGGGCGGTGGCCGCTGTAACCTCACCAACTCCTTTGAGGGGGTGAAGAGTTTGGAGCGTGTCTATCCCCGCGGACACCGACTGATGAAAAGACTGTTCTGCACCTTCGACCACAGGGAGGCGATGTCATGGTTTGAACAGCGTGGGGTGAGGTTGGTAACACAGGACGACCACTGTGTCTTCCCCCGCTCACAGGATGCGATGGAGATTGTTGCTACCCTCCATCGTGGACTCAAGGATGTGGAGGTGAAGGTGCGTCACCGTGTCTCTCGTCTCAGCAGGGATGAACAGGGGCGATACCATCTCCTGTTCTCCAATGAGATGCTCGGTGAGAAGACCGCCGACAGGGTGATTGTGACCACGGGAGGATGGCCCAAACATGGAGAGCAGGGTTTTCTCGCACCTTTGGGACTCAAGATAGAAAAGCCCGTAGCCTCACTCTTCGGTCTGTGTGTCAACAACGGGGCACTGCATGAGTTGACAGGAACGGTAGTGGAAGACGTGGTGGTGGGACTCACAGGCAGCCGTCTGCGTGCCGAGGGTCCACTGCTCATCACCCACTGGGGACTGAGCGGACCAGCTATCCTGCGCCTCTCCTCCTATGGTGCCCGCCAGCTGGCTGAAGTCAACTACCGGGCTACACTCAGCGTCAACTGGTTGGGAGAGACCGACGAGGCATCGGCACTGGGACTGATAGGTGAGATGGCGGTGAAGCACAGCAGCAAACAACTGGCATCGGTCTATCCCATGGTGCTCAACAGTCGTCTGTGGCGTTTCCTCCTCGAACAGAGTGGGCTGAACCCCATGCAGCGATGGGGAGAACTGGGAAAGAAGAGTTATCACAAACTGGCCAATACGCTTATCAACAGCTGTTACCCCATCAACGGGCGCAACAGGATGAAGGAAGAGTTTGTGACCTGTGGAGGCGTAGCACTCAGCGAGATACATCCCCATAGTTTAGAAAGCAAGCACCACCCCGGCCTGTTCTTTGCCGGAGAGGTGCTTGATGTTGATGCTGTCACAGGAGGGTTCAACCTCCAGGCAGCATGGACGATGGGTAGGGTGGCAGCCCAACATGCGATAGACTGACCATCACATAGTCATCTCTTTATCTTTATCTGACCCTCGTTGCTCCTGAGGATATAGACTCCCTTGGGGAGATGAGCGATGCCCATGAATACCGACTGCTCATCTACTTTTCTACCAGCCTCATCGAAGACAATGACATGCTTACCCTTGAAAGCATCCATGCGCTTCTTACCATCGGCGACAGCAGGCGTGATAGCCGTGGCTTCAACACCTCCACAGAAGAGGAAGGAAGCCAGACCGTTGGCATCGACAGCAATCTTTGTGATGGGCTTACCCATCTTTTTCGTATTCTTCAAGTTGTAGTTATACACATTGGCAGCAGGATAGGAGGTGTCGGTGAGCGAGTCGTTGGAGAAATAGGGATAGGGCGTATACTTTCCACTCATCCAACGGTTGTTGGCAGGGAAATAGGACAGTCCCAAATCGTTGATATCATTATTCACGATATTCTGAAACCATTTCGCCTCGTCGTAGTTGACATGCAGAATCATCACACCACTACCAGGGATCTGTGCATCCCATCCCACCTTCTGTCTGTTCTCGATGAGATAATACTCATCCACCGTAGAACTGCTACAGTCGTTTCTCACTAAATAGAACTCTCCATTTTCGGAGATCGACTTCATCTCGGTGATCGTAGCTGGTTTGTCAAGGACAACGGGGTTCACCCATCCGCACGACATACGTTCATAGGAGGTGTAGTTGCAAGGCCAGAATCCTTTGCCATTATTCCATCCTTCTGACATAAGGTCGTAAGACGTCATCATATCGAGTCCGTTGGAATATTCTGTATCATAGACATCAACCAGTCCCAGGCAATGTGAGAACTCATGACAGAATGTTCCCAAGCCAGTGAGTCGTAACGCTGACGTGGGAAGTCCTTCGAGCTCACATCCAATGGCATAAGCATCCACCTTCACACCATCGAGCTGGAGCCCGCTACGATAGGCAGCATAGCCTCTCAACTGATATTTATGTGGCCAGAGCAGGTTGGCATCAGCCCCTTCTACTGCTTCTCCATAGCCAGCATAGAGTACGAAGACCTGATCGACCCATCCGTCTCCATCCCAGTCATAGTCTTTGAAATTCACTTGGTCAACCGCTGCCTTACAAGCCTCGGCTACGAGCTCACCAGCATTGACATCTAAGTCAGATCCATTTTTACCATAGTAAGTGCTGGCCTTCGGCATATCAATGGGTCCGATAACATCGAAGGAGAGGTCAAACTGCCCGTTGCTCTGCGCATAGAAATAGTCGTGAACAGAACCTTTGGCAGGAATGCTCTCAAAGCCCTCATAACCCTCCTTGTTGAGGATATCATCCCATGTCTGGTGAGGGTCGTCGGTAACAAACTTCACATCACTGAAGTTGACCATGATGACCAACCCACGTTTTGCCCCTCCCCCACTGAGCAGTTGTCTGTTGGGTTGAGAGATCAGCGGCAGCACAGCATCACCATAGCTCACACTGGTCTTGGCATATCTCTTAGCCATGTTCTGGACCCGGAAGTTACTGATACTCCCCTGAGCAGCCACACAGGCACGTTCTTCCGCATTTCTCACCTCTGCCTCATGGGCCAACACTCCTGTAGAGGAGAGTTGGAACCCAAGGGTGTTGGCATAGTGGAAGTCACCATTAGCAGCACGCACCAGTTTTGTCCCATCAGAAGTCTGATAGAACTGAAAATGCTCATCGCCACAGTATTTCACACGAAGCGTAGTGCCGTCTGACTGTGTTACCGTACGCCATTCGCTCTTCACGGGACGTGCCACCAAGGAGGTAGCTAAGCATAAGAGCAAAGCAAAAAAGGTGATTCTCTTTGTATTCATAGAATTATTGAATCAATAATGATGTGACATTCATCTGTTGTAAACATTATCCGAAGAACTTCTGGAAGAAGTCGTTGCCCTTGTCATCCACGAGGATGAAGGCAGGGAAGTTCTCTACCTGAATCTTCCATACAGCTTCCATACCAAGTTCAGGATACTCCACACACTCGATGCTCTTGATGCTGTTCATAGAGAGCACAGCAGCAGGTCCACCGATACTTCCGAGATAGAAACCGCCATGCTTCTTGCAGGAGTCGGTCACCACCTTGGTTCGGTTACCCTTAGCAATCATAATCATCGAACCACCATGATCCTGGAACTCATCAACATAGGGATCCATACGGTTGGCTGTGGTGGGACCCATAGAGCCACAAGGCATTCCCTCCGGGGTCTTGGCTGGTCCGGCATAGAGCACAGGGTGGTTCTTGAAATACTCCGGCAGTTCCTCGCCGGCATCGAGACGCGCCTTGAGCTTGGCATGAGCGATGTCGCGTGCCACGATGATGGTACCGTTGAGACTGAGACGTGTGGATACAGGGTACTGTGAGAGCATCTTACAGATGTCAGCCATAGGCTGGTTGAGATCTACCTTCACGGCATTGCCCTCGCCTGCCTGTCTCATCTCCTCGGGGATGAGTGTGGTGGGGTTGTCGTCGAGTTTCTCTATCCAGATACCATCCTTGTTGATCTTAGCCTTGATGTTACGGTCAGCCGAGCAACTCACACCGAGGCCGATAGGGCAGCTGGCACCATGACGGGGCAGACGTACCACGCGGATGTCGTGAGCGAAATACTTACCTCCAAACTGTGCTCCCAGACCTATCTTATGTGCCTCTTCGAGCAACTGCTTCTCCAGTTCCACATCGCGGAAGGCACGTCCTGTCTCATCGCCTGTGGTAGGCAGGTTGTCGTAGTAATGGGTAGAGGCGAGTTTCACGGTGAGGAGGTTCTTCTCTGCCGATGTTCCTCCGATGACGAAAGCGATGTGATAGGGAGGACATGCAGCCGTTCCCAGGGTCTTCATCTTCTCCACGAGGAAGGGCACCAGGGTGCCTGGATTCTGGATGCGTGCCTTGGTCTCCTGATAGAAATAGGTCTTGTTGGCAGAACCGCCACCCTTCACCACGCAGAGGAACTTATACTCCTCGCCCTCAGTGGCCTCGATATCTATCTGTGCAGGGAGGTTACAACGTGTGTTCACCTCGTCGTACATATTGAGAGGAGCATTCTGTGAGTAGCGCAGGTTCTCTTCGGTATAGGTCTTATAGACTCCCTTGGAGAGAGCTTCCTCATCGCAGAAACCTGTCCACACATGCTGTCCCTTCTCGCCATGGATGATGGCTGTTCCTGTGTCCTGACAGAAGGGGAGCTTACCCTTGCATGCCACCTCAGCGTTGCGGAGGAAGGTGAGTGCCACATACTTGTCGTTGTCAGAGGCTTCAGGGTCGGTGAGAATCTGTGCCACCTGCTCGTTATGAGCTCTGCGCAGGAGGAAGTTCACATCACGGAAAGCCTGGTTGGCGAGCATGGTGAGTGCCTCGGGGGCGACCTTGAGGATGGTCTTGCCCTCAAACTCTCCTGTGCTCACGCCTTCTTTAGAGAGGAGATAATACTCGGTGTCATCTTTGCCCAACTGGAACATGGGCGCATACTTGAATTCTGGTGTTGTTGCCATATTTCTTGTAGATTTAATAAAAGAATTATTCTTGATAAAAAGTGAGTTATTCTCTGTTTGATACCCGTTGACCGAAGACACAGGGGGTTAGAATCCGAAGATCTCTTCCCTCGTGAGTCGTTTCACAGGTGCTATCTTCTCCAATGCCTTCATGTCGAGCTGTTTCTCATCGCCGAGGATGATGGTGCGGAGCGGTTTGCGTGCCATCTGTTGCTGTTCGAAGTTGATGATATCCTTCAGTTTCACCTTAGGCAGCTGTTCATAGAGCTGCTTATAGATATCATCCTCGATACCGAGTTTACGGAGATAGACATATCTGTAGAGCACCGACGAGCGTGTATAGCGTGCACACTCCAACGACTTCTTCATTCCTTCTTTGGCGAGGTCGAAAGCTGCCTGTGATGCCGGCACACTGTCGATAATCTCCTTGAAAGCATTGATACAATCCATCATCTTGTCGTTCTGACTGATGATAAAGGTGTAGAAATACTCAGGGTCAGCCAACTTCCTCGGTGTGCTGTAATGGGCGCTGGCGCTGTATGCCAGGGCGCGCACCTCTCTCATCTCCTGGAACGCCACAGAGTTCATCGAACCACCATAATACTCATTGAAGAGTGATGTCAGGGTAGCCTCCTCGGGATTCCACTTTCGGTTACTGCTATGGAACTGTAACATATAGATGTTCTTGGCATCATAGGGAGCGATGAGCACCTCGTTTTCTGTCGTTGCAGCAATCTTATAAGGTTGACCTTCAGGCACAGCAGCGAGTTTCTTGGGGGTCTTATGAGTTTTCTTCAGCAGTTTAGCCAACTCCTTCACGGTGTATGGTCCGAAATAGAGCACCTCATGCTGCATGTTGTTCAATCCGTTCACCATCTGTGGGAGTGCCTGTGGGTCAGCAGACTCCAGTTCGCTGTTGGTCCATGTGTTGGTCTGGGGGTTATATGCACCATAGATTGCATAATTCTCGAACGCATTGAAGTTAGCACCCTGGTCGGTCTTTGAGTCCTCCCTTGATTTCTTTATGAGTGCCACAAACTGCTGGTACGACTCTTTGTCACCCTTGGCATTCTTCAGGAAGTCGTCGAAGAGTGAGAGAGCCTTGGGCATGTTCTCGCTCAGTCCGGAGAGATAGATGGTTAATTCATCATCACTCACAGAGAGAGAGTAGGAGCAGGCGAGCTCATAGAACTCCTGCTTGATCTGTGCCGAACTCTTCTTGTCGGTCCCTATATAATAGAGATATTGGGGCACGAGATCAAGTCCTTTGACATCCTCTGTTCCAAACTCATATCTGAAGGCAAGATTGAAGAGCTGGTCGTCGGTGTTCTGCTTGTAGAGCAAAGGCAGGCCGTTGACGGTGGTCACGGTGAGGTCTTTCTTAAAATCGCAGAAACGTGGTGCGATAGGCTTCATCTCCTCCTTGAGGAAGTTATTGAGCCACTCACTGCTGTGATCGCGGTTGGCCTGAATAGGTGTGATGGCAGGCTTATCGATCTTAAAGTAGTTTTTATCTTCTCCCTGTTTCTTAAACACACAGAAGTAGTTGTTTTTGAAGTGACGGTTGGCGAAGTTGATGATATCCTGCTTGGTGAGGCGGGAGAGACGGTCGATTTTCTCTACCTCATCCTTCCAGTTCTTCTCCATGAGGAAGGCATCGAGCATACGGTCGGCGCGTGAGTAGTTGCTGAGCAACGAGTTGAAATATCTGAGCTTCATGTTGCTGATAACCGAAGGAAGGAGATTATCGGCAAACTCTCCCTTCTTGAAGTTCTCCATCTCAGAGACGATGAGGTTGCGGAGCGTTTCGAGCGACTGGTTCTCTACGGGTGCAGAGAAGAGAAAGAGTCCAGAGTAGTCGTGTGCTGTGTGATGCCAGCACGACACATACTGAGCCTTCATCTGCTGCTCTATCTTCAGTTCGAGAAAACCTGCCCTCCCGTTAGTGAGCATCTGAGAGATGACCTCCAAGGTATCGTTCTGTGGGTGTGCGCCTGCTTCAAAGCGCCAGCCGAGGACGAGACGTTCGGCCTCCTGTCCCCACACCACAGTATCTCTCACTGCTGTGTCTTCAGCGAGACGGGGATAACTCTTCCTCACCAACTGATGGTTGGGTTTCATATCTCCGAAATAACGGTCGATGAGAGCTATCATCTCATCGGAGTTGAAGTCGCCCGCGATAATCATCGCCATATTATTGGGCACATAGAAGTTCTTGAAATAATTCTTGATGGCCTTGATAGAAGGGTTCTTCAGGTGGTCAGGCCTACCGATGGTGGTCTGTGTACCATAGGGATGACCTGGATAAGCGAGTGCCATGAGGGCATTGTTAAACTTCTCTCCATCCTGTGCCGAATACATATTATACTCCTCATAGACAGCCTCCAACTCAGTATGGAATCCACGAATCACCATGTTCTTGAATCGTTCTGCCTCCACCTTCAACCATTTCTCCACGGCATTGGCAGGCACATCCTCCACATAGACCGTCATATCCTCACCGGTATAGGCATTGGTACCCTGTGCACCGATACTGCTCATCAGTTTGTCATACTCGTTGGGGATGTTGTATTTGGCTGCCACCTGCGACAGACTGTCTATCTCACGGTAACAGGCTTTGCGTGCCAAGGTGTCGGTGAGGGTGCGATAGGTTTCATATTTGGCCTCGATGGCATTGAGGATGGGTTGCTCCTCGGCATAGTTGACCGTACCGAAATGGGTGGTACCCTTGAACATCAGATGTTCGAGATAGTGGGAGAGACCGGTATTCTCAGCGGGGTCGTTGCGACTTCCCGTCTTCACGGCTATCATCGTCTGCATACGCGGCTTCTCTTTGTTGACGGAAAGATAAACCTTCAATCCGTTATCAAGGGTATAGATACGTGTCTTCATGGGGTCGCCCGGTACAATCTCATAACGATACTCCTTGGCTAAAGCGCTACTGCTCACCATCACCATGAGCAGAACCATCATTGTTCTAACTATTTTCTTCATACACTTTTTTTTCCTAAAAATGCTACATCATGTTATATTTCACATTGCTTTTGTCTTGTCACTCCATCCGTTCCAGTTCACTGAGGAAACTGTTGAGCAGATGTTCCTCTACGTCACCGAGGGCAAACTCCCGCTCCGCATCATAGCGCAGCGCACTCTTCCATTCTCTCAGAGCCGTCTGGTAGTCATCGTCCACACGCTGCAGGTCGTCCTCTGTCAGTCGGTCAACATCGAGATGGTTGAGCACCATGCGGTAGGTGGCATTCCATTTATATTGGTCGTAACAGCTGTGGATGAGTGCCAGCTGTTCTTCTATCTCGTCGATCGTCCCTAACTGTCCGCAGCGCAGGTCTTCCACCACCTGCTCCACCTCAGAGAGCGGTGCGAGCAGTCCTGCCATATCCACCCATTCTCCTGTGCCCACCGAGCTCTCTGGCAGTTCGTTGCGATGATGTCTTACCGCCATGCCTACATAGAGTCGCAAAGCCAGTTCGTAGTAGTTGATACCTTTCTGCAGGGCAGAGTTTTTGATGAGGCAGTTGCCGAAGGTATAAGAGGCAGCTCCCCCACCCTGTTCCCTTCTGAGGGCAAGCAGGGTTTCACGTCCCTCCACCACCTCACGGATGACCATAGGGTTAAGCCAGTCGAAATTGACAATGCTCTTCCGTCCCTGCTTCGGTCGTCTGTCGCGCTTAGGCCATTTGTTCACATCGCGCCAGGTACCTACGGTCACGAGGTTACGTCCGGGCACGATATAGGTAGTGCCGTTCTCTCCTATGAGATAGGAGAAAGGAAGCGCATGACTATCGGGATGTTGGGTGATCTTACCGAGACATACGGAGAAGGCGCCCACCTTAGCCGGCAGAAGGAGATGGGCACCACTGGCCGTCTTTGAGCCACGCTCTATCTGTCCATGATGCACGGGACCGAGTTTATAAGCATGGTTGCTGAAGTTGGTCGCTGAGCCTGCATTATAGAAAGCACACTGCATGCCTATAAGGAGGGAGGCTTTGTGATGACTCACGGAGAAGGGGCCACAGAAGGCGGCACAAGCCTCACCATTGTCCATATAACTGTTGGCAAAGAAGATGCTGCTCTCTGCCGAGAACCCTTTACCGAGGTGACAGGCCTCACCCACGAAACAGTTGTCAACCCTTGCGCCATCAACGATGGAGGCGCCCGCTGAGATGACACTGTTCTCACAGATAACATCGTGTCCCACAAAGCATCCCGTCTCTGAGGTATTACAGAGTGAGCAGTCGCAGAGACGTGAGGCACCGTTCACCTCACAGTCGTCGCCTATCAGAGTGTTGACAATCTCTCTCACGTTGACAATCTTGGCACCCCGTCCCACCACGCCACGCCGTGGCAGTTGACTTGTAGCATGGGCGACAGCCATCCTACGGAGCTGGGGCCAGACGGTCTCATCCTTGGCACAGTGCACCATCAGTGCTGCCATCTGCGATGACAACCCATCGTAGCTCACCACATTACCCTCACCAGCCTCGTTCATCACGGCAATCACATTGCCCTGTCCGAAGGTGGTGCCGGTAGTGGTGGTCATGGTCCCTATGCCGGAGAGATAGCAGTGGTCGCCGATATCATAGTTGCTGAGATAGCCGTTCACCCGTTCTATCAGACAGTTGTCACCGATAGACACATTACAGAGAGTGAGTTTCTTCAGTCCTGCGGGCAGGCGCAACCCTTCGGTCACCTCCACCCACTCATCGAACACGCCGAGGGCCACGTCGCCATGAAAGTCCACCTCACGCACCTGCTGTGGAGAGAAGTCTTCAGCCACGCTGATGTTCCCCCAGTCGTCGGCGGTGCAGCCCTGTCGCTCCATCACCTCTATCTCTTCGATTGTCAGACTTCTCATTCGCTTTCTTCTATGTCGTTGTAAAGAAAATCGTTATAAGGATATTTCTGCACGTGCAGTGCCCTCACTCTCTTGTAGAGCACCTCACGCAACTCATCGATATTCTGTTTTTCCCTGGCTGAGATAAAGAGGCAGTCACCCGCCATCTTTGCCATCCACGTACTTTTCAGTTCGTCGAGTGTCACATTCTCCTTTGTCGCCGGAGTGAGATCATCCTCCTCCTTCTCCACCCAGGTATAGGCATCAATCTTGTTGAATACTATCATCGACGGTTTTTCGGCGCAGCCCAATTCCTGAAGGGTCTTTTCCACCACTCGTATCTGTTCTTCGAAGTCGGGATGGGAGATATCTACCACATGAAGGAGCAGGTCAGCCTCCCTCACCTCATCGAGTGTACTCTTGAAAGAATCGACGAGGTCGGTGGGGAGTTTTCTGATGAATCCCACAGTATCAGCAAGGAGGAAGGGCAGGTTGTCTATCACCATCTTCCTCACCGTCGTGTCGAGGGTAGCAAAGAGTTTGTTCTCAGCGAACACCTCGCTTTTGGCCAGCAGGTTCATCAGCGTCGATTTACCCACGTTGGTATATCCCACCAAAGCCACACGGATCATACGTCCACGATTCTTCCTCTGTGTCGTTTTCTGTTTGTCAATCTCCGTGAGTCGTTGTTTGAGCAGGGTGATACGTTGGAGGATGATACGGCGGTCCATCTCCAACTGCGTCTCTCCCGGGCCACGCAGTCCCACTGTTCCTTTTCCTCCGCCGCCACCGGAGCCACCACCCTGTCGCTCAAGGTGCGTCCAGAGGCGCTGCAAACGGGGGAGCATATAGCGGTGCTGTGCCAGCTCTACCTGCGCCTTGGCCTCTGCCGTCTGCGCACGCATGGCGAAGATATCGAGGATAAGACTGGTGCGGTCGAGTATCTTCACTCGCAGTTCCTTCTCGATGTTCCTCATCTGCTTGGCAGAGAGCTCATCGTCGAAAATCACCATTCCCACCTCACGTCCATTATCTTCCTCACACTCTATATATTGTTTTATCTCATCTAGTTTTCCTTTGCCCACATAAGTCACCGTATTCGGCCCCGCCACCTTCTGTGTGAAACGTTTCACGGTGACGGCACCCGCTGTATCGGCGAGAAACTCCAACTCGTCGAGATATTCTTTCGTCTTAGCCTCATCCTGCTCCTTAGTGACCAATCCCACTAAGACCGCAGTCTCTGTCTTGGCTTCCGAAATCACAAATTCTTTCATAACGTTCTTTTGTCTTTTCTCTTACCTACTATCAACATGATCGATGGTGACTGAAGTAGGCAATTATTCAGATTGCAAAAATAGTGTTTTTTTAGCAATCGTCAAAGAAAAGAGGTGATAAAAACGTTGTTTGCGCACAATCATAGGATGAGCGTTTGGGGATTAAACCTTTCACGTCTGTGCTCGTCAAAGAAAATAATCACACGACTAATCACACTAAAACAATACATACAGATGAAACTGACGAAGCGTTTCTTCATGGGAGCTATGGGACTGATATTTTTCATCCTTCACAGCACAGCGCAGCCCAACTATCAGAGAAACAGAATGATACATGAGCAACTTAACCGCGGTGTTATCGCTCTGCCTACGGAGCGGGGAGAGGTGATGGTGAGCTGGCGGCAGTTGCTTAAAGATGCTCCAGATGCGAAGTTTGAGGTGTTCCGCAATGGAGAGAAACTGGCGGATGTTGACGGTACCTGTTTCATAGATAGTCACCCACTCCTCACCCACTCCTCTACCGCTGATACCACTGGTCTAAGAGAGTGTATCTACGAGGTGAGAGGGGGAAGTTGTAACGGACAGTTTGTGTTGAGAGCAGGGGCACCTGTGGGCTACCTGCCCATCCCTCTACAGCGCCCTGCAGACAGCACCACACCTGATGGGAGGACCTTCTCTTATTCTGCCAACGATGCCAGTGTGGGTGATGTGGATGGCGACGGGGAATATGAGATCTTCCTGAAATGGGACCCCTCCAATGCACACGACAATGCACATGATGGGTTTACGGGCAATACGCTCTTCGACTGTTACCGGATGGATGGTACGCTCCTCTGGCGTATCGACATGGGACCGAACATCAGGAGCGGTGCACACTATGTGCCTTTCATCGTCTATGACCTTGATGGCGACGGCTGTGCCGAGATGCTCGTACGTACGGCTGATGGAACAAGGGATGCCAAGGGAAAAGTGATTGGCGACAGTACTGCCGACTGGCGCATCGGCGTGAAGGAGGCGATGGATCATTACGAGGAGAACAGACTGACAGCCCAGGAGGAACGCGAAGAGATGGAGAAGATGCGTCAACAATGGATAAACATGCAGCGCGAAGGCAAACGTGCCGAACGACCAAGATGGTCACGAAAGGCAAAGCAATGGAAAGGACTGGTGAGAAACGTGGGACGTGTGATAGAGGGCAGAGACTATCTCACGCTCTTCAACGGCAAGACGGGAGAGGCGATGGCCACCGTCGATTTCATCCCTCAGCGTGGAGACAGTCGCGACTGGGGCGACGACAGGGCGAACCGCTCTGACAGGTTCCTCGGAGGTGTGGGGTATTTCGACGGCATCCGCCCAGCGGCCTTCATCAGCAGGGGATACTACGGACGTACCGTGGTGGCTACCTGGCAGTGGGACGGCAAGGAGCTCACCAACCAATGGACATTTGATACCAATGACGAGGAGTGGCACGACTATGCCGGTCAGGGGAACCACAACCTGAGGATTGCTGACCTGGACGGCGACGGCTGCGACGAAATCATCATGGGGTCGATGGCTATCGACCACGACGGACGCGGACTCTATAACACGGGGATGGGACACGGCGATGCTATGCACCTCACAGTGTTCGACCCCTCATCAACACGTCTCATGCTGTGGGACTGCCATGAGAACCGCCGTGACGGCAGCGAACTGCGCGATGCTGCCACAGGGGAGGTGATTTTCAAGATAGAGAGCAGAGAGGATGTGGGGCGGTGTATGGCTGCCGATATCGACGCCTCTAACCCAGGACTGGAGATGTGGAGCATCGACAGCCACGGCATAAGAAACATCAAGGGTGAGGTGGTGTGCGACAAGGTGCAACTGCCCATCAATTTTGCAGTGTGGTGGGATGGTGACCGACTGAGGGAGATGCTCGACCATGCCGTCGTCAGCAAATTCAACGCGGAGACAGGACGCTGCGAACCGCTATTGCGCATGGAGGGATGCTCGTTTAACAACGGAACCAAGTCGAATCCCTGTCTCAGCGGTGACCTCATGGGCGACTGGCGCGAAGAGGTGCTGGTACGCACCGACGACAGCAGCGAACTGCGCCTCTATTCCACCACGATACCCACCGTTCACCGCATCGGATGCCTAATGGAGGACATCCCTTATCGACTGAGTATCGCCACAGAGAATGTGGGCTATAACCAACCGCCTCATGTGGGCTTTTATCTCGGTGAATAAGACAGAGCTGTGAAGAAATTGGGATTTTTTGGTATAATTTGCCTAATTTTCGCTTGCTTTCTTTCATATTTAAATAATTAAATCTATCTTTGCATAAAAGAAAAACTTAAATCTGTTCATACTCACCAAAAACTATTCTTCTTATGAACAAGGAGAACTACTGGGCAGGCCTGCTCATCGTCATGATCGTGCTGTTCTGTCCGTCTATCAATACGACGTGGGCACAACCCACCTCCCCTCATCTCTTAGCTCAGCAGATGTCTGTAGAGCAGCAGGAAAAGGCGACAGCTACCTTTGCATCTACTCCATACACCGAAGATAACCCTCTCATCTATGAAGATGCCTGGGACCTTTGGCCCTACAGTTTTCTCGACGATGAGGGTAATCCCGCTGGATTCAATATCGACTTGGTGAAGCAGTTGCTTCATCGACTGAAGATTCCCTTTGAGATAAGACTAAAACACTCAAAGAATGCCTACCGCGACCTGAAGGAGGGCAGATCAGACCTTATTCTCGGTATGCACGCCGACTTCCACGATGAATATGGACACTACAGCAACAGCGTCGTCTGTCTATTTACCCACAGCGTTGTGAATCTGAAGAGTTCGAAGACGAAGATTGGGAAATTCAAAGATCTCGCCCACTATCGACTCATTGTGCATGAGAACAGTTTCTCTCATCACGCAATGATGAACGCTGACATCGACCATAACATCATCCCCTACGACGATATGAAGGAGGCTGTATTTCATGCCAACACCAACGACAGTATCTCTGTGCTATGGAACACTATGTCGCTCAAATGGCTGTTGAACAAATACCACCTCACCAACCTCAAACTCACACCTGTCAATATGCAGCATGGTGAATATCGATTCATCTCCAACGATACTATCCTGTTGGCTAAACTCGACAGTGTGTTCAACGAGATGACGATTAACGACGAACTGCAGGCGATGAGAAACAAATGGTTCTATCCTGAGTACAGGGACACGGGTATCCCTATGTACACCTGGCAGGTGCTCATCGCACTCGCTGCTGTCCTCCTCGGCGTCATCATCATCACCGTCATCTATCAATACCGTGAGCGGAGGACAAAACGTCTGCTCAACAACCAGCACAAACGACTGATGCTCTATCTGAAGTCGGGAAGAATCTCGCTCTGGACCTTCGAGATCAAATCGTCTAACTTCTCAACGGTAGAGATGGAGGACGGAAAAAGCGAAGATAAAACATTCAATGCACTCGGACTGCCTATCACCTACGACGTGGAGGATTTTAAGAGGATAGGACAGTCGATAGAAGACATCAAAGCCGGTAAGAAAAAGACTGACACCCTGGTTGTGAAGAGCCTACCACAAGAGAAAGGACAACAACCCAAATATTTCATCCTCGACATCTCGGTGTTGAGATGGGAGAAAGGACAACCGGCCATCCTGCTTGGTTCGCAACGCGACGTGACAAAAGAACAGCGCAAACAGCAGTCGGACAGAGAACAGCTGCTTAAATACTATACGGTGTTCAACTCGTCGATGGCTGACATGGCTTATTTCGACCGCAATGGCATCCTGCTCAACATCAACGAGAAAGCAGCTAAGACATTCGGAATAAAGGATGTAGAGGAATTGTGTAACAAAAAACTCCACATCAATGACATCACCCCACTCATGGGTATCGACTATCAACAGAAGGAGGTGGTGTGGTCGTCGTCAATCTCCAACCTCGACAAACTGCGCGAGGAAGGAGAGGAGATCTACATCAATAGAACAGGAATACTCTACTATCAGTCGGTGCTCATCCCTATCTGCGACAAAGAGGGAGAGATCGACTGCATCTACTGCGTGGGCTATGACATCACGGAGATGGTGAATACCATCAAAGAGGAGAAAGAACAGGCCAAGAACATCGAGGAGGTGAACAAAAGCCTCAAATCCTATGTAGATAGCATCAGTTATGTGCTGGAAGAGAGTGATATCAGCGTGGTGAACTATGACCCAGAGAAAAAGATGCTCTCTATCACCAAAGACATGAACGCTCCTCAACAGCACCTCTCACAGTTGCAATGTCTGAAGATGACTAACCGTAGGGAATGGACAAAGGTGGTGCAGACACTCCAAAAAATGGACTGCAAGGAGCCTATGGCCATCAACATGACGTTGCGCACTATCTTCAAGACCGACGGACTGCCACAATATCTGCTCTTCAATGCCATACCTATCGTGAATGAGAAGGAAGAGGATGGAGATGTGATACGCTACTTCGGACTCTGCCGAGACTGTAGTAAAATGGTGGAGACACAACGACTACTGCAGATGGAAACGGAGAAGGCACAGGAGGCGGAGACCATTAAGAACGCTTTCCTCAAAAACATGAGCCACGAGATTCGTACTCCACTCAACGCCGTGATAGGTTTCGCCGAACTCTTTGACAGCGAACATGCAGTGGAAGACGAACCCATTTTCGTCAACGAGATTAAACAAAACACCGACATCCTGCTCACACTCATCAACGACATCCTGCTGCTCTCACGACTGGATGCCAAAATGATAGAGTTTAAGCCCGTACCCACCAACATCGCCACACTCTTTGAGGCACAGTGTCAGATGGGGTGGAGCAGATATATCAACAACGACGTAAAGACCAACATCCACACCGATGATAAACAACTGATGGTGATGGTGGATGCAGAGCATCTGAGCCATGTCATCAAACACATAGCCAGCAATGCCGCACAGTTTACCGAGCAGGGTTGCATCAATGCCAAACTCACCTACCATGGCGGTTCTATCATCATCAACATCGAAGATACCGGAGTGGGCATAGAGCGTGAGTCGCTCAAGCACATCTTCGACCGCTTCGGACAAGATGCAAATGGACAGAGACTCGGCAGGGGACTGGGACTGCATATCTGCAAGGAGATGGTGGAACAGATGGGGGGCAATATACACATCACCTCAGAACGCGGAAGAGGCACCTCGGTGTGGGTCTCTCTGCCCTGCCAAGAATGTAAGACGACAACAACCGCGAACGACATTATTACACCCGAAATATGAAAAGACAGTTGTTTTTCTACCTCATAGCCACACTACTCATCATCACTGCCCCACAGCAGATGCAAGGAGCGGTGAACACACAGCACCTCGAGCAATACTCGGAGAAGTCACCCCTGGTGGTCCTCACCGACTGGGAGTTCCCTCCCTATGAATACCGTGACGACAACGGTGACGCTAAGGGATATAATATCGATGTGATGAAGATGATTCTCGAAAACATGCACATCCCCTACACCTTCGAGATGCACGACTGGGCAAGCGCCGTCAAACTCTTCGGCGAGCATAAGGGTGACATTATTATCTTGAAAAACAAGATTTTCACCGATGATATCTATTACAGCGAGGCCATCCTCGCCACTTACCACGAGGCCATCGCTAAACGTAAAGGAGAAGCCATGCCCAACAACTTAGCCCACTTTGATGAGGAAATGAAAGTGGGTGTAAAACGGGGCGACTATGTGGAGATACTGGCACTGGACGAAGGACTCTCTACACATAACATCATCCACCGCTCACCCAAAGAGGGACTCACCGACCTCATCAATGGGGACTTAAAATTCTACCTCTATGGCGAGGCTTCACTGACATGGTGGGTGAACGAACTGCATCTCGACAACATCGAAGTGGTAAAGGCGCCCTTGCCAGCCACTACCTTCAGGTTTGCCAGCCACAGCAAAGAACTCATCAACTCCATCGACGACCAGTTTGCACGCCTCGAACAAGCTGGAAAGATTAAGAAGATTAACAACAAATGGTTCCACCCTGAGATAGCAGAGAACGATGCCTCACCCATAGCTATCTACCTCATCCTCGGAACGCTCACCTTCATTTTTGTCGCCATTGTCATCAACCGTATCATCGCCAACCGTATCAGTAAACGTACAAAGACGATGGCGGAGAGAAACAAGGTGATGACCACCGCTCTCAACATCAGTAACCATGATGTAATAGGCTACGATATCAAGCGACAGCTTCTCTATAACATCCACGGCTATTTCCTTCCTGAGGAGGGAATGCCCTATCAGGAATATACCAGTCGTATCCATCCCGATGACAGCAACAATTTCCTGCTGCTCAACATCAAACTGAGCACCAACCATGCGATGACCAAAGAGAATGTTTACCGATGGAACGCCGGAACAACAGAAAAGGCCGACTGGCGCCTGCTCTCTGTGAGGTCGATCGCTGAGAGAGACAACAAGGGGCGCACCATAGGAACCATCTCTACCATCAGGGATATCACCATGGAGAAGAAGAAGGAAGAGGCTGACCTCATCATCACCCAACGATTCTCAAGCATCTTCGAGCAAAGTATCATCGGTATGTCAATGTACGACCCCGATGGTCGTCTGCTTATGGTCAACCAGAGAATGAGAACAATCTTCCACTTTGAGAATCCTAAGGATGAGTTCTACTTCAACATCAACCTCTTCGACCTGCCCTTCCTCAAGGACGACATCAACAGCAACGATCCGCACGACTTCCATTTCTGTACACAGATGCACATCCCAGAGCGTGAGATGTACGACTATCTCGAGGTAATGAAACGTCCAATCTTTGCTGACAATGGGAAACTTCAGTTCTACCTGCTCTCAGCGCGCAACATCAGCGAAGACCGTAACATCTACCAGCAGAGTAGAGAAAACGACCTGAAACTGCGCACCATCAACGAGGCGATGAGCCACTATGAGAACGACCTAAAATATCTGTTGAAAGAGAACAAGATGAGGGTATGGCGCTCCTCACTGAAAGAGGGCATCGTGAGCTATTTCTCCGATCTCAACCACAAGGAGGTGGAGTACACCTTCAACGAGTTCATGCAGAAGGTGCAGACAGAGGTAAACGAGACTATCTATAACCAGATCATCCATCCCAACGAATCGGCAGAAAATGTACACAAGTCCGTCATACCTATCAAGAACCTGTTTGAACAGGACAATAAGACTCACTGGTATGGTATCAACAGTATGACGGAATATGATGAAGACGGACAGATGAAAGGCTATTTCGGTGTGATACGCGACCTCACCTCGTTTATCGACATACAGATACAACTGAAAGAAGAGACGCAACGCGCTATGGAGTCGGGACGACAGAAGAGTGCCTTCCTGGCCAACATGACACATGAGATACGCACACCTCTCAACTCTATCGTGGGTTTCTGCGACCTGTTGCAGACCATGGAATCGACAGAGGAGAAAAAGGAGTTTATTCGTATCATCAGACACAACTGCGATATGCTCCTCCAACTCATCAACGACATCCTAGTCATCTCTACCATCGACTCCAACGGAAAGATTGTCAACCCAAGGAGGGTGGACTTCGCCAATGCTTTTGAGGATATCTGTCTTACTCTCTCGCAAAGGGTGGACAACCCCAACGTTACTTTCATCAAACTGAATCCCTACTCAGAACTCGTCACCGAGGTTGACAGCGGACGACTGCAACAGGTGGTGACCAACTTCGTGACCAACGCCATTAAATACACACAACAGGGCCACATCAAGGTGGGCTACCGACTGGAGAACGGAGGAATGACCATTTACTGTGAAGACACGGGAAGTGGCATCCCTAAAGACAAATGTGATAAAATCTTCGAACGCTTTGTCAAACTCAACGACTTTGTTCAGGGTACCGGACTCGGGCTCTCCATCTGTAAGACCATCAGTGAACAGTGTAACGGAAAGATTGGAGTCAACTCAGAGGTGGGCAAGGGTTCTATCTTCTGGATATGGATACCCTGTGTGATAGAAAAAGCATCCAAAAGATAAAAAAGGGATGCATCATTACAAAGAAATCATATAGCTTATGCAAATCAGTAAATATCTCGTACCTAACGACCAAGACAAGAAATGGGGACTCACCGTGAGCACTGTGGGCTATGAGGAGATTGCTCCGGGCGAGGCCTATCCCACGCGCGGTCATGCCGACGGCTATTACTTCAACACGGATGTGGGACGCGAACTTAATGAATATCAACTGCTCTACATCACCGAAGGACGCGGTGTGTTCAGAAGTACACATTTCAAAGAGGCGCCCTTGAGAGAAGGTGATATGTTTCTGCTCTTCCCCGACGAGCGACACAGCTATCATCCCTTGCCTAACGTAGGATGGAAAAGCCACTGGATTGGATTCAAGGGAAAGAATATCGACGACCGCGTATTGGCTGGGTTTCTCAGCGTGGAGAAACCTATCTATCATGTGGGGTTCTCAAGCGAGATCGTACATCTCTACAAAACGGCGTATGAGACGGCCGTCAACGAAGAACCATTCTCGCAGCAGATGATGGCGGGTATCGTCAACCACATGGTGGGTATCATGTATGCACTGGAACGTAACATGGAGTTGAACAAGAACAACTCGCATAAGGATATGATTAACAGGGCACGTCTGCGCATACGCGAGGCCTTGGAGAGCAACCTCACCATTCAGGAGATTGCCGATGAATTGAGCATGAGCTACTCTAACTTCAGAAAACTGTTTAAGGAATACACTGGTCTTAGCCCAGCGGTATATCAGCAGGACCTCAAACTGCAACGAGCCAAAGAACTGCTGAGTACCACCGACCTGAGCGTGAAAGAGATTGCTTATCGACTGAATTTCGATTCTCCCGACTACTTCTCAGCCAAGTTTAAGATTAAGACAGGCAGGAAGCCAAGTGAAATGAGGAGAAAATGAAATAGGTAAGGATACCTGCCACATAGCCCACAAAGACTACCCAGGAGATATGCTTCATATACCACCCGAAGGTGATTTTCTCCAAGCCCATCACTACCACACCGGCAGCAGAACCGATGATCAGCATCGAACCGCCCACACCGGCACAGTAGGCAAGGAGCTGCCAGAAAATACCATCGACAGCCATATCGCCTGCAGCAGTCACGGGATACATTCCCATACATCCTGCCACCAAAGGTACGTTGTCAACAATACTCGACAACACGCCAATAATACCTGTAACTAAATAGTGGTTGCCGGCAAACACGTCGTTCAACCCATCACCCATCATCGTCAGCACACCAATAGTCTCTAAACAGGCGACAGCCATGAGGATACCAAGGAAGAAGAGGATAGTGCTCATGTCGATGCGTGAGAGCATCGAGGTGATGCGCTTCTGCATGCCGCTCTTACCGCTGTTGCGATGGAGCCTGCGATAGAACACCTCGGTGGCGGTCCAGAGCACACCGAGCACCAGGAGGATACCCACAAAAGGAGGGAGATGGGTGATGCTCTTGAAGATGGGCACGAAGATGAGACCTCCCACACCAAGAAGGAACACTACCTTGCGCTGATTGGCAGAGAAATCGCTTTCCATCGCCACAACAGCCACCTTGTCGGTCACCTCCATCTTACCATTGAGCTTCAACGAGAGCATCCATGCTGGGAGCACCATCGACACTAAAGAGGGGAGGAATATCTCAGTGATCACACCTATCGCTGTTATCACACCTTTGTTCCACAACATGATGGTCGTCACATCACCGATGGGAGAGAAGGCTCCGCCGGAGTTGGCGGCTATCACTACCAGTGAGGCATAGATAAGACGGTCCTTCTGGTCGGCTACCAACTTCCTTAAGATCATCACCATCACAATACTCGTAGTGAGGTTGTCGAGGATGGCAGAGAGGAGAAAGGTGAGGAAGGCGATGCGCCAAAGCAACTTCTTCTTCGAGGTGGTCTTCAGCAGGTCACGCACAAAGTTGAAACCACCATTCTGGTCAACCATCTCCACAATGGTCATCGCTCCCATGAGGAAGAAGAGCGTGGTAGAGGTACTACCGAGATGCTTCTCTATCACCTCGCTCACCGTCTGAGCGGCATGGCCGGGAAGGAGATTAGGAAGGTAAGTGCCGGGGGCTATCATAAAGAGGGTCCAGCAGAAAACAAACATCAAGAGGGCCACAGCTGCCTTGTTCACCTTAGTGACGCTCTCAATAGCAATAAAGAAATAGCCGAGGATAAACACGGCTACAATCCAAATAGTTAATGTAGTCATTTATAAATATAGTTTGTTACTTGTTCTCCATAATGGGTTAACATAAACATCTGTCGATGATAAAGTTGTTCTTTACGACTGCAAAAGTAACAATAATAATAATGTAAAGTCAGTATTAAGAAGAAAAAAAACTACGCAATCGTTTTCTAAGTTTGTTCACCTCTCTCACCTCCTTCATCTCTCCTTATGGCTCCACACCGCATATCCGTAGGTTTCCCACCTTTTTTTATCAGTCAAAAATTTTAGAAAGAATATCAAATAATAGTGTTAAGCTGTCGGTGAAAAAACTAATTTTGCAGTACTGAATTTATAACAAGATATATTACTAACTGCTAATAAATTACCAATGAAGGAAAATAAGTGTTTCTTTGCTGTCGATCTGGGGGCTACCAGCGGCAGAACAATCATAGGCACCCTTGATGGAGAGACCATCCGCCTTGAAGAACTCACACGTTTCGACAATCACCTCATTCAGACTGGAGGACATTTCTATTGGGATATCTATGCGCTCTATAATGAAATGATTAAAGGCTTGCGCACAGCTGCCCAACGACATATCAACATCTGCTCCATCGGTATCGACACCTGGGGAGTGGATTTCGTCTGCGTGGGCAAGGACGGGCACCTCTTGCGTAACCCCCTCGCCTATCGCGACCCACACACCATGGGTATCATGGAGGAGTATTTTGCCGAGGCGATGGAGAAGAAAAAAGTGTATGATATCACGGGCATCCAGCTGATGAACTTCAACTCGCTCTTCCAGCTCTACGCCATGCGCAAGAACCATAACACTGCGCTCGAACAGGCTGACAAGGTGCTCTTCGTGCCCGATGCACTGAGTTATATGCTCACGGGGAAGATGGTGTGCGAATACACCATCGCCTCTACAAGTCAGATGCTCGACCCTCGCACCAAGCAACTCGACGATGCCCTGCTCGGCAGCGTAGGACTCACCAAAAAGCATTTTGCGGAGATGGTTCTCCCTGCTACCATCATCGGTGAACTAACAAAAGAGGTGCAGGAGATGACTGGTCTGGGAGCCATTCCCGTGGTAGCCGTCGCCGGTCACGATACAGGTAGTGCCGTGGCTGCTGTCCCCGCCAAAGATGAGCATTTCGCTTATCTAAGTAGCGGCACATGGAGCCTCATGGGTATAGAGACACGCGACGCCATCATCAACGAAGAAAGCTACTCATGCAACTTCACCAATGAGGGTGGAATAGAAGGCACTACACGCTTCCTGAAAAACATCTGCGGCATGTGGCTCTATGAGCGTTGCCGCAAGGAATGGACCGATGCCCCTGCCTCACACACTGAACTCCAGGCAGAGGCAATGAAACAGCCTGCCTTCGTGAGCCTCATCAATCCCGACAACCCTTCCTTTGCCAACCCCTCTTCAATGGTCAAGGCTATCCAGGACTACTGCCGCGACACCAAACAGCCTGTTCCCGAAGGCTATGCCGCCATCTGCCGGTGTATCTTCGACTCGCTGGCACTGCGCTACCGTCAGGTCTTCGGCTATCTCAAGAGCATGGCTCCCTTCCCTATCGAGGTGTTACATATCATAGGTGGTGGAAGTCTCAACAACTACCTCAACCAGTTTACTGCCGACAGCATCGGCATAGAGGTGCTCGCTGGTCCTCAGGAGGGAACAGCACTCGGTAACATCATGCTGCAGGCAAAGGCACAGGGCGAGGTGAGCGACATCTGGGAGATGAGACGCATCATCGCCAACAGCCTGGAACTGAAACGTTTCGAACCTCACCACACTGCAGAGTGGGATGAGGCCTACCAAAGATTTGTACAACTACCATAATCACATAAAAATAATATTATTCACTAAAACAATACAAAACATGAAAGAAGAACTCGTAAGAAATGCGTATCAGATTGCCAAAGAGCGCTATGCCGCCATTGGCGTTGACACAGAAAAAGTGTTGAACCAACTGCAGAACTTCCACCTCTCGCTCCACTGCTGGCAAGCCGACGACGTGAAGGGTTTCGAGGTACAGGCAGGTGCGATGTCGGGCGGTATCCAATCGACAGGCGACTTCCCTGGTGCTGCCCGCAACATCGACGAGCTGCGTCAGGACATCCTCAAGGCAAAGAGCCTCATCCCCGGTAACCATCGTCTGAACCTCCATGAGATCTACGGTGATTTCAAAGGTAAGGTGGTAGATAGAGACGAGGTGACCGTGGAATACTTCCAGTCATGGATAGACTGGGCTAAGGCCAACAACACCATGCTCGACTTCAACTCTTCCAGCTTCTCTCATCCTAAGTCTGGCAGCCTCACTCTCTCTAACCCCGATGAGGGCATCCGCCAGTTCTGGGTAGAGCACACCAAACGTTGCCGCGACATCGCCAACGCCATGGGTGAGGCACAGGGCGACCCCTGTATCATGAACCTCTGGGTACACGATGGCTGCAAGGATGTGTCGGTGAACCACGCCCTCTATCGCAACACGCTGAAGAAGTCGCTCGATGAAATATTCGAAAAGAAACAGCCTATGATGAAGGACTGTATCGAGGGTAAGGTCTTTGGTATCGGCTTGGAGTCGTTCACCGTAGGTTCACACGATTTCTATACTGCCTATGCTGCGCAGAACGATAAGATTCTCACCATCGACACAGGCCACTATCATCCTACAGAGTCGCCCGCCGATAAGGTCTCTGCCGTTCTCCCTTATCTGAAGGAACTGATGCTCCATGTGTCTCGCCCCGTACGTTGGGACTCCGACCATGTGACCATCATGGACGATCCTACACAGGAGCTGTTCTTCGAGATTGTGCGTGCCGGCGCGCTCGACCGTGTACACTATGGTCTCGACTTCTTCGATGGCTCTATCAACCGCATCGGTGCTTATGTCATCGGTTCACGCTCTGCTCAGAAGTGTATGCTCCGCGCGCTCTTGGAGCCACGCGAGACCATCTCTCAGCTGGAGTTGGCTGGCGAGGGCTACAAGGTGCTGGCCATCATCGAAGAGCAGAAAGCCATGCCTTGGCAGGCTGTTTACGACGAGTTCTGTGTGCGCAACAACGTACCCGTGGGACAGGAGTTCATTGCCGACATCGACCGTTATGTCGAGCAGGTCATTTCAAAGCGTGCCTAAGCTGTTGACATCATGGACATCCTCATCGGATTACTTATCATAGCCGTCGGCGCCTTCTGCCAGTCGAGCTGCTACGTACCTATCAACAAAATCAAGGATTGGTCGTGGGAGAGCTACTGGATCGTACAGGGGGTGTTCGCCTGGCTGCTCTTACCACTCCTGGGAGCCCTGCTGGCTGTGCCGGCAGGCCACTCTCTCTGTGAACTATTCACCGGTGACAACTCCTTTAACATCCTCATGACCATCCTCTTCGGTGTGCTCTGGGGTGTGGGTGGACTCACCTTCGGTCTCTCCATGCGCTACCTCGGTGTTGCCCTGGGACAGTCTATTGCCCTCGGTACCTGCGCCGGACTAGGCACCATCATGGGACCAGTGCTACTCAACATCTTCTTCCCCGAACTCGACGCACTCTCCTCGCTCACCTTTGCGGTGATCATGGGTGTGGTGGTCACCCTCGTGGGTATTGGAGTGATTGGTGTGGCAGGAGCAATGAAGTCGTCATCACTCTCCGAAGAAGAGAAGAAGGCGGCAGTGAAGGATTTCAACTTCCCTAAAGGACTGACCATCGCGCTGCTCGCCGGATTCATGAGTGGCTGTTTCAACGTGGGACTGGAGTTTGGAAAAGGAATTCATTTCGGCGACCTTACGCCCGACATGTACAAGACCTTACCTGCTACACTCCTTGTCACCCTTGGCGGATTTGTGACCAACGCCATCTACTGCTTCAATCAGAACAGCAAGAACAAGACCTGGGGCGACTATAAGAAAGGTGGTGTGTGGGCCAATAACCTGCTTTTCTGCCTCCTCGCCGGTGCCCTGTGGTACAGCCAGTTCTTTGGTTTGAGCCTTGGCAAGGGATTCCTCACTGAGTCTCCCACGCTGATGACCCTCTCCTTCTGCATCCTGATGGCACTCAATGTGGTGTTCTCCAACGTGTGGGGCATCATCCTCAAGGAGTGGAAGGGCTGTTCCTCAACCACCATCGCCGTACTCATCATCGGCATCCTTATCCTCATCGTCTCGAGCTTCTTGCCGCAGCTGATAGGGTAAGACAGAAAACCGATTTATTACCTCATAGCTGTGCCAGGGGAGTTCATCCCCCCTGGCACATTTTTATTGTCTGAATAGGACATTGACTGCTATTCATCACCGTCAAACCAGTTCGCCTGCAGATGAAACGAAGTACACTCACAGGTGAACAAGCGTGCACCTAAAACGTAGTTGCATACACCTATAGATGTACAGAAACAAGGTATTGAGTAGGGGGTGTGTTTTATGATTGACTACTTTATGGATGACTAACGATAATGGCTGACTAAAAAAACCGCCGCGCTTCACAGCGCAGCGGTTGCTTTTTTACCATAAATAGTAAGTAATAATGATCATATATGTAGTCAGTAGTTGTTTTTGTTTCGCTTATTATCTGGGGAGATTAAATGCCTTGGTCATCTCCGCCATCTGCTCAGTGCTCATACCCTCGGGCTCATAACCCATACACTTAGCATTGATATAAATCTTGGCACTTTTGGAGAGCACATCAATCTGGTCGAAAGCATCCATGACATCCAATCCCTTGGCAAACACGCCATGCTTCTCCCACATCACCACATCATAATCTTCCAACTCACGCAAGGTAGCATCAGCCAACTCATTGGAGCCAGGGAGAGTGTAGGGCACGATGCCCAGACCGAGCGGACAGAAAGCCTTGGTCTCAGGAATCATCGACCATAAGATGCGTGTGAGCACATCCTTGCCAAGGAAGGCAGGGTTGTGACTCATCGCCACCAACTCAATGGGATGTGTGTGTACTGTGGCCTTATAGGGGGAGCCTGTCTCTATCAGATGTGCATGAACGGTGAGATGAGAGGGGAGCTCACTCGTGGGCATCACAGCCTCATCAGCAATAATCACATAACTTGCACAATCATCGAGGATGCGGATGATACTACCATTAGCCATCGGCCAGCGAGCCAGGTCGCGCATACGCTTCCCCGTTCCCTTGCAGTAGAAATAACAGCCCTTGAGAGCAGGCAGGGTCACACCAATCTGCTTCACCTCGCTGATAGCAGGAAGAGCACGCACATCATCATCGATGAGATGGGTAACATTGACAGTGATATTACCGCCATTACGCTCTGCCCAGCCATTCTGCCACAGATAACCAGCCACCTCTGCAATCTTATCTATCTCTGCCTTCAAAGCAGCACGATTGTCCAATATACTTTTGTTCATGTCGTCTTATGTTGTTTTAAGTCGATGCAAAGATAACAAGTTTTTTATTTGCCTCAACATCACTATTTGATTTTTAGCCCTTTGATTTTGATTTTTCATTGTAAAAAATCAGTTCTCTCAAAAATATTGTCTAAATTTGCATCTATGAACTTACAGATGAACGAAGGACTGACAAGTGAGAACGTGATAATCGTTGATGCTGCCTATATAGATAAGGTAGCATTCAACTTGATTGTCAACTTCGAACGTATGCTGGGTCGGCAGATTCCACCGGCCGACATGGCTCGCTGGATAGACTGCATCGCCCTGGATGGAGGACTGAGAGAAGGCGCCAGCAACACCCAGGTGGTGCTGGTATATGAGAAAGACAGACAGAGACTCAACAATTTCGTGCCTGCCAGCCTCGATGAGGAGCTCAACGGCAAAGCCTTCAGCGATCACCTCGGTGAGTTTGTCATCAACGCTCTCCCCGTGGAAGAGATGGTGAGCAAGGGCGACTTCTTGCTCGACCTATTGCAACTCTCATGCGCACAAGACAGTGTGAAGCGCGTGATGGTGGTGGCCGACGAGGGGATGTATGACAGCATCAGAACACTGCTGAGGAAGGTGGAAAGCGAGAAGAACATCACCGTGTTTGCCATGCAGCCCATGCCGGGAGGCAACTTCAAACAGGAGATTCTAGGATATTCGCTGATGAATGCCATGGGCATCACTGGCGAAGAGATAGCAAAGAATATTCACTCATCTTAATAACAAATAAATAAATGGGAAAAGTACTAATGATTGGCGCCGGTGGCGTTGCTACGGTGGCCGCGTTCAAGATAGCACAGAACGCTGATGTGTTTACCGACTTTATGATTGCAAGCCGACGCAAGGAGAAATGCGACCAGATAGTGGACGCTATCCATCGTGCCGGTCTCACCATGGATATCAAGACGGCACAGGTAGATGCCGACGAGGTGGAGCAACTCAAGGCACTCTTCAACGACTATCAGCCTGAACTGGTCATCAACCTCGCCCTGCCCTATCAAGACCTCACTATCATGGAGGCTTGCTTGGCCTGCGGATGCAACTACCTCGATACAGCCAACTATGAGCCTAAGGACGAGGCGCATTTTGAATACTCATGGCAGTGGGCCTATAAGGAGAGATTTGAGCAGGCTGGCCTCTGTGCCATCCTCGGATGCGGATTCGACCCCGGCGTGAGCGGCATCTATACTGCCTATGCTGCCAAACATCATTTCGATGAAATACACACCTTAGACATCGTTGACTGCAACGCAGGTAACCATCATAAGGCTTTTGCTACCAACTTCAATCCAGAGATCAATATCAGAGAGATTACCCAGAAGGGACTCTACTATCAGGATGGACAATGGATAGAGACTGAACCTCTGTCGGTGCACAAGGCACTCACCTACCCCAACATCGGACCTCGCGAAAGCTACCTGATGCACCATGAGGAGCTGGAGAGCTTGGTGAAGAACTATCCCAGCATCAAACTGGCACGTTTCTGGATGACCTTCGGACAGCAGTATCTCACCTACCTCGACGTGATTCAGAACATCGGCATGAGCCGCATCGATGAGATGGAGTATGAGGCGCCCCTGGCCGACGGCTCTGGAGAGACAGCAAAGGTGAAGATTGTACCGCTACAGTTCCTCAAAGCTGTACTACCTAACCCTCAGGACCTCGGAGAGAACTACGATGGCGAGACCTCTATCGGATGTCGCATCAGAGGTGTGAAAGATGGTAAGGAGCGTACCTACTATGTGTATAACAACTGCAAGCACCAGGAGGCTTACAAAGAGACGGGTATGCAGGGTGTGAGCTACACCACGGGCGTACCGGCAATGATAGGTGCGATGATGTTCTTCAAGGGATTATGGAAGAAACCCGGCGTATGGAACGTTGAAGAGTTTGACCCAGATCCTTTCATGGAGCAGCTCAACAAGCAAGGACTGCCTTGGCATGAGGTATTCGACGGCGATCTTGAACTCTAAGACAGCCATCAGACAACAGGCATAGGAGGTGCTATCCATACCTTATGTTGTATGTACTATAAAGAAGAATTAACTCACAAAATAATTTGCACGCTATGGCGAAAAAAGAATTGGAAATCAATGAAGGCAGTACGATGGAGGATAAGCTGAAAGCGCTCCAGGCTGCCATGTCGAAAATAGAGAAAGACTATGGCAAAGGCTCCATCATGAAGTTGGGCGATGAACATATCGACAACGTGGAGGTGATTCCCACAGGAAGCATCTCACTCAATGCAGCCCTTGGTGTAGGAGGTTATCCCAAAGGACGTATCATAGAGATCTATGGTCCTGAGTCCTCAGGAAAGACCACCCTGGCCATCCATGCCATCGCTGAAGCACAGAAGGCAGGAGGTATCGCTGCCTTCATCGATGCAGAGCATGCCTTCGACCGTTTCTATGCAGAGAAACTGGGCGTGGATGTTGACAACCTCTGGATCTCACAACCCGACACTGGTGAGCAGGCACTGGAGATTGCAGACCAGCTCATACGCTCGTCGGCTATCGACATCTTAGTGGTCGATTCGGTGGCAGCCCTCACCCCTAAGGCTGAGATAGAAGGCGATATGGGCGACAACAAGGTGGGACTGCAGGCACGACTGATGAGTCAGGCGCTGCGCAAACTCACCGCAAGCATCAGTAAGACCAAGACCACATGTATCTTCATCAACCAGCTTCGCGAAAAAATAGGTATCATGTTCGGCAACCCCGAGACAACCACCGGAGGTAATGCCCTGAAGTTCTACTCCAGCGTGCGCCTCGACATCCGTCGCGTGACAAGCATCAAGGACGGCGACAACGTGATAGGCAACCAGGTGAGAGTGAAGGTGGTGAAAAACAAGGTGGCGCCTCCATTTAAGAAAGCTGAGTTTGAGATAACCTTCGGCGAGGGCATCTCTAAGATAGGTGAGATCGTTGACCTTGGCGTAGAGTATGGCATCATCCAGAAGAGCGGTAGCTGGTTCTCTTACGAGGGTTCCAAACTGGCTCAGGGACGTGATGCAACCAAAGCATTGCTCAAGGACAACCCCGAACTCTGCGAAGAACTCGAAGCAAAAATCATGGAAGCCATCAGCAACAACTGAGCAGATGGCAATCAACCGAAGACATGATAAGAAAAGTAAGACCGAAGAAAAACCTGGGTCAGCATTTCCTCACCGACCTCTCCATAGCCAGTAGGATAGCTGACACTGTGGATGCGTGCCCCCATCTCCCCGTGCTCGAAGTAGGCCCGGGTATGGGGGTGCTCACACAATACCTCACCGTGAAGGAACGACCAGTGAAAGTGGTGGAGATTGATGATGAGTCGGTAGCATATCTGCATAACCATTTCCCTGCACTCTCCTCACAGATTATCGCAGATGATTTCCTGAAGATGGACCTCCACACGGTATTCGATGGACAGCCCTTCGTGCTCACGGGCAACTACCCCTATGACATCTCTTCACAGATCTTCTTCAAGATGATTGACAACCGCGACCTCATCCCCTGCTGCACGGGAATGATCCAGCGCGAGGTGGCACAGCGCATTGCCTCACAACCTGGCACCAAGGCCTATGGTATCCTCAGTGTACTCACCCAGGCATGGTATGATGTGGAGTATCTCTTCACCGTTGATGAGCATGTGTTTAACCCGCCACCCAAGGTGAAGAGCGCAGTGATACGCATGACGAGAAACAACACTACGCAACTCAACTGCGACGAGGTGCTCTTCAAGCGTGTGGTGAAGACGGTGTTCAACCAACGTCGTAAGATGCTGCGGGTGAGTTTAAGACAGCTCTTTGGCAACAAACCATCTTCCGACCCCTTCTTCCAACACCCACTGATGACCAAACGCCCCGAGCAACTCTCCATCCCACAGTTTGAAGAACTCACCAACCTCGTGGAAATGGAAATGAGGGCAACACAAGAAAAATAATCTGTGTGCGAACACAAACACTTGATTTATATCAAAAACAATGCAGAAAGATAAAAAAAACTTGTAATCCTTCATTGTTGTGTGCGCAAACAATCGTACCTTTGCATCGTCAAAAGGTAAAAAGTAAAATAGTTCAGTAGGTAAACCTCAAAGGTAAAAAAGATTGAAGGATAGACAAGTCAATAGGTAACCTCAAAGGTAAGAAAGATTGAAAGGATAGACAAGTCAATAGGTAACCTCAAAAGGTAAGAAAGATTGAAAGGATAGACAAGTCAATAGGTCTTTAGACAGAAAGAGAGTTTTAAGGGTAACAAGACGCCCCCTAAGCATAGAAAAATAATAGGAAAAAGAGAACAGGATATCACGAGGGGCGCAGATGAAGAAAAACCTGTTGCAGCAAAAGGCTGCATCAGGCACGCATGTAAGGGACTGATGACAGTCCCGTTTTTTTTCCCCTGCCGACTAATAACTCTTCACCTCTACTACACGTTTATTACTGATACGCACCACCTTGTCAACACCATACACCCAATCTCTCGTGCTGCTATTCACATCAATGATCTGTTGAGGTTCACCCAATGCCAGCTTCACCTCCTCCTCGGTGAATCCCCGCATCACTTTTCCCTGCAGTATATATGTGCGGTGTGCCTGTGGCACATTATTGTCGGTCCATGGGTTACCCTCAACAAAGATATTTGAATAGTAATCATTATGATAGCCATCAGCAATACCCGTAGAACTGGTCTTGTCGAGCGTAACATCCTTGACAAAGGTCTCCGCTGTCTTCGTAGAGAACAGGGTGAGCCTAACATAGCCCGTGGCATAGTTGGGGCGCACCCCTCTTATCTTAAATGTTGAGAGACGTGCTATCTTCACCAACTCATTCCTACTGTTACGCATCGTCGTACGATAGCGTGTATAAACCTCCTTATCCACCATCTTATTGAGCTGCACCGTCACCACATCCAATGAATCAACCATTCTGAAAGCTCCCTGGAAGGTGTTACGATTATAGATACGCATCAGCTCAGCCTGTCGCAGTCCGCTGTTGGTACGACTGATGGCGACATTCTGATAAAACTGCTTTCCATTGACATCTTCCAAAACAATCTTTACAGGGAAGCTGCGTGTTCCGACGCCGACCGAAACAACCTTCAATGGGGTGCCTTTCTCCACATTCACATTCTCATAGCCATCGCTATTCAGATCCGTATCTACCCTAAACTTCGTCGTTTTGGCATAGAGGGTCATACCCATGAGTTTCTCTTTGGCGATATCCACGTCACCCAGGTAAGCCAAGGTTGGGATACCGAGCGTATTGTCGCAGTAGGCATCGAAGGTCCCCGAGGGCACAAGATAATAGTAATCGGTGTTGTTGGTTGTGCAGAAAAAGTCGATACGGTGCCTTCCATCGGGCATCACAGAGTGGCCACGATATTCCATGATGTGATGCATGAGTGATACGTTGGTTTCCTCCTTGTTGGTGGTGTTATTGACAAAGGTGTTAATCACCAAGTCATATTTATCTGGAATAACCATGAATTTCATTCCTGGCTCCCAATCACACAGACTATGAAATTTGAAATTGCTCACCACGAAATTATTGGCTGCATCGTCGGTCATCGCTCTTTGGAGACCATCGCCCTGCAGTCTTATCACATTTTTGTTATTCGTCTTTACGATATAGCTATCTTGTCCAAATACAACTACTGTCGTCAGCAAAGCAACCAAGAGTGTTGCCAATCTTCTTTTCTTCATACACCAATTACTTTTTTCAGATGATCTCATTAAGAAGGCATTTTCGTCTGCCTTAGGACACTATGATAAAAGCATCCCTTCTATCAAACCAAATCCACACCTACCATTTGCATTGATTCCGGTTGATTAGCGTTGCAAAGTTACACTATTTCCATTATTCTCGCAACTAATCAACAAAAAAAAACGATATTTCGAGCGTTCAAAGGCCTATAATGACACGACCTTTTCGCTCGAAATATCGGATGAGTGTAGCGCCTCCTTAGAGGTATCCTAACATTGTTAGGAGGGAGGATTAGTAGTTCTCAGCCTTGATTTCAAAATAGCTGCGGGCATGGTTGCAAACGGGGCACTCCTCGGGAGCCTGCTTGCCTACCACGATATGACCGCAGTTGCGGCACTGCCAGATGGTATCACCCTCACGCGAGAACACGATACCCTGCTCGATGTTGGCAAGGAGTTTGCGATAACGCTCCTCGTGATGACGCTCGATAGCAGCCACACCACGCATCTTGGCAGCGATCTCTGTGAAACCCTCTTCTTCAGCCTCCTGAGCCATACGGTCGTACATATCTGTCCACTCATAGTTCTCACCATCGGCAGCTGCCTTCAGGTTAGAGACAGTATCTTTCACTGCACCACCCTCAAGATATTTGAACCAGAGTTTGGCATGCTCCTTCTCGTTGTTAGCAGTCTCTTCAAAGAGAGCAGCAATCTGCACATAACCCTCTTTCTTTGCCTTAGAAGCAAAATAGCTGTACTTGTTACGAGCCTGTGATTCACCTGCGAAAGCCTCCATGAGGTTCTTCTCGGTCTTTGTTCCTTTAAGTTCTTTCATTATTGTAGATTATTTAGAAATTAGAAAAAAAAATGTCTATCACTTTACCCATCCAGCAGCCTTGGCCATACGTTGGGGAATCTCGGTATTGTCAATTCTTCCTGTCAACAGTTCGGCACCCTCGCCGATAGCGAAACAGGGCACATAGCCGTTGCTATGGTCGTAGGTACTCCAGCCTACGTTGGCCTGTTCAGCGAGAATTTTCCTCACCGTTGCAGCCAACTCGTTGTCTCTCTGATAGAGCGTCTTGACATCCTTTCCCTTCCCTTCAAGGATATGTTGAAAGGCCTGCTCCACCCTCTTCGTCTGTTCGTCAGAGAGCTTGACGGTGGTCCACAATCCAAAATGTTCAGTGAGGAAATTTTTCACCACGTTCCAGTCGTAGTTCTCACCATGTTTCTTATAGAGTGCATGCAACTCCTTCCCTGCTTTCTCAAAAGAGATATGTTGACTTGCCACCACGTCGAGATGGAGCTCATAGCCCCTTCGTCCCAGCGCCAGTCCTCCCGTCTCATGGTCGGCTGTCACCACGATGAGTGTCTCATCGGGATGTTGCTGATAAAACTCATAAGCCACCTTCACTGCATTGTCCATATCGATGACTTCGGGGATGAAACTCATATCGTTGGCATGACAGGCCCAATCAATCTTTCCTCCCTCTACCATAAGGAAGAATCCATCCTTCTCCTGCTGTTTGCTTGTGAGGAACCGGATAGCGGCACGGGTGATATCGGTGAGTGTCATATCGTCTTTCGTGCGGTCGATGGCATAGGGGATGCTGTATTTATCACGTTTCGAAGCCTCCGCCGTCTGAAGGAGAATCATCTTCTCTGCTTTCTTTGCCTTCTTCTGGTAGTCACGGTAGCCACGAGCGATGGTATAACCCTGGGCTTTTGCCTGTCCGTAGATGTCGGTCGTTTCACCTTCCTTGGCTTTAGTATCGAGGAAGTCAGCGCCAGCATAGAAATCGTTGCCACGTTCTATGAGCTGACGGGCGATGGTGGCATAGTCCTTTCTGTCTTTCACATGCGCATAGAAGGCTGCCGGCGTAGCATGATCGACACTCACACTGGTGGCGATACCCACCGCTGCTCCCGCCTCGCGCGCCCAGTCGGCAATACTGCTCACTGCTGTTTTCTGGTCTTTAAGCATCCCCAGCACCCCATTCTTGGTCTTGTGACCGGTAGCCAGCGCTGTTCCACCGGCAGCCGAATCAGTCACACCATTCGTAGCACTCTGGGTATTCACTATGGCTGCATAGGGGAAGGAGGGGAAGCAGAGGGGCTGGATTCCTATCGTCTGATTGAGCGCACCGAGATAGGTCTCAGCAGCATTCACTTGGTTGACACCCATTCCATCACCGATGAAATAGAAGACATATTTTGCTTTGCTGTGTGCCGTCAGCACCACCAACAGCAATAGGGCCGTGAGTATTGTAATTCTTTTTCTCATTTGTTTATTCTATACTGCAAAGCTAATGAAAAGTAATGAGAAAAATAAAAAACCTGCATAAAAATTTTATGCAGGTTCATTGATTTTATTGATGATAGGTCTTAGAGACGTACCTTCTTGCCATCTTTTACCACGATTCCTTTGCAGGTGTCGGGATTGACTCTCTTACCGGCAAGATTGAAATATATGCACAGATGATGCTACCTTTCTCCTCGTTGCCAGTGAACGACGACATACCGTCGGTGGTGAAGAGGCCGAGACAGTCATAAATTTGCAGAATTCGTCGAGAATACAGAAAATTTCTATTAAATTTGCAGTCGTCATGGGAATGGGTATTTGTTCGTAACTCTTTGATTATCACCTATAAAGTTACTAAAAATATTCCATTTCCACAACTTTTTTAACACTTTTCTTATGTCGAACTCACGTTGGATTAGCAATGGTTATCATCATAGACAGTTCGTTTTTGTTTGCTGTAAAATTACAGAATTCATTTGAAACTGCCAAATAAATGTATAGATAATTGCCAATCGTTGCATTATAAATTCACAGAAGAGGAGAAATAGATAAATAGACAGGTATTAATAATCGTCATCGTCAGGAAGTTCGTCATCGTCCTCATCGACGATTTCGTCCACAACTTCGTCAACTGCCTTTTCTATAGAATCAACAGTTTCATCTACTGATTTGCTTGTTTCATTGTCCATGAGTTGCAGGTCTTCCCATAGTACGATTGGTATTGTTATACCGAGAATACCGAATCCTACATGTTCACCTTCGGCTCCATATTTTGAATTGTGCAGATAGGCATTTGTCCAAAATAGTCCCTCCTCCACTTCTATATGGTTGTATTTAAGGATGTTTTCCATAATGCCTTGTTTAGCTGCATCAGTATTTGCAAGAAGGTTTGTCAGCAGATTTGCATCTTCACCAAAGAGGGACGAGATGTCGTCTGCCTGATCTTGTACCAGACTGACAGACTCTTCCAGCACACAGTTGATCATTCTCTCTCTTGATGGAACGGTAACATGGAGAATGAACAGTATGACACCAATAATTATTCCCCAATAGAGAATTATCATTCCTCCACCAACAGCGCAACCTGCAGCGACATCATTTGCTGTAATCTCGTCTTTTTTTGCTTTTGGTGGTTCGGGAGATGTCGTTGTTGTTGAAGCCTGGCGTGCTGTAGCTGATGCTATGCCCGTAGGCTTTGCCGACTTATCCAACCATTCACCACAATGCTTGCATTTCTTTGCTGTGGCGAGGATTTCCTCGCCACAGTAAGGACATGTTTTTGTTTCAGCCATATTTATATTATTGTAAGAAGTCCAACAATACTTCTATTTTACATAAAAATTATATATTAAGTCGTTCTCTTATAACCTGAACAGGGTACGGTTTTCTACTCCCTTCCTCATATACATAGCCTTTGTAATTACCTACTTCTGTATGAGCCAAATCCATGAAAGCCGTTTTATTTTCATTTGTTGACTCATCTATCCATACTATACGAAGTAATCCGTTTTTGTAACCAACTTTGGTTATTTGATACCCAGAGCGATAGATTTCAGACTCTACAGGAACAACTTTACCATCAACATTCTTTATAGAAAAGTGTCCCATAGGTTCGTCATTATCTGCAAAGCTCTCAAAGTATATATAATAAAAGCCTTTACAATCACTTATATCATCGTAGGCATCTAATCCATGTGCATCTTCATCTGGTATTTCCAGGTAGGTATCGTTATCTATCGTTTCCAATGCTTCAGAGTCAGAGACATCACCGGAAGAAACATTTTCTATGTCATTAGTGAAATCAGGGTCTTGCATTGTTATTCCTATGTTCACCATATATATAAATATCGACACTATAAACAAACCTATGAGCAAGATATAATCCTTCGCCTTTGCTTTTGCCTTTGGATCAACAGCTTTACCTTTCTGACACAGGAATACGAGAAGAATGATATTAACAAGAGGAATAAAACCAAGAATTGACAACCATCCGCTCTTACCTGTATCATGCAGACGACGGATAACCATACAGGTACATGTTATCGTTACGCCAATGCATGCTACAATAAGAAAAATCATGTATATCCAACGCGATGTGAGGTAATCAACACCAAGACCAGACAGAGACAGGATGTTAAGAGCCAGTGAGAACAAATTCACTGTGAAATACATCACTATTCCTGTAATCAATGCAAACTTCCAGTATTCGCCTCTTGACACAGAACCGCTACTTGTGAAACGATAGAGTTTCCAAATTCGCTCACTGTAGAACGGAATAAAACCTCTATCATAGTACTTCTTGTCTTCCTCCGACATTACAGGTTCTGATTCTGCTTCTGGCTCTTCAACTACCGGTTGAGACTGAATCGTAGCAGTTTGAGGCACAGTCTGCTCTGATTCAACAGGTTCTGCCTCCAGCCATTCACCACAATGCTTACACTTTTTTGCTGTAGCCATTATCTCCTCGCCACAGTAAGGACATGTTTTCTTTTCCATATTTGTATTTATTAGATTAGATTAATCCACATCAAAACCTTTCTTCATAGCTGGATATTACATCTTGTGTACCAACTTCTTCTCCATCTTAAGTAATAGAGTACTTTCCGATAAAGCGCACAACCTCACTATGGTCGCATCTTTACAACGGAGGCTGCATTGTCCTTCATCTACCCTTGTGAGGACATAGACCTCTTGAATTTGGCGAATTCGTTACAGGGATGAAAGCGAGAATTTGCTTCCTTTGCTAAAAAGTTAGCATTTTTTCTCATACGATGCAACACTCCGAGTGTGGAAATTGCACTGTTTTAACATTCGTTTACAGAACACTTAGACTATAGCAAAAAAGTCACCAATATAGGTTCCTTTTCACATCTGAATCCCTATTCTGGTGACAAAATTAATATACATTTATGAACCACACAAGTTCATAATGGTTCATAAAAAACAATTGTTCATTCAACCGTAATAAAATCTACTACATTTGGGCAATTTTCCTTACCTCATCAGCGGTAATATTCATATTTACAGCTATCATCTCTATGCTCAAACCAGCAGAAACCAACATTTGAATGGTTGTCTTTAACATTACACCCTGCTCGGCAATCTGAGCGCCCTGCTCGGCAATCTGAGCGCCCTGCTCGGCAATCTGAGCGCCCTGCTCGGCAATCTGAGCATCATGTTCGGCGATTATCTGATCGCGTTTCATAATTGCCGTATCACGGTTTTCTATCGCAGTAAAATACTCATCCTCTACATTCATGTCCTGACGAAGTTTTGCATCAGAGGCGGCGGAAAGTAATCGATGAATAATACGATTCATGTCCTCATCTCCAGCATAGAGATCTTCGTCAATGTTTATTACCTGTCGGTTTTTTTTGTCCTTATGAGTCTGGTCAAACACACTTAGTATTTCTTCCAACCGATTGTTTATCTGACCACGAAGTAATGGAATCTGAACAATTATACTGTCATGAACCAAACTATCAACAAAAGGATCTGGAACACCTTTTGTTACTTCTTTCCCGTCATAATCATAGGCTTTATGGTTAACATAAAGTACAGGTTCTTCTATATCGCCTACACGATGACCTAACAAATAAACTGTTACCATTGGAATGCCATATCCCATAGGATTATTATCCTTCAGTATATTGTCAGGATTAGCATATTGTGTTCCCAGATACTGACGGAAACGCAGTGTTTCTGTTTCCAGCCATGTCTTCTGCAGTTCGATAAGAATTAATTTCAATGTTCCGTCATCTTGTCGCACCTTTGCGCCAAAATCTATTCTGAACATTGAGATTTTATCCCTACTCCCATTAGTATATTCATGCTTACGCACCTCTACCTCAACCACTTCACGCTGTAGAAGAGCCGAGAGCAATGTCTTGGCTACACGTTCATCCTCCATGAGGTATTTGAACACGGCATCGTATATTGGATTAGCAATGGTTATCATCATAGACAATTCGTTTTTGTTTGTTGCAAAAATACAGAACTCATTTGAAACTGCCAAATAAATGCATAGGTAATTGTCACTTGTAGTATGATAAATTCACCAAAGAGGCGAATCTGTAATTCTAGAGCAGAAGGGTATGAGCGCAAAAAACGGAGGCTGCATTGTCCTTCATCTACCCTTGTTACAAGACCGTGGTCTTCAGAATTTGGCGAATTCGTTACAGGGATGAAAGCAAGAATTTGCTTCCTTTGTTACAAAGTTAGCATTTTTTCTCATACAATACAACACTCCGGGCTGAAATCGAAATGTTCTAACGTTCGTTTACTTTTTACTAATATGGAAGATTTATAATAAACAGTTCAAAAAGTACTTTCTCCAGCAACTGATATGCGCAGTAAATAAGTCCTAAAATAGAACCTACAAGAAGAAAGATACCGCCTACTGGAATAGACATGAAGGCACTAGCGAATGTAGATATGCCACCAAATACAAGGACTACTATCACCAGAACTATCACTGCAGTGAGTACACCCATTGAATCGAATATTCCCAGAGTAGAATAACTCTTATTCTTCAACTCTATTTGAGTATTTGGAATGGAGCCTTCACGAATTTTTCCCTGATCATCAACAACGTAGCAACGTAGTTTCTTTCCTTCATGGGTATCAACGATAGTTTCATCACCTGTTTCTATCTTTCTTGAACCACCGCTTTTAATGTTCATAGTAATGCTACTTACGCCATTGTCGCTACTAATAAATTTGGCTACTCTTAGAATACCCTCATCGGTATTTCTCACGCCCCATCTAAACGACAACTTCTTCCCTTCGTTAGTTTCTCTTAATCTAATGGTATCAGTAAAGCAACCATTTTCTACATGATAGCCAAGATTCTCAAAGAAATTATCAACCTTGCTATTTGAGTTTTTTAGGCGGAACTTTGCAATAACAACCTCTTCCCCATTTACTTTCTCATTATTAGAATCATCAACCTCTACTAACAAATTCTCATTCTTCTTCAGAATCTCATCTACGAAAAAAGTAAAGGTTGGATTGTCACCATCATAGATATAAGAAGCTGCACAATCAAACTCATCAGCATTCAATCTGGATTCAAATTTCTTCAACATGTTTTCCCCCTCACTACAC
>JAHAZN010000037.1 GCA_018385335.1 Prevotella sp.
GAATGGTTAGCAACAATGCTGTTTCAAACGAATCCCCATCGAAGGAACAAACTGATGGAACAAACACCGGACTAACGATACATAATAGCAATATAAATAATATCATTGCAAAAGTTACTGATGAGAACAAACCTCAGGAAGCTTCGCATCAAGAAACAATAATCGTACAAGACGATTCCGAATATATAGATGAGAACCTGCATCGCGCATCAAACGCCATAAATGACACAGTGGACAACTATCAGTCACCAAGTCGTATGGAGGAGTTCATCGTTAAGATAGCAAATTATCATCACATCAAATGCGATTCGCTTTCATGTGCCATTGGCAAAGACGATTCTGACGTTGTAAGTACAGCATACGTCTTTCCTGATAATGAAGAGTTAGATCTCTTCCGCAGACTATTGCAAGCTGCTTGCTGGTATGACGATAAGATGCCAGGTTATCTGCTAAACTATTCGCACCAGCAGTTCTTCTTCTGTCTGAAAGATATGCGAAAGGGGTTAAAGTACCTGTGGATAGCAGAACGTGTGCGGAACAAGATACTGCTATACAGCACACATTCACCGCTCGATGCAGAAGTGTCATCAGACGGTTTTAGAGAATATCGCGATAAACTTGCAAATACAAGCATCAATCAAAAATCCAAGAAAATATGAAAAAAGCATTAATCCTTAGCCTCGTGGCATTCGTATGTATTGCCTCCCAGGCACAGAAGAAAAAAGACATAACAGTAAGGGCAAATAGTTTCGTGCTCTATACTGGATTGCCAAATTCATCAACTGACGAGAAAACAGGTTTGAAAACCATAGAATGGCCAAGCACGGAGAATAACTCTTGGCACGAGAACATAGGTATCATTGACAAAGTGCCTGTGGTTGAAGATGTAGAGTCCATTTATGGTAAGGCAAATATGGCAATTCCTTTCATGCCAATGAAATGGACATTGACAGACGAGGGCAAGAAAACCGTACTTCATTGTTATTTCATGATGAAGGCTGACGTTGTGACAAACCTGTGGCTTGGCAATGCCGAGACAACGATCCTTGACAAGGAAACCGGCATTATCTATCAGGCACAATCTACTATTCCTGAGCGTTGTTACAACAAGGTGTTCGCCGTGAAAGGAAAGGAAGGCACAGTCCTCGACCTTCAGATTGTATTCCCTCGTCTTCCAGAAAATGCAAAGGATCTTGCCATATATGGTGTTCCAAACTGGTATATGCGCGGTACGGACGTACAGCAGCAAGCGTCAATGATAGCGGAAGAGAAGTTGCCGGATTATGATTCCTCCCCAAACATACACCTTGCACATAAGGTTAAGGATGCAGAGAATTACAACAAAAACAAGCATGATTCATGGGCAGTGTATAATGATGCCCACACCATCAAGCCTGTCAAGGAGAAGACAATGGCACTTTGGCGCACGCCCGAGACTACCTTTCTCGCTATTGCCACTGAGCAGAACTGGCTTCGTGAGTATTACGGACGCGGTGGCAACACAGTGCTTTTGGACGAACGTGGACATCAGTATAAGTGCAAGGGTGTAATGGGGTATCCTAACAATGACTTGTTCTGGGTAGAAGGCTATTCCGGTGATTATTTCGCAATCGTATTAATGTTCGAACCTCTTCCACTCAATGTAGGGACATTCACCTATATCTCTCCCGAAGGAGAACCGTTTGAGATGTGGGGAGCAGACTGGGAAGGGGAAGTAATTCCAAACTTGGAGGTGAGCCAGCTTCGCAAGAATCAGAAACTGTTTGATTATCGTCCACGTGTGGTGGTGAAGTAAACTTGCAACAAGAATCCTTGAATCCTGATGAAAAATAAAGTTAGGATTTAAGGAATGCACACAAAAAAATGATGTACAGACATGAAACGACTATTATTTTCTGCATTATTCTTTGCAGTCACAGTCATTGCCAATGCACAGACATTTGCAATCAAGAATGTTCCATCTACATCGGAAGATTATAAACTGCTGTTGGAAGCCAAAGGCTACAAGTCATTCGCCTTTGATGTTACCTCACTAAAGGATGATACCTACTGGATAGAACCTGTAATACAGCATTATAAAAATGGTCTGCTAGTAAAAAATGATTTTGAGTTCTCTATTCAGTTCAGTAACCGCGATATGCTGGCAACAGATGATAAGGACTATGTGCAACAAATGCGCCAATCCGGGATGATATATGATGAAGAGAATGGAATACTCAGTCTTTGTGAGAAATTGCGTGTGGGATTCATTCCCTCCGATAATCAGCTTGTACGCATAATGCAATTCTATGTGACAGAGAGAGGTACATTTACCATGCCACTGATGTTTGAAGCTCAGACAGATCCTAACATGGGAGAGGAGTACAATAACTATGGATTCCGTCAATTCCTTGTTAACGAGATTGTTCTAGACAAATTTATCCCTCTCGCCATGTGCGGAACCTATTGGTATGATGAGGAAATACAGAGGTACCGCTTCTGTGGCGATGATATTCTCACTGATGATATGACCTCAAGCTTGCTGACAGACGTCAAGGAGTATTACATCATAGGAATGAAAGTTCATAAATAATGCTCAATGAGATGCATATGTTAATCCACCACTAGCATACCATGGATATCCCGCTTATGTAACATGTAGGAATTGGAATTAACGGAAATGACTTGCTTGCAATCCACAAAAACTGCAGGCGAGTCATTTTTTTATAACGTATCAATAATCAAACTACTCCCTATCATGAAGTCTGCATATCATGTGTTTTTAACTGACAATAAATTGCTAATCACAACCAATCCATCTAAAATTCATAACATTTTGTCAAGATTACCCTTCATTTTGCACTAAAAAAGTATAAAAGTGCAAGCAGAAACAGTTTTCCTCTTCCACACAATCAAGTAGGGCGAGCTAAGTGAGTTATGGTTTAGCAGAATAATATTAATCACAGGTCGGCTTGCCGACTTTTTAGAGTAAACTTATATATATAAGAGGACGTACTATGTACAATCTATCCAATTAGGTGGAAAAATTGCTAATGAAAAGAAAATGAGGATAAGAATGCTACTTACATTGGTTAAAAGGTTGTATCTTTGCGTTAATACTACAAACAATATCTCATAACTACAAAACTAATTAAATAACAATGAAAACAAATCATCGTATTCTCGGACTGTGTGTGTCGCTTGTGACACTTATCTCCCCGGCGAAAGCTCAGAACTATCCCTACCAGAATCCCTCACTGACGATAGACGAAAGGGTGGAGGACCTGTTGGGACGACTGACACTGGAGGAGAAGACAAAGCTGATGATGAACGGTTCACCGGCCATCCCTCGCTTGGGCATCCCGGCTTTCAACTGGTGGAGCGAAGCGCTGCATGGATTAGGACGCAACGGACTGAGTACGGTGTTCCCCTCGTGTATTGGTATGGCTTGTTCGTTTGACAACGACCTTATTTATCGTGTGTTTGAAGCAACGAGTGATGAGGTAAGAGCAAAGAACACGGCGTTGAGAAAGACAGGAAAGGCGGTGGACCGCTATGAGTGTCTGTCGGTATGGACACCTACAATCAACATCTTCCGTGATCCGAGATGGGGAAGGGGACAGGAGAGCTACGGCGAAGATCCCTTTATGAACGGAGAGATGGGACTGATGGTGGTGAGAGGATTGCAGGGATTCAGTAAGGACGGACAGTTGCCCGCATCGCAAAAGTATCTGAAGTTGCATGCCTGTGCCAAACACTTTGCTGTACACAGCGGACCAGAGAAGACGCGACACAGTGTCGATATCAACAACGTCTCTGCCCGTGACCTGTGGGAGACCTATCTCCCCGCTTTCAAAACTCTTGTGAAGGGCAATGTGCAACAGGTGATGTGTGCCTATCAGCGATTTGAGGGTGAACCATGCTGCGGTAGCAACAGACTGCTGCATCAGATTCTCAGAGATGAATGGGGATTCAAAGGATTGGTAGTGAGCGACTGTGGAGCGATAAGCGACTTCCACCGCAAAGGGAGACATGAGGTGTCGAAGGATGCTGCCGAGGCTACGGCAAAGGCGATTCTCGCCGGGACTGACGTGGAGTGTGGAGGAAGTTATAAGAACCTGCCTATGGCGGTGAAACGAGGAGATATCTCTGAGAAAGAGGTTGATGTAAGTGTAAGGCGACTGCTGAAGGGACGCTTCGAACTCGGAGACTTCGACCCTGACTCGCTGGTGGGATGGACCTCAATACCAGCCAGTGTGGTGGCATCGAAGGAACATAAAACGCTGGCACGTGAGATGGCTCGCGAACAGATGGTGTTGCTGAAAAACAATGGGGTGCTACCCCTAAAGAGGGATGAGAAAATCATCGTGATGGGACCTAATGCTGCCGACTCCGTAATGATGTGGGGCATCTATTACGGTCAGCCGTCGCATACAGTAACAGCACTCGAAGGTATCGAGGAGAAGGTGGGCAAACGGCCTTATTTCAAAGCTTGCGATATCACAAGGATGCAGGAGGGGAACAGTATCTTCGACCGCATGGTCAGTGCTGACGGTAAGAAGGGTATGAAGGTGAGCTACTGGAACAATGTTGAGATGGAGGGAAAACCTGCGGTGGTGACACATTATGACCGACCTGTTCAGCTGGACAATGGTGGAAACACTGTGTTTGAACCGGGAGTGGAACTCACACATTTCTCGGCACAGTTTAAGGGACGTTATGTGGCAGAACGAACGGAAGAGTTGTATCTCGTGATAAAGAACGATGATGGGCTGCGTATCGTTGTCAACGGTGATACGCTGGTAAACAGATGGAAAGCTGATGGCATGCGCTACCGACAGGAAAAAATCAAGGTGAAGGAAGGGCAGAGCTACGACATCGAGGTGAACTATCTGCAACTCGACGGTGGGGCAACCTTTGCCATGGATTTTCAGCGTAACAGAACGACCACTGTGGCAGAGGCTGTGGAAAAGGCGAGGGATGCTGAGACTGTAGTCTTTGTTGGTGGCATCTCTCCTAATCTCGAGCGTGAGGAAGCAAAGGTGACAGAACCTGGATTTGATAACGGAGACAGGACGAGTATCGAACTGCCACAGGTTCAGCGTGATATCTTGAAGGCTCTTCATGAGGCAGGAAAGAAGGTGGTGCTCGTCAACTGTAGCGGTTCGGCTGTGGCGCTCTATCCCGAAAAAATGGAGACCTGTGATGCTATCCTACAGGCATGGTATGCAGGCGAACAAGGTGGTCATGCCATCGCCGATGTGCTCTTTGGCGACTATAACCCGAGTGGCAAGCTCTCTATCACCTTTTATAAAGACGACACACAGTTGCCTGCCTTCGATGAATACAGCATGGCGAACCGCACCTACAGATATTTCAAGGGGGAGGCACTCTTTCCCTTCGGCTATGGCTTGAGTTACACCACCTTCGCCATCGGTCAGCCGACTTATAAAAACAACAAGGTGAGGGTAGAGGTGAAGAACACTGGAGAGCGCGAGGGTACAGAGGTCGTGCAGGTTTATGTGCGTAACATTGCTGACAAGGAGGGCCCACTGAAATCGCTGCGTGCTTATCAGCGAGTGAGTCTGAAAGCAGGGGAGAGCAGGATGATAGAGATAGATTTTCCACGCGAGCGATTCGAAGGATGGGATGCTCAGACCAATACCATGCGTATTGTGCCAGGAAACTATCAACTCATGGTGGGTAACTCCAGTGACAGTAGCGACCTGAAAACCATCAGCGTGAAACTGGATTTCAATTAAAGAAGTTCCAGGAGACGCCGATGTACATCACATTGCCATTGAGTGGGTAGTGGGGAGTGAGGAAATAACGCTTGTTACCATTACCTGCATTGGCATGTGAGAACATGAGGAAGAAACGAGCATGCTTGAGGTGGAGATTGGCATAGGCATCGACGATGGGATAATTGCCTATCTTTGTTAACGATGCACTGTTCTCCTGTACGGCATACTGATTGAGCTGTGGACAGAACTCGGGTGCCTCATACTCTGTGAAATAGGTGGCACTGGCACCCAACTCGCAGAGTAACACCTTGGCTATGCGGAACTTGAGATAGAGATTGGTGAACACATTGAGGTCGGGTACAGGAAGTACTGTCTTGTTGCTGCTGTTCTGATAGGTAATGACATTCTCCCAGTTAAGGATGCCTAAACGGAACTGCTGCGTGAGCTGTGCGGTGAGGAGGTTGATATTGCTCTTATTCTGTCGCACGCCAGCAGTCATATTCTTACGTTTCTCTCCGTCGATGGTATAGCTTGTTCCGAAGTAAGTATAGTTTTGCAATTCTTCGACGGCTACGCGCAACATTGTCTTTGTCTTACGATAAGAGAACAGACCTTCTATGCGTGTACGTGTCTCCTCGGAGAGTCCGCTCTTGTCCCACCAAAGATGCTTGGAGTGGTAGTTACGCTGATAGAACGTGGGGTGCAGTCGGTAGAAGTAGGCCTTGGCAGCAAGTGTGATGGTGTCGCCAAAGAGCGGGAAGTTGAGGTCGGTGTTGAAGTCAATTTTCAGCTGTCCGAGGTCTTCGCCTGCCAACCAAGTCTCTGCCATCAGTGAATAGTGGAGTGTCCTGCCTTGCGTCTTGATTATCTGTCCACCTACGCTCACCGTATGCTCATTCCATCGGTTAAGGATGGAAGAGGGCAGAGCATCAGCACCAAAGAGCTGTGGCATGTCAAACTTACGAAGTTCATGAGAGGCAAACACTTTGAGTCCTGCCTTGGCATATTTGTTAAACCCTTCAAGCAGGGCGATAGCCAGTGTGTTCTTGACGCTCGTCATTTTGGTCTGGTCGTAGATAGAGTCGCCAGGATAACCGCCATCACTGAGCGTATGGTAATAGGTGTTGGCATAATAGTCGTCTGGCGTGAAATAAGCCTGGTAGATGCGATCGTAGCGATTGAAATCCAAGGTGTGGATAATACTCGTGACTGGCACATACTCACGTTTCATCGTTTTCTGAATAGAATCGAGGCGTGCCTCTTCCCTCAACAGACTATCGGCGACGGCATCGTTAGCCACGAGGATGCGCGAGGTGTCGGTGGTGAGCGTGTCTTTGATGACAGGTTCTTCGCCCACAATCTTGGCATTGTCAGGGCGACCTAAGGGAGGGGTGACGGGCAACTCTCTCTTCCTCCTGGTGTTATCTTCTTCCTTGTCTTCATCGTTCTTTGCTTCATTCTCCTTCTTTGAAGCAGCAGCAAATTCGCGTGCCTTGATCTCCTCCTCGGTGAGCTTTACCCAACGATAGAAACCGAAGTTATAACGATGTGTGAGGAAAAAATGGAAGTTGTTGTTGCGGTTCCAGTTTTGCTGAAGTATGGTAGGAATCTCATTCTCAGCGTAGTTGTCGTTGAAACTCTCAGGGTGTGTGATATAGTTGTCATCAGCAATACCGCCATTCTCATTTACCTTCTGATGGTAAGTGGAGAGCATGGCATGCATCTGATAGCGGTCGCCGAGGTAGGAGCCAAAGAATGTGGCACCAAAATGTGAAGCACTCTGATTGCTATAGTAGCCTCGAGCGTAGGCATAGTTGAGGTCAAAGCCCAGTCCGAGGCGTTTGCCTGCATTGATAGCAAACCAAGCATCGATATGGTCTTCGCCGTTCTGCTTGTCGCCGCAGTTGTCGTAAGAGACGTTGGTATAGGGTGATAAGGTATTGGTGAAATGCACCTCATCGGGATGTTTCATCACGAAGCTATAGGGCTGGGTGAACATAAACTGCTCGGTGAGCGGGCGGTCGATGACGATGCGGTTGAGACGAGCGGTGTAGTTGTTACCCGTAGTGTTATATTCGCCATAAACACCTTTGTTTAGGGTGCTGTTGGGATAGAGATGGGGGAGGGTGTCAACCGTTGTGGGTTTGATGTCGCCAAACTTCCTGTCGATGGTCCAAGCATAGATACCAATAGGTATCTCTTTCTCAGGAGTGGTGTCGTTATTCAATCGGTTGAAACTGTTGTTACTCGGCTGGCTGTTACCGTCCATACCAAACCCATTCATCGCATCCATAGGAGAGAAGTTCTGTGCCTGCAAGGCAAGAACACAGAGCAGGGAGAGGAGAACGGTGAAATGTTTACTGCTCATTAGGCTTGTTGAAAACGTTCATCATTCGGAGGGCAGACTCAGCGAACTTAAGAATGATGGCGGCGATGATAACCACTTTGCCTATCTCATGTTCGCCGTAGTACCACAGCACCATACCAGAGATGGCTGCGATGATAAAGAGGATGTTCATCACCATCCGTATCTTCTTGATAATCTCACCCATAGTTATTTGTTGAGCAGAGAATTAAATTTGTTAAAGATATAATCCTTGCGGTCGATGGTCTTACGGCGGAACTTACCAGAGATGCGGGAGAGCTTCTTGCCGTTCTTCTTTAGGCCGTATTCATCGGTGATCCATTCCTCTGCCTTATAGGTGGTGGGCTGGCGCTCTTCGTCGTAGAGATAGTAGATGCGTGTCATCTTCACTTCCGCCTTTCCGTCCTGGCAGTTGACCATCAGGTTATACATCAGTCGGGTGCGGTCGAGCACCAGTGCCTTGTCCTTGAATACGAGCCACTCCTGATAGTAGCCGCAGATGGAACCTTTATCTTTCTCTGCAACTACGATGCGACTCTGTTCGAACTGGTTCTTCTCCTTAACCATCTTAGTCATCTGCGCAAGCAAGATATCATAAATCTCTGCAGCCGACTTACCTGGTGCATTGATTGTGGTGGAGAACACTACCTTGTCGTTTTCAACGGGTACGGCACCTGCAAGATATTTCTGATCGGGATTGTACACTTTACCATCGGGGGTCTCTTCGGGCATCTCCCATGTGTTCTGGGCTATGGCGGCCATGGGTAAAAGTACCAGCATGGCGATAAACATTTTCTTCAGCATACTGTTGTATTGTTTTAGAATCTATTTGTTGCTTCTTTTCGAACTGCAAATATAGCACATAATGCCGAAATAACAAAAAAGAGGCTGTATTTTTAGAATTCCTTTAGGGTTTGTTTTCCATCTCCTCCAATTGAGCTGTGAGTTTGAGCATCTCATCGCGGAACTGGGCTGCCTGTAAGAAATCGAGTTCTTTGGCTGCCTGTTTCATCTGTTTGGTGAGTTGGGTGATCTGTTTGCGCAACTCATCCTTGGTGACGGGAGCTGTTGCCTCGGCTGCCATACTCACATCCGATGTCTTTCCGACAAGTGAGGCATAGGCAACAGGACGATGCTCATCGCTGTGCTTGCTGCTCTCCATGATTGCCTTCTCTGTAGCTGTCTCTACGGTGAGTGTACCACGTTTGGTCTTCACTATCTGTTGGGGAGTGATGTGATGCAGTTTGTTGTACTCCATCTGTTTCTTCCTTCTTCTTGCGGTTTCATCGATGGTCTGCTGCATGCTACCGGTGATACGGTCGGCATACATAATCACTTTACCATGCACGTTGCGGGCAGCACGGCCGGCGGTCTGCGTAAGACTACGGTGATTGCGAAGAAAACCCTCTTTATCTGCGTCTAAGATAGCCACTAAAGATACTTCGGGCAGGTCGAGCCCCTCGCGGAGGAGGTTGACACCGACAAGGACATCATAGACTCCGCTGCGCACCTCTTCGAGTATCTTTACACGGTCGAGCGTGGCAACATCACTGTGTATGTATGTGGTGCTGATGTTGTGGTTGAGCAGATATTCGGTGAGTTCTTCTGCCATGCGCTTGGTGAGCGTGGTGACCATCACACGTTCATTACATTCGATACAGAGAAGAATCTCCTCCATGAGGTCATCAATCTGATTCTCACTCGGACGGACAATTATCTCTGGGTCGAGCAGTCCGGTGGGACGGATAATCTGTTCCACTACGACACCACCAGCCTCCATAAGCTCGTAATCAGCCGGTGTAGCAGAGACATAGATAACCTGATTTACCATCTGTTTAAACTCGTCAAACGTGAGGGGTCGATTGTCGAAGGCTGCCGGAAGGCGGAAGGCATACTCCACAAGATTGGTCTTGCGCGCCCTGTCGCCACCATACATCGCTCCTATCTGAGGGACACTCACATGACTCTCGTCAATCATCATAAGGAAATCTTTGGGGAAGAAATCGAGCAAGCAGAAGGGACGTTCACCTGGTTGACGGCCATCGAAATAACGGGAGTAGTTCTCTATGCCCGAACAGTGACCGAGTTCCTTAATCATCTCCATGTCATATTCCACACGTTCCTTGATGCGTGCAGCTTTCTCGGTGTCGCCAATCTCATTATAGAAGAGGATACGATCATGCAGATCATCCTGAATCTGATGGATGGCCTTGGCTGTCTGCTCTTCAGTTGTCATGAAGAGGTTGGCTGGATAAATCTGATAGTCGGTGAAAACGGCGATATTCTCCATGGTCATGGCATCAAGTTCCTCTATACTGTCGATTTCATCGTCCCAAAGGGTGATTCTCACCACAGCTTCGGAATAAGCTGGGGCGATATCTATCGTGTCGCCCTTCACCCTAAAGGTGCCGCGCAGAAGTTCGATGTCATTACGGAGATAGAGTGCCTGAACGAGTTTGCGAAGGAGGTTATTTCTGCCTATCTTCTCTCCACAGCGCAGTGAAATAACATTTTCTGACAGCGCCACTGGACTGCCCATACCATAGATGCAGCTTACCGATGACACCACCACCACATCGCGACGGCCAGAGAGGAGAGCAGAGACAGCACGCAGACGAAGTCGGTCGATTTCATCGTTGATAGCCAGATCCTTCTCTATATAGGTGTCGGTGGTAGGAAGATATGCCTCGGGTTGGTAATAGTCATAATAGCTCACATAATACTCTACAGCATTATGAGGAAAAAAGCCTTTCATCTCTTCGTAGAGCTGAGCGGCAAGAGTTTTGTTGTGACTAAGGATGAGGGTGGGACGGTTCGCTTGGGCAATGACATTGGCCATGGTGAAGGTCTTACCAGAACCAGTGACACCGAGCAACACCTGTGACGGCTCACCAGCTGCCAGACCCTCGGTGAGTTGGCGGATTGCTTCAGGTTGGTCGCCTGTGGGCTTAAATTCAGAGTTCAGTTCAAATCTATTCATCCTCAGTTGACTGTGAGATGGAAACAGCCCTGTTTCACCTCGTATTTCACATAGCAACGGCCCGACTGACGGAAATCGCGGAGTACCTCACTGAGTACCCATTTGAGTGAGTCGTTTCTCACGGCACGTCGCGATGGACCATCTTCCGGTTCCACTGTCTTATATCTGTTGTAGCAGATATCTACTGTTGTGCCATAGAGGTGGCAACTGTTTTCTGTAGCATTGCCGTTGCCTCGCTGCAGACGTGCGATGTCGTCCTTTGTACGCGTCACGCTGGTCACGATAATCTTATGAAGTGGAATGCCCTTCACATAGAGAGAATCAAAGAAAGCGCGTCCGATGTCGTGAACCAAGACTGCTGCACGGGGGACGAGATAGGGGATACTCGTATTGAGAGGATCGACATGAAAGTAGGGGTCGGAGCCTACATAAACGAGTTCCTTCATGCGGTGCTCCGCCTCAGCTCTGTTGCGCACAGGTTTGACACCATATCGTTTGGCGGCAACGAGCTGAACATCATTCATATCGGGAAAGGTGTTCTTAAACGAACTGACACTGAGGATGCGGTGTTTCTTGTCTTTCCATCGACGGGCGACCTCTGGATGCTCATGCGCTTCCTCTATCCTCTTCTCTTCAGAGGAGAGACTGTTAACCTTGTTTACTGATACTTCTGCTGAAGTCTGCTGCGGCTCAGAGGTAAATCGCTTGATGACAGCCAGACTTACGACAACAACAACAAAACCCAATATAAAACGGTGCTTATATTGGGGTTGTAGATATTTGAGTAGGAGGTCGGTCCATTTCATCGTATCCTGTCAGCCGCTCTCACTAATTTCTCATCTGCCATGATAGCTCTGCGCGCCATAACAAGCAGGACTAAGGCTATCAGTGGGAAGATGGCAGGCCATCTGAGTTCGAAGCTCTGACCTTGTTCTGCTATGGGCAACACCTTGCTGAATACTGCAAAGACGATGTGCCATCCTACAATTATGAGTGAGGCAAACATACAAAGACGAGACTGGAAAAGTCGGTTCTTATAGGCACCAATAGCAAAAAGACTCAGTGAAGAAGAGACGATCAAGAGCAGGAACAGAGGCCATGTGGTCAGTTGATGCTCCAAGGAAGGAGTGGTGAGCCACAGGTTATAGACTGTCATGCTCTCGATGGCACTGTTCAGCGCATTGCTTCCTGTGACGGTGATGGCTCCGATGGGCAGAGACAGACAGACCACCATGCAGATGACGGCAATGAGCAAATAAATGGTTTGTATTCGTTGTATCATCTTAACAAATGACGATAGGAGAGCAAAATCAATTCTCTTTATTTGAGTTCATGGCAACATCCTTAGAAGGATCACGCCAGTAAACCTGATTTTCAACAAACTCCTCAGTGGCCAACAGTACGGGTTTGGGCAACTTCTCGTAGTAGCGAGAAATCTCAATCTGTTCACGGTTCTCAAAAACCTCCTCAAGGCTGTCGTTGTAGGATGCAAACTCAGCCAGTTTCTTGCTCAAGTCTTCTTTAATCTGAACAGAAATCTGATTGGCACGTTTAGAGATAATAGCTACACTCTCATAGATGTTGCCTGTTTCCTCGCAGAGGTCCATGATGTTACGCGTAACAGTGTTTACCGGAGCTTTTGATTTCTTGTAATCCATTTGTCTTTTATTTTAATTAAAATAATATGTTATTCTTATTCGTTTGTGTGCGATTATTCTTCGTCTGTGTTGGAGGTTGTATCACCTGTGAATTGCTTACATTTCTTAATGTATTTCTTGGCTATCTCCACCTCGGCACTTTCAGGGTATTCGTTGATAAAACCATAACACTCGTCTTCTGCATCGCGGTAGCGTTCCAGCCTCTTCTCTTCAACACTCTGCTGAGCTAACTCAAACTTACTCCTCATGATGAGTATAGCGAATTTCTCGCGCATTGAGGTGAAGGGGTAGGTCTTCAGCGCATTCTCCGAGGTGATGATACAGGCCTCATAGTTGGATCCGCCACCGATACAGTTGCCGAAATAGCCTCCGAGGTTGTAGTAGAGTTTGGCGGAGAGATATTCTTTGGTTACCAATTTATCCTGAAGTTCAAAAAGTCTGTCCTGAGCTGCTGACTTCATCTTTGAATCGGGGAAATAGTCGAGAAACTGCTGATAGGCATTGATGGCACCAATGGTGGGTGTCTGGTCGAGACGTGGTTCTGGTGTGCTCTCATAAAGCGACTGACCTACATAGTAGGAAGCCTGCTCGGCATAGATGCCTCGGGGATAGGATGAGAAATATTTCTTGAATGTGGTTGCAGCACTCTCATAATCGCGGCTGCAATAGGAGGCCATCGCCAGCATATAGAGACATTCCTCCGCATCATCAGAACCTTTCTTGATGGTGACCAGCTCTTGCAACAGACTGATTGCCTGATTATATTTGCCGCGAGCAAAGCTCTCTTTGGCATATTCGTACTTATAATCGTAGTCAGTGCTCTTGTAAACCCTGTTGAATTCAGCGGCACAGCTGCTTAATAAAAGTCCTATAGCAAAGCATCCAAGAATCTTTGTTTTCATCTGCTTGTTGGTTTGAGGATGCAAATTTAGTGATTTTCAATAAAACAACCAAGGATACGTCCCTGTTTTCACCTTTTTTATAGCAGAACAGCCTTATTTCCTGTCATCTCCGGTGTAAACGGGCTACAAAATACTTCATACCACTGGTAAAAAGATAGAGGACAAGAAGATAAACCAACAGCAGTGGAAGAAGTGTGATGCATCCATAAAGGAATAGGTCAGAATAGCCTTGGATGAGGGTGGAAGTGAACGATTGAAGGCAAAGTGAGAGGGCGATGAAACCAAAGAAAATGAGGTAATATGGGAGCATGCCACGCCAATAAGTGCTATAGCGCTCATGAAGACCATGGGTGAAGAGGTAGTAGGGTTTCCAGAACAAGGCAATGAAGAAGATGCTGATAATCTTACCAAGCAGAATGCCCTTGATGCCAAGGAAGGGAGCAAGGGCGAAGGTAAAGATAAGATTGAGGGCCAACTCGGTCCATGCTGCCCATACATCGCCGAAGAGTCCACAGGCGCTGATATACATCTCTACAACGCCTCGCGAGAGCATAATGAAAAGATTGATAACAATGAGGTAAACAATCAGATTTTCAAGAAGATATTCTTCACCTATCCAACAGCATACAAAGGGTTGGATAAAAAGTAGGAATGAGAAGAGAATGACGCCGAGAATGATGAAGCGGATGGCTGTGAGTTCCCAAAATACTTTCATCGTGTTCTTCTTGTTGCCTTCAGCAATCAGATTGCCTATGCCTGCATTCATTCCATCGGAAAGGATGTTGACAAGATAGATGAACTTGTTGACGATAATCATGTAGTTGTCGTAGAAGGCCACCATCTTCAGGGAGACAAACATAAAGACGAGCATTTGGTCGCTACGATAAAGGATAAAATCCTTGATGCGTTGCACAAATACCTGTCGTGACTTCTTCAGAATGTCGGGGTAAACCTTCAGCAGGGCTCTACCTTTCGATGGTTCAACCTTCAGCCAAGGATAGACACGGTCGATGTAACTGTTGAAAATAATGCATCCAAGGATGGTGTAGATAAGGCCTACGACTACATAGAGATAGAGATTCTGATAATACCAGGCTATGGCTATCTGGGTGAGACTCTGCAGAATGCCGATGGTCTGAAAGCAGATATTCACCAAGAACTGGCGCTGATTGGCACTCACCAACAGTTGTTTGTAATTGAGGATGTAGCCTAAGGCTGATGAGCAGAGAAACGAATAGAAGGTGAAGTAGATCAGCGGGAGACTTATCTCCTGATGTTCGAAGATAAAGGGAAAGGCAAGGCTCACTGATAAGCCGGCTACACAGATGATGATACCTATCATGCGATAGAGATAAGCCAATACCGACATGATTTCGTTCACCTGCTGCTTGTTGTCTGACTGAAGGGGTTTGTAGAGGAAGTAGGTGATACCTGTGCCTATACCTAACTCTGCAACATTGAGGAAGTTGAGAATATTGCTTAAAGTACCAGTGAGACCGATAAATTCCGCACCAAGACAATCGAGGAACACCTTTCTTGAGAAAAAGGCAAGGAAGAGCGACAGGAGATAGAACAGGAGTCCTACCCTGACATTGACGATACTGCGATGCACTCTTTCTCCCATGGTGATATGTTCTTGATGAATTGAATTCTTGTTGTCTGTGATGAGGGTGTTGCCCGTTGTTCTGCTACCAGTCGGCTATCTCTGTGCCATTGGCAAAATGGAAGAAATCGACGATGGGTGAGAAATCGTTTAAATGGAAACTTTGGTCGGCTCGCTCGATGAAGCAGAGGGGAACATTGCCTATGAAAGAGGCCCAACGACTGAAGGTGCTGAAGGGGCCTGCAATATAATGGCAGCATGAGAGCGTGTGGAGGTCGAGGATGTCTCCATGGGGTTCGTCCTCAAAGCGGTAACAGTCGCAGCCCTCGAAACGGTCGGTAGAGAACTTCTCGTTGGAACTGATGAAGAAAGCTACCTTTTCATCGGGGAAAAGGGCTCTGATGCGACACATACACTGATGATACTCCTCCAACGAATAGAAGAAACGGCCATCATGCCAGGTGGCATAGTCACCACGACGGATATGGAGACCTATCAGCACCGTGTGGTCTGACAATATCTGAGAGAGAAGGGCGTCTGTGCGGGAGGTGATATGGTCGGCCGGGCGGAAAAGCTGTTGCAACTGGGGTTTGGCCATTTCAAGATATTGGGTCTCCCTGCGTGTCTGCCAGCCTTTGGTGAAACCAAGGAAACGGAAAAGGCGGTCAACCTTGGGGTCGTGGGTGGCTTTCCATGTCAGTCCTTTATAATTGTTCCATCCGTTGCCATGGTTGAGATACCAGGGATGAAAGAGAGGAAAATAGATGAAAGGACAATGGAGAAGATGAGGGAAACACTCGATGGTCCAATCATAGAAGATGATCATCATCTTACGATGTTCTACTACACAGCGGGCTACGCTGCTTACGTAGGTCCATAGTCGGTTGCAGGTTTGTCCCGGGGCATCACAGATGATTCGCATAAATATAATAATGTATAGGTGTTACAAGGGTATATATAATAATGTATATGTGTAGTGATGATTACTGTCTGTCGTTCCAACTTTCGAGCGTCTCTGTCATCTCTTGAGCAAAACGATGTTTGTCGTAGTAGGAGAGGTGAGTGGGGTAAGAGATGAGATATTGTTGGCGCTGTTCCAGATGAAGATAGAGTTGGAGAATCGTCTCACTCAGGCGACTGACAAACTGCTCATCGACTTCGAGGGCGATTCCACCTTGACCCAATATCTCGGGGATGCCGCCGCAACGGGTAGTAATAACGGGTAAGCCAGCTGCCTGGGCCTCAGGGATAACAAGGCCGCTGGGCTCCTCCCAAACACTCGGCACGACAGCCACATCGGAGAGATGGAGATACTGAGGCAGAAGGGTGTTGTGGACAAAGCCTGTTGTCACAACATTGTCGCCGAGTTGTTGGATTAGGGGCAGAAGCGAACGGATGAAGGGGGTTGTGGTCTCATTGGCTCCATAGAAAGCACTGCCGATCAGCAGGAGTTTGATCTTTGGATAGGGTTGCTTGAGTAGGAGCATGGCCTCCAAAAGTTCTTTGACCCCTTTCTCGGGAGTGATTCTTCCGAAGAAGACTACCACGAAATCATCTTCATGAAGCTTCAGTGTCTTTCGGGTGACCGATGGATGGGGAACTTTAGTATTGAAATGCTTGGTGTCTATCCCATTATATACGGTCTTCACCCATGCGCTCTCTCCCGTGGCTGTCTTCACTCTGTCGGCAATGAAATTGGAGACACAGAGATAGCGGTCTGTTGCCACTACAATCTCCTTGCACCTGTGGGTGGAACTGTTGAGCAGGTCATTGTGAAGGTGAGAGACGATGAGTGCCTTGGTGAGCGGACGCAAGTTGATGGCAAAGCCAGGTCGGTTTTCTATCAGCACGATGTCAAACTCCTCTCCTGCTATCTGTCGCAGTGCCCAACGCTCATAATAGTTGATGCGATAATCGTAGTAACCTTTAGGAAAGAGATATTTTGATAACCATCTCTTCGTATGGGTGAAGAACGATGAAACCTCAAGAAAACGATAATGAACGAAGGTATGAGAAGAGAGTGAGCGACTGGCATGATGTCTCCTGTCGATACTGAAGACGGTGATGTCATGATGGGCCACCTCTTCATTATACTGTAAGAAGAAGTCAACCAGTTTCTCTACCGCCCCTCCTTCGACTGAAGGTACCGGCAGGATGCCCGATGTCAGTACAGCTATCTTCATCTCAATTACCTGATTCTTTGATGATACCGTGACGATAAGCGTAGAGCAACTCACGCAGATCATCAATCTGTTCACGTAGTTCCTTACCCATATCCGTATTCGCCACGAGCATACGGTGAGCCGACATCTCTACAATTTGTGTAGTACTCTTGATGTCTATTCCCCGCTCAATGGCATCGCGGGCACTGGTGAAAGGCTCATGCTGAACCAACTGGAAGCCACGGCTGTGATAGACGAGTGTATAGCCTGCAATACCTGTCTCCTTGTGATAAGCCTCGCTGAATCCTCCGTCGATCACCATCAGTTTGCCGCCAGCCTTGATGGGGTTCTCTCCTCTTGAGGCATGTACGGGCACGTGACCGTTGATGATATGGCGGTTGGGGCCTTCCACACCGAAGGCATCGAGGATGGCATCGCATATCTTCTCGTTATCTCTCAACTTAAAATAGTTACCTTTCTCCTCTGTATAGGTAGATTTGTCACTGAGGAAATAGCGTTCGAACGTAGCCATCTTCGATTTGTCGAAGAGCGGACTGTCGGTACCACACCATAGATACAGGAAATAGTCGATGGCAAATGAACGCTCATCGGGGTCGGTGTCATTCTCAAAAGCAGAACGGATGGTCTGACCGATGTGCTGCATCAAGGATAATCCAGCGTAATACTGGTTATTATAGAGTGGTATCTCCTTCAATGAGCCATCGTCGTTGAGAGGAATAGAGGCATGGAAGAGGAGGTTGCTATTGTAGATGGCATACATACATCCATGACTGAGCAGGGCTCTGATATGCTTATGCAGTTTCTCGCTCACAGCAAACGAATGATGGAGACGCTCAATCAATGCCTCTTCCTCGTCTGTAAGTTTGGTGGGATTTGCCGGGTCGATAGTGGGGAAGCATGTCGTCGTCATCGCATATTCCTTGCCATCAATCACACAGGTACCCTTCTCATAGTCTATTCTGTCGAGAAGGTTGCGGTGCTCCATCTTCCATTCCTTACGGCGTTTGAAGATAGCAGCCTCGGTCTTAAACTGTATGATGGTGATGGCCTTGTGCATGCGGGCTGTGAGGAGACGCGTCTTTTCATCCATGCCACTGTCCTTGAGCAGTTTGGGCATAAACTCTTCACAGGGATCGTTGGCATAAGCCTCCATGGCAAAGGTGGCAAGGGGCACAAGATTGATGCCATAGCCCTCTTCTAACGTAGCCATATTGGCATAGCGCAGGGAGAGACGGAGCACATTGCATATACAGGCATCATTGCCAGCGCAGGCACCCATCCACAGAATATCATGGTTGCCCCATTGGATATCCCAGCTGTGATAGTTGAGCATGGCATCCATGATGATGTGTGCTCCCGGGCCGCGGTCATAGATATCACCAAGGATATGCAGCTGGTCGATAGCCAGGCGCTGGATGACATGACAGAGGGCGATGATGAAGTCGTCGGCTCTTCCCGTACTGATGATGGTATCAACGATGACATTGACATAGGCTGTCTTGTTGGTATCGTCCATTCGCTCATGAAGCAGTTCTTCGATGATATAACTAAAGTCAGCAGGAAGTGATTTCCTTACCTTGGAACGGGTGTATTTGCTACTCACATCGCGACATACTTTCACCAGCTGATGGATGGTGATATGATACCAGTCGCTGATGTCATTGTCGGTATTTTTGATGAGCTCGAGTTTCTGTTCTGGATAATAGATGAGTGTGCATATCTCTCTGATGTCCGTCTCTCTGATGTCATTGCCAAAGAGTTCGTTGACCTTTCTCTTGATGTTACCTGAGGCATTCTTCAGGATATGCTGGAAGGCATCGCTCTCCCCATGGATGTCGGCAAGGAAATGTTCTGTTCCCTTGGGGAGATTCATGATAGCCTCGAGATTGATAATCTCTGTACTTGCAGCAGCTATAGTAGGAAACGACTGTGCGAGCAGTTTGAGGTAATGCTTATGATTAGCGATGTTTGAAGAACGAAGGTTTTTCATATTGCTAAATGGTTTGTGATACTTTTCTTGATTCTTTTAGTAAGGTAGGTCCTTTTCGGTGTCATCGGCCAGAAGCCTTCTTCGAGCGAGGTGTAATCTACAACGGCTGACAACATTCCGGAGAACGATTTTGTGAGTTTCTCATCATGAAGGTAATCCTTCAGTTTCTCCTCGTCTATGTAAGCATTGCGCAGACAGAGCGAGAAAAAGATCATGCTCTTCAGTGTGATGCACTTCTTCTCTACGTCTTTTAGAAGCTGTTTGAAATAGTTGACCACCTCCTTGTTGCCCATAGGGTGGGAGAGTGATACAAAGGCAGGAACAATAGTGGCCTTCAGTGCCTTAGCAGATAGATAAGCCTCCTGATTCTTGGGCGGTACGGATGGCAGTGGTAACTGAAGGAGGGTATAGGCTGATTCAAACACGTCATAGACCTGCTCATGCCATGCATAGAGGAGCAGGTGATGGTGGTCGGTCTCCGTGAGATTGCAGCACAGCGACTGCTCATCCTGGGTTAACCATCTTTTGTCTTTGGTCTGGTAGAGTTTGATAAGCAGCGGTATGGCTGTTCTTGCCTGAGAAGACATGAGTGCCAAAGTGTTACTATTTAACACCTTCCGGTAGATGGAATAAAGTTGGGCACAGGCTTCATCGGCAGTGAGGGTTGTGGTGACAAGAGGATTGTAAACCACTTCAATGCGTGTGTTCCATTTCAGTTTCGACAGACTCTCACGCTCCATAGCTCCATGTGCCACTACGGCGTAGGCATTTCTTACCAATGACCGTTGGAAGAGCAAGATTTTGGGAAACTTCTCCTTCCAGTATTCATTTTTAAACACCCAAGGTTCGAGCATTCCACAAGGCGTATAGACATAGCGGAGATGGTGGCGGTGTAACAGTAGCAGGGCGGCTGCTAACGACCAGTGCCAAGCTCCAAAGAGATGAACAAGATGAAAAGTGTCTTGAGAGAGTTGCTTCTTGAAATCATTGATATGAGTGCTCACAACCACCTCGGCATGAGCAGACATTGCCCCACTTACCATTGTCGTGTAAGCAACGATGGAGGAATTAGCAATGGGGTTAAAAAGAAGTATTTTCATCATGCCTGCTGAAGTGTGGTAAACATGTAGCTTTTCATTCTTCGCAAAGGTACAACATTTCTGTCAATAACCATTGTCGCAGATATGATTTTTTTGTGAAGTTTATTTTCTCACAAAGTCATTCTTGTCAGCAAAAAGGTATCTTAGCCCATCGATAATCATCTTCCAGAAGGAGAAGAGGTCGAAAAATGGTAGCACCCACGGGGATAGATTCTCACCCAAGCACTTGATAGATCTGTACCCTATCCACATTCGCCAACAAAGAGCAATGAGGAGACATGAGATACCTATGGCATACCACAGTGGCTGCTGCTCCCAACCAAGATAACAGACGGATAGATAGGTGATGAGGTTGAGATAGGGAAGGAAGGAGGTGAACAGATGACGTGTGGCATTGAAGAGACCATAGGAGAGATGACTGTTGGTCGCCATGCGATACATTCGTTCGTTCCTTAACACTCGATGGAATGGTTGCTTTCTAATGATATGACTTTCAGTAGCTAATGCCAGTCTCACACCGCCACGCTGGGCATAGTCGTGTGCAAGAAAACCATATTCCCCGCGAAGAAATTTGAGGTTCTTCAGAAAACCATTATCACGGATAAACTCATCTTTGTGAATCATTAGGAGATGACCGGAATAACCATAGGGGAAACGGCTCGATACGCAGCACAGGTCATAGTTCTGCTGCATATAGTTTTCATAAACTAGGAAACTGTTGGTATGCTGCAGGTGAGCATAGCCAAGTATGAGCGACACTTCCTCCCGGCAATATTGGGCAAGTGAGCGCAACCATTGCTCATTTTGAGGATAACAATCGGCATCGATAAAAAGAATCCAGTCGTTCTTTGCTGCCTTCACACCGATGGTAAGTGCCAGTTTCCTCCTGCTTATGTAATGACTACTTGCAGGGATGAATGTAGTGTACAGGTGAGGATAGGTCGCTTTTAGGCGCTTGAGCACATCTTCAGTGTCGTCTGAAGAAGACTCATCTACCACTATTACCTCGTATTCATCGGGATAATCCTGTGAAAGAAGACGTGGAAGATGTTGCTCAAGCACTCGCCCTTGGTCTTGTACAGCCATGACAATGGACAACCGAGGAAGTGTTTCTGCTCCCTCGGTTGATGAATTATCGTCATGAAAGAATTTCTTTCTCCATAAGATGCTCTTGCCTCTGAGCAGAAGTGTTACTCCCAGTACAAGGAGACACAGTGTAATGATGATATAATCCTGATTAGTCATTAGATGATTAGAGCTCGTCGCTGATATATCCTTCCGGCAATTTTCTGCAGTTGTAGCCAGAAGCCATGATTTCACCGTAGGCACCAGCCGATCTGATGGCCAGCAAGTCGCCACGATGGGTAGCATTGAGGTCAACCTGTTTAGCAAAAACATCGCTTGACTCACAGATTGGACCAACGACATCGTAGGTTTGTTCTGCCTCATTACTGCTGATATTCTCTATCTTATGATAAGCCTGATAGAGTGCGGGGCGGATGAGGTCGGTCATTCCTGCATCAACGATGGCAAACTGTTTAGCAACACCCTGTTTGATATAAAGGGTCTTGGTGATAAGAGAGCCACAGCCTGCAACCACCGCTCTACCCAGTTCGAAATGAACCTTCTGATTAGGACGGAGTTTGAGGAATTTGGCGTAGGTGTTGAAATAGTCTTTGAAGTTGGGGATGGGTACACGATTAGGATGCTGATAGTCAATACCCAATCCACCACCTACGTTGATATTCTCTATTGATACATGCAGACGGTCGAGTTGCTCCTGTAACAGATTGATGCGGTTGCAGAGAGCTTCGAAGTCTCCCATGTCAAGAATCTGTGAACCGATATGGAAATGAAGTCCTATGAGTTGAAGATGCTTCATCTTCGTCAAGCTGTTGATGACCGACTCGAGATGATCCATGGCGATGCCAAACTTGTTTTCTGCCAGTCCGGTGGTGATGTTGGCATGTGTGTGAGCACCAACATTAGGATTGATACGCAAAGCCACACGTGCTGTAGTCTTAAAACGTTCAGCGATCTCGTTGATGACCTCGAGTTCAGCTTCGCTCTCTGCATTGAAACAAAAGATGTTGTGCTTCAATCCCAGTTCAATCTCCCAATCACTCTTTCCAACACCAGCATATACAATTCCCGAGGCAGGGAATCCTGCCTGTATTGCGGCTTGTATCTCACCGCCACTCACGCAGTCGGCACCCAGTCCGGCTTCACGTATGATGCGCAGGAGTTTGGCATTGGCATTGGCTTTGACAGCATAATGCACCACAAACTGTGGATGTTTGTCTGCCTCTGCTCTGAGTGTCTTCAATGTGTCGCGGAGCAGTTGGGCATCATAATAATAAAAGGGAGTATTGATATGCTCAAACTTCTCTATAGGAAATGTTCCCTTCATAAAAATCCGTTTAGTTAGTTGTTGTAATGATGGTTTCTATTTTTTGAGCGAGCTCTCCTTAATTATTAAAGAGAGTATCGCTCAGATTCTGCAGTGCACGTTTCTTGTCGCTCTCCTTAATAAGGAAAGAGATGTTATAGTTTGAACCACCATAAGATATCATTCTCACGGGGATATCCTTGAGTGCCTCGGTAGCCAAGGTCTCAAAACCTACATTGCTCCAGTCGAGATCGCCCACAACACAGATGATACACATATCTCTGTCAACAGTCACCGTTCCATATTTCTTGAGTTCATCAACGATTTCATTGAGATGAGAATCATTGTCGATGCTCATCGATACGCCCACTTCTGATGTGCATACCATATCGATGGCAGTCTGGTTGCTCTCAAAGATTTCAAACACCTTGCGCAGGAACCCTGTAGCCAGCAACATTCTGCTACTCTTAATCTTGATGGCTGTGATATTATCTTTCGCAGCCACTGCCTTTATCTTACCCCTCTCGGTAGAGTTGCTGATGGTTGTTCCCTCAGCCTCTGGGTCCATTGTGTTGAGAAGACGAACGGGGATACCAGCATATTTAGCGGGTTGTACGCAGGTGGGATGGAGAATCTTGGCACCGAAGTAGGCCAGTTCTGCAGCCTCTTCAAACTGTAGTTGATGAACGGGGGCGGTGTTGTCAACGATACGAGGATCGTTGTTATGCATACCGTCGATGTCTGTCCATATCTGAATCTCCTCAGCATTGATGGCGGCACCGATGAGTGAAGCGGTATAATCGCTTCCTCCGCGCTGCAGATTGTCTATCTCGCCATAGGCATTACGACAGATGAAGCCCTGGGTGATATATATCTGTGAACCTTCATTAGCTGCCATAACAGCATTGAGTTTCTCCTTGATATAACGGGCATCTGGTTCAGCGTTCTTGTCAGTACGCATGAAATCGAGTGCTGACAGCAGGGTGGCATTGATGCCCTGTTCCTTCATATAGTTGACAACCATGTTGGTGCTCATTATCTCGCCCTGTGCCACGATATTCTTTTCCTCGAAGCTCGTGAACAATTCCTTGGTGAAACTGCGGAGATAATCGAAGATTTCATGAAGAAAATCACGTGTTGTCTTTTTCCACTCATCGGTAGAAAAGAGTTGGTCAACATGTTCATTGTACTTCACTTCCAGACGGTTGATTACCTCGTTGGCACCATCGGTATTTTTCTTGTAGAGATAATTGGATATCTCCAACAGAGAATTTGTTGTGCCCGACATTGCTGAGAGTACCACAAAGACTTGCTGTCCAGAAGCGGTCACCAACTTGCAAACATCTTTCATGCGGTCCGGACTACCTACCGAGGTACCGCCAAATTTCATCACTTTCATAGCTATATTACTTTTATTTATATTCTTAATTATCCGATTAAAAACTCTCTTCGTCGTTCTCTTCCTCGTTGTCAGTCTCTATATCATCCAGTTCTTCTTCAACCATAAACTGGTTAAAATCGTTTGTCACCTCTTGCATGCTGTTGTCAGCGCAACGATACACAATACCTGGATATTTGTCAAGCAACGGAATGTTGTGGGTAGTGAGGATGACAGCCGTTCCCGTCTGAGAGATTTGTCGAAGGAGTGCGATAATACTTTCTGCTGTCTCTGGGTCAAGGTTACCTGTGGGCTCATCGGCAATGATAATCTTTGGTTTGTTGAGAATGGCCCTTGCGATGGCTATACGCTGCTGTTCGCCTCCTGAGAGTTCATGCGGATATGCCTTGGCCTTATCGGTCATTCCCACATCGCTGAGCACATCAAAGATGCGTTTATCCATCTCACTACGTTTCTTCCATCCTGTTGATTTCAAGACGAAGATAAGGTTTTCATAGACGTTACGGTCGCTCAGCAGTTGGAAATCCTGAAAGATGATTCCCATCTGTCTTCTCAAGGCCGGTACGTGTTTACGTTTCAATCCTATAAGTTGGTGGTCGAGCACCACAGCCTCTTCAGCCTCATCGATGTCGAGTTCGAAATAGAGTGTCTTGAGGAGCGAGGTCTTTCCCGAGCCTACGCGTCCGATGATATAGATAAACTCACCCTCATCCACACGAAAATCGACCTCCTTTAATACAAGGTTGTCATTCAACTGATAGATATTTGCCTTTTTGATGTTTATAAGCGCCATAGTCAATCAATGTTTATGCCAGTTTGGGTCGTGTCTTGTCTGCAGTTCCTTAGCCAGCTCTTCGATACGCATTCCCTTGCTTGTGAGTAATACGATAAGATGATAAAGCATGTCGGAGCCCTCATAGACGAGTCTTTCATTGGTTCCGTTCACAGCTTCAATCACTGCTTCAAGAGCCTCTTCTCCAACTTTTTGCGCCATTCGGTTCAATCCGTCCTTAAACAGCGATGTGGTGTAACTTCCTTCAGGCATCTCCTCATGTCTCTTATTGATGAAATCCTGTAACTCAGTGAGGAAGAGAAGAGGGTTCTTCTCATTCACTTCTCCCCAACAGGTGTCTGTGCCTGTGTGGCAGGTAGGTCCCTGAGGAACGGCCTTGACAAGCAGTGTGTCGTTGTCGCAGTCGATTTTGATGTCCACGAGCTGCAGGAAATTGCCTGAGGTCTCACCCTTGGTCCAGAGGCACTGTCTGCTTCTGCTGTAGAAGGTCACTTTCTTTGTTTCAATTGTCTTCTGATATGCTTCATGATTCATGTAGCCCAGCATCAGCACATTCTTTGTATAGGCATCCTGAATGATCGCCGGCACCAATCCATTGCATTTTTCAAAATCAATCTTCATCATATTTCTTTTTATTGTTATATTCTATATTCTTACCTCTATTCCCTGTGAACGGAGATAGTGTTTTAGTTCTGGAATACCTATTTCACCGAAATGGAATACGCTTGCTGCGAGCGCAGCATCAGCATGTCCTTCAACAAAGACATCTCTGAAGTGTGAGCGTTCTCCTGCACCGCCACTGGCAATCACCGGGATATTAAGCTGTTCTGCGAGCAAGGCAAGTGCTTCGTTGGCATAGCCTTGTTTCACGCCATCGTGATTCATGCTTGTGAAGAGAATCTCACCGGCTCCTCTATCCTGCACTTCCTTGGCCCATTCGAGCAGTCGATGTTCTGTACGTTCCCTTCCTCCCTTGAGATAGCAATGCCATCCATCTTCATCCATTCTTGCATCGATGGCGCATACGCACACCTGACTGCCATATAATGAGGTCACCTCATCTATGAGCTTTGGTCGGCGTATGGCTGCGCTGTTGATGCTCACCTTGTCGGCACCAGCATCGAGCAGACGTTTCACATCGTCGAGTTCATTGATGCCACCGCCCACGGTGAAGGGTATATTTATCTCTTTAGCCACCTTGGTGACCATCTCGGTAAACGTCTTTCTACCTTCGTAGCTTGCTGTGATATCCAAGAACACCAGTTCGTCGGCTCCCACTTGGGAATAGAACTTTCCAAGTTCAACGGGATCGCCAGCCTTTCTGAGATCAACGAAGTTCACTCCTTTGACGGTCTCGCCATCCTTTACATCCAAGCAGGGTATTATTCTTTTAGCGAGTCCCATAAGCTATCCAGTTTTATTTTTCCTTCATAATAGGCTTTACCAAACACAACGGCTGGGATGCCAGCCTTGTTGAGTTCGATGATATCCCTGTTGCCTGCCACTCCTCCGCTTGCCACCAAATGAAGTTGTGGGAAGGCTTGCATGATCTGTCTGTAGAGATCGAGGGAGGGTCCTGCGAGTGTGCCATCTCTTGAGATATCGGTACACAGAACCTTTGTGATGCCGTGGGCGATATAGTACTCGAGGAAGGGTAGGAGTTGTTCCTCAGAGTCATCTTTCCATCCGTTTCCCGACACCTTCCCGTTTCTCACGTCGGCACCGAGGATGATTCGTTCAGCACCATAGGTCTCCATCCATGCGATGAGTTTTGCTTTGTCGGTGATAGCGATAGAACCGATAGTTACCATGTCGGCTCCACATTGAAAAGCCTGACGGATATCATCATCCGACTTTATCCCACCGCCGAAATCGATGGTGAGCTGTGTTGACTCACTGATTTTCTTCAACACATCAACATTGACGATGTGTTTTGATTTGGCTCCGTCGAGGTCAACAACATGAAGACGTTTGAATCCCAGACGTTCAAACTCCATGGCTACCGATACGGGGTCTTCGTTATAGACCTTCTTCTGCGCGTAGTCACCTTTGGTCAACCGCACGCATTTGCCGTCGATAATATCTATTGCAGGTATCAGTTCTATCATAATGTCAGGAAGTTTTTCAGTATTAACTCACCCACTTTACCACTCTTCTCGGGGTGAAACTGTGTGGCATAGAAATTATCCTTGTGGAGAGCAGCACTATAGGAGGTGATATAGTCAGCCTTTGCTATTGTGTAGTCAGAGAGAGGTACATAGTAGCTATGTACGAAATAGACGTAATTGCTATCTTCTTTCTCCATTCCGGCAAAGAGGGGCGAGGAGAGTTCTGTGATGTTGTTCCATCCCATAGCCGGCACCTTATCACATTTGTCTGTAGGCAAGAACCGTTTTACCTCCGCATCAAAAATGCCTAAGCAATCGGTATCGCCCTCTTCAGAGTGTCTGCACAGTAGCTGTTGTCCGATGCAGATACCCAGCACAGGCTGTCGGAGCTGAGTGATGACCTTGTCAAGTCCTTTCTCTCTCAGACATGCCATGGCCGTCTTTGCCTGTCCTTGTCCAGGGAGAAGCACCCTGTCAGCTTTGATAATCTCTTCTGGATGATCAGTGAGCAAAGGTTCTATGCCCAGACGCTTGATGGCATTGACCACCGAGTAGATGTTTCCGGCATTATATTTTATGATTGCGATATTCATGATGTTCGCCTATCAGTTGAAGATGATCGTTTTATTCTTATAGGTGAGTATCTTCCTCTCGATATGTTTTCTTACGGCTCTTGAGAGTACGATCTTCTCGAGGTCTTTTCCTTTGAGTACAAGGCTCTCCGGTGTATCTTTATGCGTGATGCGCGTCACATCTTGCTCGATGATGGGACCGGCATCCAGTTCTGCTGTTACATAATGGCTTGTTGCACCAATAATCTTCACACCGCGTTCCCATGCTTGATGATAAGGTTTGGCACCGACGAAAGCAGGAAGGAAGGAGTGGTGGATGTTGATGATGTGGTTAGGATAGGAATTTATCATCTCATCGCTAATGATCTGCATATAGCGAGCGAGAACGATGAAAGTCACATTCTCTTTCTTCAGCAGTTCCATCTCAGCCTCTTCCACTTCAGCCTTATTGCTATGGTCTTTCTTTATGCTCCATACATAATAAGGAAGACCGAATTGTTCAGCCACATATCTCAGATCTTCGTGATTGCTCACGATAAATGGTATATCTACATCATATTCTCCTGCCTTCCATCTTGCGAGCAGGTCGTAGAGGCAGTGGCTCATTTTGCTGACGAAGATAGCCATACGAGGTTTGCAATCGGAGAAATAGAGATTGCAAACCATCTGATAACGCTGTGCATAGAGCGTATTGATATATTCAAGAATCTTGTCGCGCGGAATGAGAAACTGTTCCAAATCCCATTCAATGCGCATGAAGAACATGCCATCCTGTCTGTCAACATATTGATCGAGATAGAGAATGTTGCCATGGTTGTCTGTGATAAACTTTGTTACCTCCGTAATGATGCCCGGCTGGTCGGGACAGTGCAACAAGAGAATTGCTGTTGATTTCATTATATATCAGTACTTGTTTTCAGATAAATGAAGATAGAATCTTTTCTAACAGAATCACACCTTCTTTGTTTTACTATGCAGAAGCAACGTGTGCTCTTGCCAAATCGACGGCAAAGTTACATAAAAATAATAAAATTGCAACAAGAATCGTCAAATAATTAGTTGAATGTAGCTTTTTTGCTGTAAAAAACTGACTAATTGTTGTCTTCTTGTTTGGCTGTTCGCAGGATGATACTTGTTGCTCCTATGGTGAAGAGTGCACCATCTTCAAGCACACGGCGCTCTCGGTCGCCAAGAATCTCATTATCTACAAAGGTGCCAGTATAGCTTGGACCATCTCTGAGAACATACTTCAGACGTCCCTTTTTGTCTCTGCTTACATTAAGTACACAATGATTGATGTCTATACTTGGGTCGTTGGTCTCGATAGGTGTGTTCACTCCGCTACCTTTCATATATCTTCCTATCACGTTGTCTCCCATCTTCAGTGGCAATACCTGTTTATAATGGAAGACATTTTCAATCACTACAATAGCTCCACACTCATCAGCATGCTCCTGTTCGTCAAGCTGTTCTTCCTTCTGAGTGTTTCTCAATTTTGATACACCTATTCTGATACCAAACTGTTTTCCGCAATCTGGACATTCGAAGACGAGCGATTGTCCTTCCTGATATTTCTTTTCGTCGAATGTGATATAGTTATCACACTTGGGGCATTTCACTCTTTTCATTGTTTTCTATATATCCAGGATTGGTCAAACAGTCCGTCTTCATTCTCTGTTCTAAGTTTTCTTAGGGCTTCTCTCGCTGCCTCAGCATCTGGATAAGCTCCATAAATCACCCTCACGATGTCGCGGCAGATATAGATTTGAGCTGATTCAAACCCTTTGTTCTTCAACTGGTTTACAAAGTATTCGGCATTGCGCTGGGTTACCTTGCTTGCCATCACGATACAATAGTCGAGAACTTGTTCCTTAGATTCTTTCACATTTTCCGTAGTGTTTGCCTGCTCTTCGTTAGTTGCAATGCTTGCAGCTGTTGTGTCATTCTTAGCTAATGCCTTTTCTTCGGTATTCTCTTTAATAAATAAGGTGTCATTAGTTGTCTGTGCAGCATCCTTTTCAGTCGGAACAACATCCATCAAGGAGAACATTGTTTCCGTTGGTGACAGACTAAGCGTGTGATTACTGTTCACTACGGGTGTTGGCATGAGTAGGAAGGCGATAACGGCGGCAGCAACGGCAGCTGTGTATCTCAGCCATGAGAGTTTGATTCTTATCTCTTCTCTGTTCTCATCATCGATGTCTTCTTCCTCGTCGGTTGCAGGCTCTTCAACGATAGCAGCTGACTGTTCTACTGTCTCCGTTGAGACGGGCATCTGTTTTTCCTTTGCAGTCTGCTCTAAGTTTTCAAAATATTCAGTTGCTTGTGCTGAAGAGAAGCTGTTCTCCAAGGTGAGGAACTTAAATGAGTTGAGGGCATACAGTTCGGGAGAGAGGATGCCGGCATCGCAGGGGGTGAATGCAATGTGTCCCTCGTCATTGACATATAGTTCACCGATACTGTAAAGTTCAATCCTTCCCTCTTGCTTAAGGATGTTTTTCAGTTCTTCCACCTCTTCTTCGATAAGCCTCACTGCCTCGGGATAGCTTATCTCCATGTGTTCCACATAAAACTGTGCCAGGATAGAATCGTTGAGAGAGTTGAGCTGAGGATTGAAGCCTAAGGTGCGCAAGGGTGGGAGGAAACATCCACACTCATGATCATAGCGAGCCTCTACATGATGTGCGATGAATCCACCCAATCCGGGCACGATGACGCAATCATGCTTAAGGAGTAAAATCTCAATATGTCTCGCTAATTCTAACATGAGCGCAAAATTACTCCATTTTTTTTGAATTGGCAAATAAACAAAGGAAAATGTGTAAAAGCTAACAAAAGTTTTTGTGGATAGAAAGAATATGGTTACTTTTGCAGATGAAACAATAATTTATATAGATAATGGAATTTAAGAAAACCTTTATTGATGGTGTTTATGTTGTTGAACCTAAGGTATTTGAGGACAATCGAGGATATTTCTTTGAGTCGTTCAAGCAGCAAGAGTTCGAACAAGCTGTAGGTTACATTGACTTTGTTCAGGACAATGAGTCGAAGTCGAACTATGGTGTGCTCCGTGGTCTCCACTATCAGAAAGGTGAATACTCCCAGGCCAAGTTGGTGAGAGTGATAAGAGGCAAGGTGTTGGATGTAGCTGTTGACCTCCGAAAATCGAGTCCTACCTTTGGCAAGTATGTCATGGTGGAACTCTCTGAAGACAACAAGCATCAGCTATTCATCCCTCGCGGTTTTGCTCATGGCTTCTTAGTGATGAGCGACGAAGCAATCTTCACTTATAAGGTAGATAATGTCTATGCTCCCAAGGCTGAAGCATCCATACGTTGGGACGATCCTACCATTGGCATCCAGTGGCCGATGATGATGGACGAGGTTAAGACCAGCGAGAAAGACATGAAGGGTGTATGGTTTAAGGATGCCGAATATTTTGAATAATTACTGATAGGTATAGAACGAATGAAAATTTTCAGAAGGAGCAGTCTTATCTGCTGCTCTTTTATATTCTGTGTTGTCGCCTGCAAAGAGAGCAAGCAAGCATCGTCCAATACTACGCAGGAGAATAGGGAAGCTAAGCGTATCATTCAGGGCATTTGGTTAGACGAAGAGACAGAAGATGTCACCTTTTGGATGAAGGGTGACAGCATCCTTTATGCAGATTCCACCATTCAGCCGGCTTATTTCAAGATCCTCGGCGACACGATGATGGTTTATGGCGGACAGCTTACCAAGTATCCCTTGAAGAAGTGTTCAGCGAATAATCTATGGATTGTCAATCCCAACGGCGACTGTCTGAAACTGATGAAGAGCAGCGAGATTTCAGACTCTATTTGGTTTAAACGAAAATCGGTACAACCTGTCCTTGTCAATGAGAAAATGAAACACGACACGGTGGTGAGCTATCAGGACAACCGATATCATTGCTACACCACCATCAATCCCACTAAGTATAAAGTGATTCGCTCCACCTTCAACGATGATGGCATCCTTATGGATAATGTCTATTACGACAACATTGTCCACCTAAGTGTTTTTCAGGGCAGTAGCAAAGTTTTTTCTAAGAACATCACCAAACAGATGTTTAGTCGTTTCGTGTCAGAACAGACTATAGAGCAGGTCATCTTAGGCGATGTGTCTTTTGCCAAGGCCGATGCCAAGGGACTTCATTTCGATGTTCAGCTCTTCCATCCCGAGGGCAACAGCGTCGACTATCTACTCTCCCTTGCCGTTGATTACGATGGTCAGCTGTCGTTAGGTTTTAAGGAGTGACGTCAAGCCAGGCGTCAATCAGTCGGCGTGCAATAGACAGTTTCTCTGGAAGGGTAGGGAGGTGGTCGCGATGAAACCATTGTCCTTTTTCCAGTTCTTCATATTGCAGTTTAATTTCCCCCTCAACATAGTCGGCATTAAATCCAATCATCAGTCCGAGCGGATAGGGCCATGGTTGACTTCCGAAATAGGTGATATTTTCGATAGTCAATCCTGTTTCTTCTTTCACCTCGCGTCTCACCGCCTCTTCTATCGTCTCGCCTGTTTCAATAAATCCAGCTACGAGTCCGAAGAAGTTTCTTTTAAAGTTTCTTGCGTGCACCAGTAGCACCTCATCTTTTCCCTTATGTATCAGTACGATAACGGCAGGTGCCGGTGATGGCCATATCTCCTTCCCGCAGTTGGGACATTTCTTGCTGATGTTTGTGTGCCACTCGTTCTCATGACCACATCTTCCACAATATTTTGTCATCTCGTCCCAGTGCAACAGTTCTGAGCATTTGCCCGCCATCTTATATTGTTGTTCAGAGAGATGATAATAGCTCTGTCGCAGATCACACCATTCAAGACATTCACGCACCATCTCATCCGTTGTTCTGAATGCCTTCAGTTCACCATTGTCTTCAGTCTTTACCGTAATAACGTTTTCTGAAGCTAATGAGCAGTCGTTGTCAGGGATGGTATAAGTGCCATTCTCCTGCTTTTTCATCAGAATCTTTCCTTTATGAAAAATATAATAGTCCATCGTTCAAAGTTTTCTGCAAAGTTAGGAAAAGAATCTGAGACAGGAAAAATATCGGAATATAAATAGTTACCCTTATTCTCATCTAATCAACATTCTCATCTCGACAAACTAAAAGTGCGCGATGAAAAGACTGCTCGCTTGGTGCTTTGTTTTTCATAAAAAAAAGTGTGTTTTTTTTGTGTTTCAGGAAAATCATGATACTTTTGCAAACAGAAACAACTAACTACTAACTACTTAATATGAAAAGCAACAAACTACTTCTTTTGGCAGCGATTATTTCACTGTCATCAGCAATCAACGCACAACGTCTTCAGCAGAAGTTGGGTCGTGGTGTCGTGGCAGTCAATCGCAGTGGCAGTACCATCCGTAATGTAACATCAGCAGCAGGCACGGGCTCTCTCATCTCGTGGCGCAAACTTGCACAGGAACCCGAGGGCACCACCTATAACGTTTATAAGCGAGCCAAAGGAACTGTTGACTATACGAAGATCAATGCAGCTCCATTGGCAGTAACCTGTCTTGTTACTACCCTTACCAACAATACCGAATATGCGGTGACAGCGATCGCTCCTAATGGTGAGGAGGGTGAGATGAGTACACCTTATTTATATGTAACACAGAAGTATCCCAATGTGTGGTTTGATTTCGATTTCGATGACAAAGTGATCAAACGCAACGACTACCGCACAAAATATGTATGGCCGATGGATCTCTATGGCAATGGCGAATATGATGCTGTGGTGGTGGACCGACTTTACGCAGGTGCTGACAGTGGCGAAAGTGACGAGGGTTCGGAAAATACTGCATCCACATCACACAAGATTCAAGCCTATAAACTCGATGGCACGCTGCTTTGGACTGTTGACTTAGGACCCAACGTGAATATCTGTAGCGGTCAGAACGATATGGTGGTAGCTTATGATATCAACTGCGATGGACGCTGTGAGGTGATGATTAAGAGTAGCGACGGAACAAGGTTCTGGGACAATGAAACTGGCAGTTTTGGCAAGTATGCTAACTTCAGCGACAATGCCGATACCGACGGTGACGGCGTGACTGACTATCGCACCCACGCCTCGCGTGTACCGCCGTTCTATGTGAGCGTTATCGATGGTGAGACGGGTGCAGAGATCGCCTGTAACGAGTTGAAATACAACGAAGTGACTGATGGAATAGACAGCTGGGGACGTAACACCCGAGCTAAATACATGAGTTTTGGTTATGCAGCTATGGATGGACATTTCTCTGTCTGTTATCTCGACGGCATCCATCCATCGTTAGTGATGGAGTGTTTGGACAGAGAGACCAACAAGACACATCATAACTACGTCTTTGCCTGGGATTTCGACTGGGTAGGAGGTAAGGCCACCAACTGGCATCACAGTGCTACATGGAGCCGCAACGACAAGACCCCCTGGCCGGCCGAGTTTCACATGTTGCGCGTGGCTGATGTCAACGGCGACGGCTGCGATGAGATGATACAGGGTGGTTATTCCGTCAACCCCCACACAGGCTGGTTTATGAGTCCTGGCATTGGTCATGGCGACCGCTTTATCTGTAGTGATATTGACCCCGACAGACCAGGAATGGAGGTCTTCGCCATTCAGCAGAGTGCACTGCTCGGACAGGTACTCTATGATGCTAAGACAGCGGAACGCATCAAGGAATGGTATCTGCCTTCGGTCTATGACGTAGGTCGAGGAACCTGTCTCGATATTGATGACACCCATAAGGGCTATGAGATACTTAGTTATGCCGACGAGTATGTCTATGATTGTAAGGGTGAGCGCACCGGACAGACCCGCACAGGTTCAATGTATGAAGGAGTGTGGTGGGACGGCCGTCTTCAGCGTGAATGGCTCAACTCACCCGGTGGCAGTGGATGGGGCACTAACATGATGATTACCCGTGTGCTCGGCGACCGCCTCTGTGAATTCTCACAGGAGTCAACTTGGGCGACACATGGAGGCACGGGAACACGACCGGCTTTCATGGGCGACATCACAGGCGACTGGCGCGAAGAAATCATCCTTGCAAAACAAGATGCCAATGGTTCTACCGGACTTGTTGGTTACACGACCAACATGCCTACAGCCTATAGTATCTACTGTCTGCAGCAGGACCCTCACTACCGTCAAGACTGTACCACCCGTGGGTATTACCAACATCCTAACACAGGTTTTTATCTTGGTGGCGATATGCCTATGCCCCCCTTGCCTCCCGTCTTCGAAGCAGATGTGCGCAATGAGATGGCCAATGGAAAGAGCGTGATGTTCGACCTGCAGGGTGATAACCAAGCATTGATAGAGGTGGACCATTCGCCTACGATGATATATATGATGAATCCCTTGGGACACAACTACACCTTCGCAGGGAAAGGGACACAGGGTAACGGACAGCTTATCAAATCGATGCAGGGAACGGTGACATTCAACGGCAACCTCGGTCATACAGGACGAAACATCATCAGCGAGGGAGAACTCTGCGTGAATGGCAGTATAGCAGGACCCGTGGAACTGCGTGCACGAGGTACACTCAGTGGCAATGCGGTGCTGAAAGACACCATCTCCTTCGAAGGTGCGCTTAACTACGAGGGTTGCCGACTGATACCAGCATCGGTGATGACCTTCAAGAAGAGTGTTACGCTGCCCGGTGATGTCTATATAGAAATTACCCCAGGAAACAAAATAGTAGTGGAAGGCAACCTTACTTTCCAAAACACTAACTATATCTCCGTCAATCTACAATCACAGGATGCTGCTGAGTATGTGGTGGCTGAGTGCACTGGTACGCTGACGTGCGATGTGTCACAGCTGAAGACCCGCGGTTTGGACGGCATCAACTACGACCTGGTAGTGAGAGCTAACAGTCAGTTGGTGCTTGTCATCAACCAAACCCGCCAACCTTCAGACAATGTGGTGTGGATGGGTAACGAGAGTGAAGTATGGGATTATAAGGCGAAAAACTTCAGTCTTAACGGTGCTACCTCCTTTGTGGCAGGCGACAAGGTAGTGTTTAATGCACAAGGGCAGCTAAAGACAGTAACGATCAACGAATCTATGGTTACCAATGGAGTATTCTTCGATAGCGGTAAGTATATGCTCATGGGCGAGGGTAGTATCTCCGGACCAGGTGATGTGACTGTCAATAAGGATGCTGACGTAACACTCAACTTGAAATATAGCGATTATACGGGTAGAACCATCATCAATGGCGGTCGTCTCACCGTACCCAACTTCTACGATGGCGGACAGAAGAGTGCAATCGGTGCTTCTTCTGCAGCAGAGGGTAATCTGCAGATCAATGGCGGTACACTCATCCTCTCCAAAGACAATATGGCTACCGACCACATCGTGAGCATCACCGATACAGCTACCGTCAGTGTGATAGCGAGCAACAGTGCGCTCACGCTGAAAGGACAGGTGAAGGGCACAGGCTATCTGCTTAAGGATGGTCCAGGACGAATTAACTTCAACTACGGAGGAACAAACACTTTTGCCGGTATCATTATCAAACAGGGAACGGTATCACAGGGTGCCTGGAACTCCACCTTTGGAAAGTCGGGCTCACCAATGCTATTGGCAGGCGGCGAGGTGCATCAGATAGATGTCAACAACACATCTACGGTACCTACATTGAATCATGTCATAACGGTGAAAGAGGGTACAGCAAACAAAATAATAGGTTCGTCGCGCGGGAAAATCAATGGTTCGGTGAAGGGCAAGGGTGAACTCACCATCCAGACGAAGTATGTACGCTGTGATGTGGGAGCCAACTTTAGTGAGTTTGAGGGTAAGTTGACGGCAGTGGGCGAAGGCGGCAACTTCCGCTTGATGACCAACGTCACCGACATGTCGAAAGCCCACCTCGTTGTAGGTGCCGGCACTACGGTGTCATATATGAAGAGTGGTGGTGGAAGCGAGGCAACAGCCACACTGAAGATTGGTGCTATCTCCGCCGCTTCCATCGATGCCGTGCTGGGCGGTTCGCAGAGCACCTACCAGATAGGCTATCGCAATGAGGACAACTCTTTTACCGGACTGTTTAAGGCTAAGAGCATCGTGAAGGTGGGCAGTGGTCAACTCACTCTGAGGAGCACTGGTCATACGTCGCCCATCACCATAAGTGGCGGTACACTGGCGCTGCAGAATATCACCAAGAATGTGCTTTGCAGCGGACTTATCACCGTTGACAAGGGGGCTACGCTCACAGGAACAGCCACCATACAGAGTGTGTTTATGAAGGCAGGAGCCACCTATCTGTGTCAACTCACCTCATCAGGCAATACACATATCACGGTGAATGGCAGTATGACACACAATGGTGATACCCTCTTGTTGAGTATTCCTGCTGGCAGGACCCTGAAAGAAGGCGAACAACTGAGCGTCTTTAGTGTCGCGGGCACACATAAGGGCGATGTAGTAGTGAAGGCCGTAGCCGACGATGGCACCGATTACGTCTTCGACAGTTCGCTGCTTCTCACTGAAGGCATAGTAAGCGTGAAAAAAGTATCCACTTGTATCGACACCATCCGCCGTCAGACAGCCGATGAGGAGGGAGCGGCTTACGACCTTCATGGCCGACGCATATCTAACATCAAAGGCGGCATATATATCCGCAATGGTAAGAAAGTGAGTTCACGATAACTTTCCTTTCACCATTATTTACTCTTTTCTTTATGAGAAATAAAAAAAATTGTATTATCTTTGCGGCATTTATAAAAGGTAGATGAGAAAGAGGGGCATCATGGTGTCCCCTTTCCATCGCTGAGAAATCGCAGAAAATAATACAAAAAATAAATATATGGACAAGAAATTTGCCGAGCACAGCAAGTTGAACCTCACTGAGGTAAACGGAGATGTGCTGAAGATGTGGAACGAGAATGACATCTTACACAAGAGTATAGATGAACGCGAAGGTTCAAAGCAGTTTGTATTCTTCGAAGGTCCTCCTTCGGCCAATGGTCATCCCGGTATTCACCACGTTCTGGCACGCTCTATCAAGGACACCTTCAACCGCTATAAGACGATGAAGGGCTACCAGGTGCACCGCAAGGCAGGTTGGGATACCCATGGACTGCCCGTTGAGCTTGGTGTGGAGAAAGAACTGGGCATAACCAAGGCAGATATCGACAACCATGAGTCAGACAAATATATCTCAGTAGAAGACTATAATCACAAGTGTCGTGAGAACGTGATGAAGTTTACTGCCGAATGGCGTCAGCTTACCGAGGAGATGGGTTATTTCGTTGACCTCGACCATCCTTACATCACCTACGACAATAAGTATATCGAGACCTTATGGTGGCTCCTTCGCCGTCTTTATGACAAGGGGTTGCTCTACAAGGGATACACCATTCAGCCCTATTCACCTGGTGCCGGTACTGGTTTGAGTTCACACGAATTGAATCAGCCCGGATGTTATCGTGATGTGAAGGACACCACCTGTACGGCACTTTTTGAGATTCTCGATGCCAAGGATGAATGGCAGGAGTGGGGCCGTCCCTACTTCGCTGCCTGGACCACCACACCATGGACACTGGCATCAAACACAGCGCTCTGCGTAGGCCCGAAAATCGACTATGTGGCAGTGCGCACCTATAACCCCTATAACGACGAGAAGATAACGCTCATCGTTGCTGCCTCACGTCTTGGTGCCTATTTCAATGCAATGGGAGCCAACAAGTCGCTCGACGACTATGAGCATGGCAATAAGATTGTACCTTACGAGGTGATAGGCCAGTATAAAGGCACCGACCTTGTAGGCATCCACTATCGTCAGCTTATGCCTTGGGTGAAACCCTGTCAGAAGTTAGACGACAACTCGCCAGAGTTTGTCAAAGAATATGCTAATGAAAATGACTACAAGGTGTTTAAGAGCGAGGATGGCAAATATAGTTATGTAGAGATGTCTGACAAGGCTTTCCGTGTCATCCCAGGCGACTATGTCACCACCGACGATGGTACGGGTATTGTGCATATCGCACCTACCTTTGGTGCCGATGACGCCAAGGTGGCTAAGGATGCAGAGATACCAGCGCTCTTCCTTATCAACAAAAAGGGTGAGACCCGTCCGATGGTTGATCTCCAGGGTAAATATTATCTCCTGGAAGACCTCGACTACCGTTTCATTGAGCGTTGTGTAAACAAAGAAGCTTATTCATGTCACGCGGGCGACTATGTAAAGAATGCCTACCGTCCTGAGTTTAATGTCGGTGGCAGATATGATGAGCAGGCTGCTGCTAAGGCAGAAGACCTCAATGTCGTGATATGTATGGAGATGAAACAGAATGGCACGGTGCTCAAGATAGAGAAACATGTGCATAACTATCCCCACTGCTGGCGCACCGACAAGCCCGTACTGTATTATCCGCTCGACTCCTGGTTCATCCGCTCTACGGCAATGAAAGATCGTATGGTGGAGCTCAATAAGAGCATTAACTGGAAACCCGAATCAACAGGTAGTGGCCGCTTTGGCAACTGGTTGGAGAACCTCAACGACTGGAACCTCTCCCGCTCACGTTTCTGGGGCACACCCCTTCCTATTTGGCGCGATGAAGACGGCGAAGAACTGTGTATCGGCAGTCTGCAGGAACTCTATGATGAGATAGAGAAGGCTGTGGCAGCACAGGTGATGACAGTCAACCCGATGAAGGAGAAGGGATTTGTGCCAGGCGACTACTCGCAGGCTAACTATGACCGTATCGACCTCCATCGTCCCTATGTGGACAACATCGTGCTCGTGAGCAAGACGGGCAAACCGATGTATCGTGAGACCGACCTCATTGACGTATGGTTCGACTCAGGTTCTATGCCCTATGCACAGATTCACTATCCCTTTGAGAATAGTGAGCTGATAGACAAGCGCTTAGCCTTCCCTGCTGATTTTATCAATGAAGGTGTTGACCAGACCCGCGGATGGTTCTTTACACTACATGCTATCGCTACCATGGTGTTCGACAGCGTAGCGTTTAAGAATGTCATCTCCACCGGTCTCGTGCTCGATGCCAAGGGCAACAAGATGAGTAAGCATGTGGGCAATGTCACCGACCCCTTCGAGATGATGGAGAAATATGGTGCCGACCCTGTACGTTTCTATATGATGACGAACTCTGAGCCATGGGACAACCTTAAGTTTGACCCCGAGGGTGTTGATGAGATACGCCGTAAGTTCTTCGGAACACTCTTTAATACCTACTCGTTCTTTAGTCTCTATGCTAATGTAGATGGCTTCGACCCCAGCATGCCCGAGGTGAAGGCAGAACTGCGTCCTGAGATAGACCGCTGGATTATCTCCAAACTTAATACCCTGATAAAGAAGGTAGAGGCTGAGATGGAGGATTACGACCCCACGCGTGCTGGCCGACTGATAGAGAGTTTCGTTAACGACGACCTTTCCAACTGGTATGTGCGTCTCAACCGCAAACGTTTCTGGGGCAAGGAGTTGAGCGACGACAAGCTCTCGGCCTATCAGACCCTCTACACCTGTCTGAAGACCGTAGCTTCGCTGTTGGCACCCTTTGCACCATTCTATGCTGACCGTCTCTACCTTGACCTGGTGGCAGCAGCAGCAGATAATCATGCTCTCTCCGTTCATCTCACCGCCTTCCCAGTGGCAGATGACACCCTCATCTTCCCCGAACTGGAAGAGCGCATGGATATGGCACAGAAGATTACGTCGATGGTACTTGCTCTGCGCCGCAAGGTGAACATCAAGGTGCGTCAACCGCTGCAGGAGATGATGATTCCCGCTGTTGACGAGCAGCAGAGAGGTTATATAGAAAGTATGAAGACTCTCATCCTCAACGAGGTGAACGTCAAGAACCTTAAGTTTATCGATAGCGAGGGCGTACTCGTGAAGAAGGTGAAATGCAACTTCAGAACTATGGGTAAGAAGTTTGGAAAACTCATGAAGACTGTGGCTGCTGCTATTGACAGTCTCGACCAGGCTGGCATCGCCCTCTTGGAAAAACAAGGGTTTATCGAACTCACCCTGGAAAATCAGCCCGTCACCATCGAGGCACAGGATGTGGAGATTATTAGTGAGGATATCCCAGGATGGCTCGTAAGCAACGAAGGCAACCTCACCGTGGCACTCGAGGTGGAACTCACCAATGAACTGCGCAACGAGGGTATGGCCCGCGAACTCATCAACCGCATTCAGAACATCCGTAAGGACAGCGGACTGGAGATTACCGACCACATCAACGTTGTCATCAGTCCCGACGCTACCATAGAGGCTGCCGTCAATCAGTTTGCTGATTATATCAAGACCCAGGTGCTCGCCGATACGCTCAATATTGCAGACAATGATGGTTCTGCTATCGATATCGACGAACTGGCTGTGAAGATTAAAGTAGAAAAAGTTTAACTTAAAAATCAGATACCTATGAACGAGAAAGTGCGTTATTCAGATGAAGAGCTCCAAGAGTTCAAATCTATTATCAATGATAAGTTGGTACTCGCCAAACGCGACTATGACCAGATGATGCGCGTGCTGATGAACCAGGATGGTAATGATGTTGACGATACCTCACCCACCTATAAGGTGCTCGAGGAGGGTAGTGCCACTCAGACGAAGGAGGAACTTATCCAGCTGGCAAGTCGCCAACAGAAGTTTATCCAGGGTTTGGAGGCAGCACTCATCCGCATTGAGAACAAGACCTATGGCATTGACCGCATTACGGGCAAGCTCATTCCCAAGGAAAGACTGAGGGCTGTGCCTCATGCTACACTCAGCGTAGAGTCGAAACAGAACCGCAAGAAATGAGTTTGAAGAAAACTATGTCATCGGGTGCAATGGTCGTGCTTCTTACCATGGCCATTGTGCTCGTTGACCAACTGATAAAGATATGGGTGAAGACCCATATGTGTCTGCACGAGACGATCGATATCACAGGGTGGTTTAAGCTATGCTTTGTTGAGAACATAGGCATGGCCTACGGCATGGAGATAGGCAGCAAACTGCTGTTATCCATCTTCCGAGTGGTGCTTATCATTCTTCTCATCCGCTATCTTTATCGACTGCTGCACAACACTGTAGCCAAGGGCTATATCTTCTGTCTCACTATGATATTGGGCGGTGCGATTGGCAACCTCATCGACGGCATGTTCTACGGACTGCTGTTCAGTGCCTCCACAGAGTATTATGTGGCTTATCCCGTTGCCTTTGCTACCGGCTATGCCGATTTCATGATGGGCAAGGTGGTTGATATGTTCTATTTTCCTATCATCGATACTTATTGGCCACAGTGGTTACCCTTTGTTGGTGGCAACAGATTTATCTTCTTCTCGCCCGTGTTCAACTTTGCTGATGCTTGCATCTCAGTTGGAGTGATTCTCTTAGTGCTCTTCTATCGCAAGGAGATAAGTGGATGGTCTTCGTCAAAATCAAACAGTTAACCGATGCTCAACATGCGACATCTCCCTTTCCTCCTCCTCATCCTCTCGATGGTTATAGGGTGTAAGCCCAGCGTGCCCTCGAGGTTTATCCAGCCTGATGCAATGGAGGATCTGCTCTACGACCTTCATCTCTTCCAGTCGTTGGCGCAGAATGACTATGATAATGAGATGTCGCAGCGCCGCCACCTTTATTATCAGGCCACCTTTGCCAAGCATGGTGTCACCGCGGAAGAGTTCGATTCGTCGATGGTTTGGTATTACACGAATGCTGAGGAGCTGCACACTATTTATCAGCATGTAGCAGAGCGCCTCGAACAGCAGTCAATCATGCTTGGCAATAATAATGTGAGTTATGCTATGCGCTATCAGTCGTCGAATGGTGACACTACAGATATCTGGACGCAGAGTCAGTTTATCACGCTGCTCCCCATTGCCCCCTACAATCGTTTTGACTTCACTATCAAGGCCGATTCCACCTTCCGCCGTGGCGATTCCTTTGTTATGGCTCTCAACAGCAACTTTGTTTATCAGCAGGGCACCAAGGATGCTGCTGTCTGTGTGGCTGTTGACTACGAGGGCGACAGCACACGCTATTTCTCTACAATGGTTCAGATGTCGGGACTCTCGAAACTGCGTATTCCCGGCGACCATCATCTCAGCATCCGTCAACTGCGCGGATACATCTATCTCGACCGTGGCAGCGACGATACCCGATCGCTCAAACTCCTCTTCATCAACGATATTCACCTTGCTCGTATGCACCGCACTTCGGCAGACAGTCTGCTTGATGCCCGTGCCGACTCGATAGCAGCGCTCCCCAAGGACAGCGTAAAGATGATGAGACCCTATGAAAATCGCCGATGACCAGTGCTCCACATATCACCCGCTATGCCGCACATCTGGTGGTCGATGAGCATCAGACAACAACGGAGATGTGTGTGGTGGAGCTCACCAATGGCATCGTCACCAGTTGCTGCCCCCTTCACGGCGAAGAACCATTCACCGAGTGGCTCGGTGGCACCATTACCATCACTACGGACACAGCAGGACGTAAGGTGGCATTACACAACAATAAAATCCTAAAATAACTATAAATAAGATGATTAAGACACGTTTATCTCTTCTTAACTTTTTGGAGTTTGCCGTATGGGGCGCTTATCTCACCTCAATGGGTAACTACCTCGGCAAGGCAGGTATGGGCGACGAGATATCCTGGTTCTATGCCATCCAGGGTATCGTTTCCATCTTCATGCCCACTATCATAGGTATCGTAGCCGACCGTTTTGTGCAGCCGCAGCGTCTTCTCGGGCTCTGCCATCTCATAGCTGGAGCGTTTATGGTGAGTCTCTGGTGGATGGGCAAGGGTAGTACACATCCCGACAAGACGTTATTCATCACCCTTTACACGCTGAGTGTAGCGTTCTATATGCCCACCCTCGCACTCTCTAACACCACAGCTTTTGCTATACTGAAGAACCATGGACTCGACACCATCAAAGATTTTCCGCCTATCCGTGTCTTCGGCACCGTGGGATTCATCCTCACCATGTGGTTTGTCAACTGTGCCGCCTTTGCAGATGGTTTTGTTTTAACTCTGTCTGATAACCCAGATAAGTTTCAATACACACATTATCAGTTTCTTGTATCCGGTGTGCTGAGCATAGTGATGTTCCTTTATTGCCACTCGTTGCCCGCCTGTCCTTTAGCCAAGAGTGGACAGCGTTCTGTTTCTGAACTCTTCGGACTTCAGGCATTCCGTCTTTTCCGCAGTCGCAGGATGGCTTTGTTCTTCATTTTCTCTGCCTTCCTCGGCATGTCGCTGCAGGTAACCAATGGCTATGCCACACCCTTTGTCACCAGTTTCAAGGGTGTTGAGGAGATGGCCTCATCCTTTGCCGCCAACAATGCCACACTTCTCGTCTCTCTTAGTCAGGTGAGCGAGGCGCTCTGCATCCTCCTCATTCCTTTCTTCCTGAAGAGGTTCGGCATAAAGACGGTGATGCTCATTGCTATGTTTAGCTGGGTGGTGAGATTTGGTTTCTTCGGTCTTGGTAACCCCATGTTCCCCGGTGTGCTACTCTTCATACTCTCCTGCATCGTCTATGGTGTGGCTTTCGATTTCTTCAATGTCTCCGGAGGTCTCTTTGTCAACAGCGAATGCGACGAAGATGTAAAGGGTGCAGGACAGGGACTGTTTATGCTGATGACTAATGGACTCGGTTCAACCATAGGTACTCTACTCGCTGGCGCCGTCATCAATCATTATTGTCATTGGACGGATGAAGGTTATCTCGTTGGCGACTGGCAGACCTGTTGGTTAATCTTTGCTGGTTATGCCTTAGTGGTGGCAGTGCTCTTTATGCTCGTTTTTAAGACGAAAAAGGATTCTGTAAATGCTTAACACTATAGAACTCAGTGTGTTAGGTTTCTCGGAAGTGCCCGATGCCAGGAACATTGGTGTGGTGGTGCTGATTGACCAGGGTGGGGAACGTATCCTCACTTATATCACCGATATACTAACACAGAAACAGATTCAGTGTCGCAAACTCTTACCCGAGCGGTTTTTGAAACATGGGATAGAGGTGTTGACAGATGTGATAGGACAGCTCGCTGACTGGAACGATTTCAAGGTAGAGATTTCGGACCTGCACGATGGCGAATACATCTGCCACCTCGTTGCTTCCCAACCATCTATCTATCAACCCATACGCATGAGCGATGCCTTGCTGCTCCACCTTATCAAGGGTGTGAAACTGCTGATTGACAGCCATCTGTTTGCAGTGATATCCCAACCCTATACAGGCGATGAGCACCAAGCTTATCTCCCTATCGATGTGTTGAACAACGAGCAGCTCGAGGTGCAGTTGGAGAGGGCTGTTAAGGAGGAAAACTACCGTCTGGCTGCCAATATCAAGAAGCTCTTAATTCAACGAATACGTAAAGAATAAGATGAAAGAAGTTAGATATTTCTATGTGCCCGAGGCAGTTCAGCTCACCATGCTTCCCGACGAGGAGGCACAGCATGCTGTGAGGGTGCTACGCATGAAGGAGGGCGACCCCATGGTGCTGATGGATGGGAACGGGGTGTTCTATGAAGCGGTGGTGACACTCACCTCAGCCAAGCGCTGTGCCTACGAGATTGTTAGTACCCTCCCCCAACAACCGGCTTGGCGGGGAAAGATTCATCTCGCTATTGCGCCCACAAAACTGATGGATCGCATAGAGTGGATGGCAGAGAAGGCTACAGAGATCGGTTTCGACCGACTCACTTTTCTCAACTGCCGGTTCTCCGAACGTACCGTGCTCAAGGTGCCACGAATAGAGAAAATAGTTGTGGCAGCAATGAAGCAGAGTCGCAAGGCATGGAAACCCGAAGTGGTGCCTTTTACTACATTCTCCGATTTTATAACCCATCACCAGTCGGGGCACCGCTTTATCTGCCACTGCTATAACGAGGTGGAGCGCACCGCCCTTACCGATGAGTTGGAGAGGGTTCCAGCCGACGCTGAAGTAACGGTACTCATAGGTCCTGAAGGTGATTTCTCTATCGACGAGGTGAAGCAGGCAGTGGATAATGGCTTTATCTCTGTTCATTTAGGTAGCAGTAGATTGCGCACTGAGACGGCTGGCCTGGTGGCGGTGATGATGATGCAAATGGCGAAACAAATTTCTGAAAACGATGAAAAATAAATATCTTCTCTTCCTTCTCCCCGTTGTGCTTGGTTGTCTGCCCACCATGGGGCAAAGACCATTGATAAGCGACCTCTTTAAGTCGGCGCCCAGTCATTTCTTTCCTTATCTTTCGAACAACGAGAAGTTGGATATGCTCGACTTTGCCGCACTCAACATGACAACCGAGGTGACCAATGAACTCGATGGTAAGAGTAGTATCCTGATGCTTACCGACAGCTATCTAAAGATGAAGCTGAGTAGAGCATCATTGGTGGAGATGCGTCTGCTGCCTGTAGGAGAGAAGTGCGACTCGATGCTATTATGTGTTGTCACCACCCTTGGAGACTCCGTCCCGCAGGAGAGTAAAGTAGAGTTCTTCAACTGCTCATGGCATCCACTGTCTATCGACGTAGGCTATACCCCTCTTTCACAGCACAGCATGGTAGCACATCTCTCATCTGACGACACCCATCTCACCTGTCGCTCGGTTTCGCTCTTACCGCGTGACAGTGATGAGACAACGGAGGTGGAGGAAGAAAAAGTTCTTAAATGGACTGGGGAAGACTATAAATAAAGTTAATTTCTTGTTTAACAGCGAGATAACGAAGAAAAAAGCATTATCTTTGCCATGTGTTTTTCATGGTATTAGTATAAGGTACGGAGGGTAGGCTGTCGAGAGACAAATCCTATCCTTCATTTTTTATCTGTACTGCTAGATATTCAATATGGTGTCATCCTCCATTTTTGAAGAAAAAATAGTATCTTTGCAGCGAAACTACTAAAACAATGAACCATTTCTATTGTTTTCGCATAAGCGTAGCCGTGACAATGTCCGTTGCTCAACTCTTGATACCTTTACCACCTCAGCCAGCGAGAAGGAGTGGATGATCCATCCCTTTGTCATCACCGAAAAGATTGTGGCACCCGACATGAGGATGGTGTATGAATTTCCTACCTTTTCCGTCCTAACGCATTAACTTTGCAACGAAAATAAAACAAAAAAATATGAAGAGAATCAGCTATCTTTTGTGTCTAGTGGTGCTGTTGTGCATACCTGCCGCCTATGCGCAGGTAACAGGAAACCATCCGGTCACGGTCATCATCACTGCCGGCCAGAGCAATGCCGACGGAAGAGTGGACAACAAGATGTTGCCCAGGTTTGTGAAAGACCATGGATACCGCTACTGTCAGTGGAGCTATGGTTGTGCCAGTCTGTCGGGCAAGGGAGAATTTAAGCCTTATTATCCTTGGATTGAAGGTTTGCAACCACACGACAAATGGGGTTTTGATGCCATTGTCTATTACGAGATAGAACAACTGCTGAAAGAGCCTTTTTATGTAATAAAGGAGACGCTTGGTGGCACAAGTATCGACACTCTATGCAAGAGCAGAAAACAGATGCATTGGTGTGCCGATGACCACTGGTTGAAGAGAAATGAGGCTGCCGATAAGGGTGGAAAATCGCTTCTGAAAGCCCTTACTAATAACATCGGTGAATGTATAGACAAGCAACTTAGCAAACTACCACAGGGCTATGACATCAGGGTGATGCTATGGCACCAGGGAGAGAGCGATGCCCAGCAGGCAGGTAACTACTACGAGAACCTGAAAAAGGTGGTGGCTTATGTAAGGCACTATCTCGTGGAGAAAACAGGAAAAGAGAAATATGCCCGACTGCCCTTCGTCTGTGGTACCTATGCTAAGAAAGGTAGGGGATATCACCGACAGGTAGTGGAGGCACTCTATCGACTCGCCAAGGAGGACAAAAACTTTCATGTTGTTGACGCGAGCGATGCCACACTACTCGCTGACAATATTCATTTCGACCATCGAGGAGCTGAGCTTCTGGGTAAGAGGATGTTCCGTAGGCTGGTGGAGAAAAACATCATCACGTCACCCAACGAGTGCTGTTGGTATGATGGCGGTGAACATATTACCTATCAGTTAAGCAAAAAAGTATCGCCAGTGGTGACTACTGCCATGAAGATGTGGGAGGAGGACATGAAAGACGTCACGGGAGCTACACTGTTACATGCCGACGATGCCAAGGTGCGCATCGTGCAGATAGATACCGACAGAGGAGCCGAGAAATTCTTGAAGAAGGCAGGCATCGATGTGGAACAGTTGAAAAGAAAGAAAGATGCCTTCCAGATAAAAAACTATCAGGGACAGCTCGTAGTGGTTGGAAGCAATGGCAGAGGAACAGCCTACGGCATCCTCGAACTCTCACGTATTGCAGGTGTATCACCCTGGAAATGGTGGGCGGATGTGACACCGAAAAAACGAAAAAGACTCTGCGTGGGGACCGACTTCAACACTCTGCAATCCCCTTCTGTGGAGTATCGAGGCATCTTTGTTAACGATGAAGACTGGACGTTGCAACCGTGGAGCTGGCGCACCTTTGACCCCAGTAAACCAGGACTAATAAGTGCGAAGACCTACAAAAAGATATTCCAGTTGCTCATGCGCCTCCGTGCCAATGCTATCTGGCCTGCGATGCACGGCAGTTCAATACCATTCTTCACCATCCCTGGAGCGAAGGAGATGGCCGACTCCTGCGGCATCATTATCGGTACAAGCCATTGCGAACCGATGATGCGCAATAATGTGGGGGAATGGAACATCAAAGAGCGTGGTGCCTATAATTATCTCACTAACAGGGAAAATGTGCAGAACTATTGGATTGAACGACTGAAGGAGACGAGAAAATATGAAAATATCTACACCATAGGTATGCGTGGAATCCACGATGGAAAAATGGAAGGTGTAGGAAAGCAGCTCAAAGAACAGACGGCAGCGCTGCAACAGGTGATAGACGACCAAAGGGTGATGCTCGGCAAGTATGTCAACGGCAAGGTGAATACCATCCCACAGCAGTTTGTACCTTACAAGGAAGTGCTGCAGGTATTGGAGAATGGACTGAAGGTTCCGGAAGATGTGACCCTGACATGGTGTGACGACAATTATGGCTATATGACCCGACTGAGCGATTCGCTGCAACAGCAACGAAAGGGTGGGGCAGGTGTCTATTACCACCTCAGCTACTGGGGGCGCCCACACGACTACCTATGGCTCTCCACCACACAACCAGGATTGATCTTCAATGAGATGCGAGAGGCTTATGACCACAACGCCAGAAAGCTGTGGATAGTGAATGTACATGAGCTGAAGACGGCTGCCTATCCCCTCGAACTCTTCCTCGATATGGCATGGGATATCAGTGCCATCACCCCAACATCGCTCTACTCGCACCTTGAGAACTGGCTCTGCCGTGAGTTTGGCGAGGAGGCAGGCACACAACTACTGCCCGTGATGCAGCAGTATTATCATCTCACCGCCATTCGCAAACCTGAGTTTATGGGGTGGACGCAGGTGGAACTCGATAAGAAAAAATACTCTCGTGGATGGTCGCCTGTGAAAGATACAGATTTCAGTCTCACCGCCTTCGGAGGAGAACTCGACAGATACCTCACGGCGTGGAGAGGGGTGACAGCGGCAGTGGAGGAGATAGAGAATACGCTGCCTGAGCATCTCAACGATGCCTATTTCTCACACATCAAATATCCACTGCTTTCGGCGGCTGCCATGAGCCGAAAGATGCTCGAAGCGCAACGAGCAAGAGCGATTGCTAAGGCCGACTATGATGCCCAGCGATGGCAACGCGACGAAAAACTGCTCACAGCATGTGCCAAGAGTCAAGATGCCTACCATGAGATAAGAAGACTCACATCTTATTATAACAACGATCTCGCCGATGGCAAGTGGAAACATATCATGTTGGAGCATCCAAGAGATCTCTATGTGTTCTATGCTCCACAGTTGCCCATCAGTCTCACTGACAAAGAGATAATGAACTACAGGAACCTACCCGATAAAGAAGTGAGAGAGATAACGGCTGACAAGACCTTTGTGGGCAGCAACGCCTGCTACTGGACTGATGCCGACGAGGGGGTGGAGTGTGTACAGGCACTGGGGCACTCTATGAATGCCGTGCGTCTGCCTAAGGATAAGGCACTGACCTACAACTTTGAGACCGAAAGTGAGGGTGATGCCCTGCTGCATATTGCCCTCATCCCCACACAGCCTAACGACAAGGGAGACCTAAGATTCTCCGTCAGTATCGATGGTAGCGAGCCCAAGGTGTTCAGTCTTAAAGAGCCATTCCGCTCAGAGCAATGGAAAGAGAACGTAATGCGTGCACAGGCGCGAAGGACGATGCCCATCCGCCTCACCAAAGGCAAACACCAACTTATGGTGAAGGCCCTCGACCACCATATCGTTGTTGACCAGTGGATGATTGATTTCGATACCCAGCGTCAGTTCTATGTATTCCCACTCCATCTTTCTTATTAAAACATTTTGAAAATGAAAAAAATCATCATCTCGCTATAGGCAATGCTGATAGCCTACAGTTCATTGGCACAAGTAAGCGATTGTTTCCATGGCATTCTGCCCGTGACCGATACAAAAATGAAGAAGAGCTTGAACGGAGAGTGGAACCTGAAGGTTGTTGCTGGCATCAACGAGGTGAACACCGTGCCTGCCATCGATGACACCAGGGGCAAGATACCCGTACCAGGAGCAGGGACGTGTATGGGTTCTGCCAACCGAGATATAACAGTCCTGACTCGCTCACAGGTTACTATCACACTCTGTTAACCATCCCCGTGCAGTGGACGGGTATGAGGATAGATGACACTTATCTAATGAAATTCGATGAGGTGTCTGAATAAAGCAAATCCCCCTCATAGCCAAATTGATGGGACTATGAGGGGAATTTATTTTGCGAAAAATGAATGCTTAGAGGATAGTCTTCACTGCCTCAAGCATACCCTTTTCACTGATGATATCGAGATAACTCTTGACCATAGCGTTGAGACCCTTGATATTGTTGAGGTCCTCGCTCCAAATCATCTTGGCACCGAGCACTCCATCGGCAACCTTCTGAGTGTCGCCTGTAGCCCAGAGGTCCTTGAGCAGGTCCATAATCTCCTGTGCATCGTTGGGAACAATCTCCACACCATCGACACGCTTGCCACCCTTGTAATAGGTGATGATGGCAGCCAGACCAAAGACGAGACCCTTAGGCAGTTCGCCCTTGCGCTCAAGATAGGTCTTCACTCCGGGGAGGTCGCGCGCACAGAACTTGGGGAAGGAGTTGAGCATGATGCTCGTTACCTGATGGTCAACGTATGGGTTATCGAAGCGCTCGAGCACGTCGGCTGCAAACTTCTCCAACTCTTCCATGGGCAGGTCGAGCGTCTGCATGAGTTCATCAAACTGCACCTTGTGGATGTATTTACTGATTACCTCATGGTTGCAGGCATCGCGGACAATATTGACACCGCTGAGGAATGCAACAGGTGAGAGCACGGTGTGAGGACCATTGAGCAGAGTCACCTTGCGCTTGTGATAAGGTTCCTCACTTGGCACGAAGAGCACATGGAGACCAGCCTTGTCAGCAGGGAACTCGTTGGCCACTTCCTTGGGAGCCTCAATCACCCACAGATGGAAGGTCTCAGCCTGAACAACGAGGTTGTCGCGGTAACTAATCTTCTCTTGAATCTCAGCAATCTCCTTGCGGGGGAAACCTGGAACGATACGGTCAACGAGTGTAGCGTAAACACCGCAACTGTTCTCAAACCACTCTTTGAAAGCTGTAGGCAACTGCCACAATTCGATATACTTATAGATGCAATCTTTCAGCACATGACCATTGAGGAAGATGAGTTCGCAGGGGAAGATGATTAGACCCTTTGTGGGGTCGCCGTTGAAGGTCTGCCAGCGACGGTAGAGCAACTGAACGAGTTTGCCGGGATAAGAAGAAGCTGGTGCATCGTCGAGCTTGCAGCTAGGGTCGAAGGCAATACCAGCCTCTGTGGTGTTGCTGATGACAAAGCGGATCTCGGGCTGGTCGGCCAATGCCATGAATGCCTGATTCTGAGTATAGGGGTTTAGGGCACGGCTGATACAATCAATACGCTCAAGGGTATTCACTGGTTTTCCGTTCTCACGACCTTGGAGGTTAACGTGATAGAGACAGTCCTGACCATTGAGCCAGTCAACCATACCGCGCTCGATGGGTTGAACTACAACAACAGATCCATTGAAGTCGGTCTTCTGATTCATGTTCCAGATAATCCAATCTACAAATGCACGAAGGAAATTACCCTCGCCAAACTGGATGACCTTTTCGGGCATCACGCTTTTAGGCGCAAAATTTTTGTTTAGTGGTTTCATTTTAAATAGGTCTTTAAATTGTGTTTCTGATGCAAAGATAGTTTTTTCTTTAATTCCTTATAAAGAAAAGTCGGAGAAAAGTAATCGTAAACGTTTACACTCTCCGACTTCCTCATTTTTCTTATGCGTTATATTCCTGCCAACTCTTCGTTTGGATATCGCTAAGCTTCATAGCACAGAACGCCTCGATGAAGGCCTTGGCTAAGCGCACATTGGTCATCAACGGGATGTTGTGGTCGATGGCAGCTCGGCGTATGCGGTAGCCGTTGGTGAGCTCACGCTTCGTGTGGTTCTTAGGCACGTTAATGATGAGGTCGAAGGCATGGGCGGCAATCATACCCATCACATTGTTGCTCTCATCCTCATCGGGCCATCCTACAGCGGTAGCCTCTACTCCATTGTCGCCGAAGAACTTAGCTGTACCGGAAGTGGCAAAAATCTTATATCCCTGTTCCACTAGCATACGTGCGGGTTCGAGCAGGTCAACCTTGCCCTTCACGCCACCTGAAGAGATGAGAATGTTCTTCTCGGGGATGTGATAGCCTGTGGCTATGAGGGCGTTGAGCAGTGCCTCGTTCATGTCATCGCCAAGGCATCCCACCTCACCTGTACTGGACATATCGACACCAAGCACAGGGTCGGCGTTCTGCAGACGGGCAAAGGAGAACTGCGAAGCCTTTACACCGATGCGGTCGATATCAAACTCACCCTTAGATGGACGAGAGTAGGGGGCTTCGAGCATAATGCGGGTGGCTGTTTCGATAAAGTTGTGGTTGAGAATCTTGCTGACAAAGGGGAATGAGCGCGATGCACGCAGGTTGCACTCTATCACCTTCACCTCCCTGTTCTTCGCAAGGAACTGGATGTTAAATGGCCCGCTGATATTGAGTTCCATGGCGATCTTTCGAGCAATGCGCTTTATCTGACGCACTGTAGAGAAATAAATGTTCTGTGCGGGGAACACCATGGTGGCATCGCCCGAATGAACACCGGCATATTCGATATGTTCAGAAATAGCATATTCTACTATCTCGCCCTTGTCGGCCACGGCATCAAACTCTATCTCCTTGGTGTCCTGCATAAACTGCGACACAACCACAGGATACTCTTTGCTCACCTCGGTGGCCATCTGCAGGAAGCGTGATAGCTCATCCTCGTCGTAGCACACGTTCATCGCAGCCCCCGAGAGCACATAGGAAGGACGGACAAGGACGGGGAAACCTACCTTAGCCACAAACTCCTTTATATCGTCGTAGGAGGTGAGGGCGCGCCATGCAGGCTGGTCGATGCCCAGTTTGTCGAGCATGGCAGAGAACTTATCTCGGTTTTCTGCACGGTCGATATCTACTGGCGAAGTGCCGAGCACTGGGATACCCTGGCGATGAAGTCTCATGGCGAGGTTGTTAGGTATCTGACCACCTACGCTGACGATGACACCGCGAGGACTCTCTAAATCAACAACATCGAGGACACGCTCCATCGACAGTTCATCGAAATAGAGACGGTCGCAAACGTCATAGTCGGTGGAGACAGTCTCGGGGTTATAGTTAATCATGATGCTCTTATAACCGAGTTTCCTTGCCGTGTTGATGGCATTTACTGAGCACCAGTCGAACTCCACTGAAGAGCCAATGCGATAAGCACCTGAACCGAGAACAACGACCGACTTGTCGTTCTTATAGAAATCGATGTCGTGTTTCTTGTCGGCATAAGTGAAGTAGAGGTAGTTGGTGAGTTCAGGATGCTCGCTCGCCACGGTGTTGATACGCTTTACTGAGGGCACTATACCACGCTCCTTGCGGTAGCGGCGCACCTCCATGTTCTCACGCTGCATGTTGCCCGATGAGGGTTTGAGCACGAAGCGAGCGATCTGGAAATCGGAGAATCCTGCCTGCTTCACCTCTAAGAGTAGTTCGTCGGGCACCTGTACCATACTGTCGTAGCTCTGCAGACGATGCTTCAAATCGACGATGTTCTTCAGTCGGGAGATAAACCATGTGTCTATCTTGGTGAGTTGTTCAATACGTTCCACGCTGTAGCCCTCCTCGAGTGCCTGTGCAATGGCAAAGATGCGGAGGTCGGTGGGGTGGGTGAGTTCCTCTTCGAGGTTGTCGAAACGAGTGTGGTCGTTGCCTACAAATCCGTGCATACCCTGACCTATCATGCGCAGACCCTTCTGTATCATCTCTTCAAAGGTGCGACCAATAGACATAATTTCGCCCACCGACTTCATTGACGAACCAATATTCCTGCTAACGCCAGCAAACTTTGTGAGGTCCCAACGAGGAATTTTACAAATCATATAGTCGAGCGATGGCGCTACATAAGCAGAGTTGGGTGTACCCATCTCGCCTATCTGATCGAGTGTGTAGCCGAGGGCAATCTTAGCTGCCACGAAGGCGAGGGGATAACCTGTAGCTTTGGAGGCGAGGGCAGAGGAGCGACTGAGTCTGGCATTGACCTCGATGATGCGATAGTCGTTGGTTTCGGCATTGAAAGCAAACTGGATATTACACTCGCCCACGATGTTGAGATGACGTACGCAGCGGATAGAGATATCCTGCAACAGTTTCACCTGAGCGTCGGTGAGTGAACATGTGGGTGCCACCACGATACTCTCACCGGTATGGATACCGAGTGGGTCGAAGTTTTCCATCGATGCCACGGTAAAACAATGGTCATTGGCATCTCTAATCACCTCAAACTCAATCTCTTTCCATCCTTTAAGCGACTCTTCAACGAGAATCTGTGGGGCAAAGGTGAAGGCACTTTCAGCCAACTCGCTAAACTGCTGTTCATCTTGACAGATGCCCGAACCAAGTCCGCCAAGGGCGTAAGCTGAGCGAATCATCACGGGAAAACCAATCTTTGCAGCTGCCGCCTTGGCATCAGACATGTTCTCAACAGCCTGACTGATAGGTGTTTTTAGTTCTATCTCGTCAAGTTTCTTAACGAAGAGGTCGCGATCTTCGGTGTTCATAATCGCTTCAACTGAGGTGCCAAGGACGCTCACACCATAGTTCTTCAGTGTACCATTGAGATAGAGTGCCGTTCCGCAGTTGAGGGCTGTCTGTCCGCCAAAGGCCAGGAGGATGCCGTCGGGACGTTCTTTCTTGATGATTTCTGTAACGAAATGCTCATTGACAGGAAGGAAATACACCTTGTCTGCAACACCATCAGATGTTTGGATGGTAGCAATATTAGGATTGACGAGCACCGAGGAGATGCCTTCTTCTCGCAATGCCTTGAGGGCTTGTGAACCAGAATAATCAAACTCGCCGGCCTGACCAATCTTAAGCGCGCCAGAGCCAAGTACCAATACTTTTTTCAGTTCCATTGTTTTATCTATCTATTTCTTTTGTATGATTGTTGTCGTAATATTTAGTTTGTTCATTCCAATTTGCAAACTTAATAAAAAACAACGAAAACCAACGCTCCTCAGTCATATTTTTATCCTACAACAGCCTATTTTTCTTTTTTATTCATCTTATATACAGGTGCAGACTTCTCAGATGACATTCAATTATGACATTAAATGATATTTTATATTTCTAGAATAATCGCTATTATGA
>JAHAZN010000079.1 GCA_018385335.1 Prevotella sp.
CTCAGTCATTGCCATGGCGAGAAAACGAAGGATGAAATCCAAAGTTTTGTTGGCGCATAATCGTCTAATGGCCGATTTGGGTTTAATAGAAGTGCAAAAGAATCATAATTCTTGGGCATAAATATCACTTATATCCAAATAAATAGGTAATTTTGCAAACAAATATTTATGATGCTGGGTAGAAGACCTATATCTTAGCCAAGATTCCATCACGACATGAAATTGATGACAAACGACATTTATTATCAGCAGCATCTGCTGAGAAATCTCAATAGACCATTTGCTTGGGGGGGGATAATTCTCTCTCACCCATCACCCGCATCCCAAGAGCCTTCCGCTATTGTCACCTGCAGACATGCGCGGAAGGCTCTTGTCGTTTAAAGAATCTACATAACAACATTTTATAATATATTCTTTATGATTAGTAAAACGAAGCAAATGAGAAAGCTACTCACGCTGCTGCTGCTCGTGGTGGCGATGGCTATGCCCAAGGTGGCGTGGTCACAGAGTGATGAGGTGATTACCCCAACAGAACCTACATTATCAGATGGTTTCTATCAGATTGGCACTGCCGGAGAGCTGATGTGGTTCATGCAACATGTCGCTGATGGTAACACATCGGCTTGTTGCGAACTGACAGCTGATATTGTGCTCAACACCAACCTGCTGCAGACCATTGACGCGGGAAGCACTCCTGTCAACAAATGGATTGCGCCATCTGAATACAGAGGAACATTTGATGGCAATGGGCACACCATTAGCGGTATTTATCTTCCTATTGAGCGTAGTGATCAAGGAGCTGCCATGTTTCAACAGCTCTATGGTACCATCAAGGAACTTGGTGTCTTGGACTCCTATTTCGGAGGAAAGGGAACATACTATGCCGCTACATTTGCCGGATATCTCCAAAATAACGGTTCGATTATTGACTGTTACAGCTTTGCCAAGATTGATGGTAGTTATTACAATGGAGGTATTGCTGGAGATTGTAATGGTTCCAAATCATCTATTACCAACTGTTACTTTGCAGGTAGCATGACATCTACACTAAGTACTTCTTCACCTATTTCTTGTGATTATTATGATGGAGGAACGATAACCAACTGTTATTATCTCAGCACCGTAGTAAATACCGGAATGACTGTTACGCGTTCTACCTCAGTAACGAAAGAGACGATGAACAGTGGCAGGGTAGCTTATGCTTTGAGGGCAGGAAGAGACAAGAGCCTATGGGGGCAAGAGCTGACAGCAGAGACTAAAGATGATTATCCTAATCTGTCAGGACGCACCGTTTATTGCACTCACTTCACCTGCAATGGTCAGCCAAACGATGATGCACTATTTAACAATGATCCAACAACCGAAGCAACTCAGGATGCTCATACTTATGGAGAACCTTCAGTCACCCTCCCTACCTGCTGCACAGAGAATGGTTATAGGACTCTAACTTGCTCCACCTGCGGACATAAGGAAATAACGGTCTTAGACGCTACCGGCCACACTGATGCAGATGATGACCATGTATGCGATGTCTGTAGTGGGGTCGCCTCAGAGCAGCCGACACTTGTAACAATGGACAACTATGCCGAATTGGGACTTTCAGCCGACTATGTGGGTTACAGGGCAATTGAGAACATGTATCATCTTTACTATTTTGCAGAGTGTATGAATAGGCAGAGTACAGTTTGGGAAGACACAGGAAAAGAACCGACCGATGTAAAGTTTGTTCTTAGTAAGGACATCAAGGTGAATGAGCAAGTGTTAGATGAGAATGGCCAGCCTTTAGCATCGCTACAAAACCCCATCTTTTGGCTACCTGTTAACATGATATTTGAGGGAGCAACTACCCCCATCATTCTCGATGGCAACAATCATCGTATTAGCGGACTCGCAAAATCCTCTAATCATCAAAACGGATTTATTGATGTGTTAATAGGTAATATAACAATAAGAAATCTTGGAATCACAGACTCCTATTTCATAGTTTCTGGCTCCAACTTGAGTGTAGGTTCCATTGCTGCAAGATTATATGGAGGAAAGATAGAGAACTGTTGGTCGGACGCAACAATCACAGCTTCGAATAATTCTGGCAACCCATACGCAGGAGGACTTGTAGGCTACATAGATGGAGGAAGTATTATTGAAAGTACGTTCTCTGGATTAATCTGTACAAATTGCAACACTGGAGGAATTGCATTTGATATAACTTCCAATGTATCAGAGGCTATGATATCCAAATGTCGTTTCTCAGGAACCATCCAAGCAAATGGTTCTAATGTAATTCATGGGGGTATTACAGTTTCTGCATATTCCTCCGATTTCAAAGTAACTATAGAAAAATGTATTGCTGATGGAAAGGTTGTCATAAATGGATTTGGAAACAATATAGCAGGAATAATAAGTAATTATATGACAGGAGATAGCTATGCAAAAGTCAACAACAATATCAGTAGCTTGACAGTAGTAGATAAAGGAGGGAATACAAATCATTACGGTTTGTTCGGCGCCTTAAATATCAATTCAGAGGAAAATATCATCGCATGCAATGTAAATACCAACAAGAATGTGGTTAAAGCTATATATGGTATCACTATCGCTAATGGTGTAACCCCCATCATTAGTCACAATTTCTCTGCTGGTTCTGCTGATGACGACAGCAACGATGAATACATCTGCACCGATGAGACCTTTGCTTCGGGTAAGGTTGCCTATCTGCTCAATGAATACAACAAGTCAGCGCTCAGCAACAATGAGCCGGTGTGGTATCAGCTGATAGGCGAAGAGAACTATCCCACATTTGAAGGAGACGCATATTCTGTGGTTTATCATAGCAATGAATTGGGATACTATAACCTTCCTGTTGAGATGGATACATATACCCTCACTGATGGCGAAGCCTATGAACCCACAAAGCGTACCCTTGTACACAACTTCACCTACAACCGCACATTCTCAGAGAGTCAGGCAGGCAAGTGGCAGGCGATGTATATTCCGTTTAAGCTCTCATACGCTGATTGGAGTCCCTATTTTGACGTGGCTGCCATCAACAACTTCCACGAATATACGGACGAGAACGGTGAGGTGAAGAACGTAGAGCTTGAGGTGCGCATGGTGACGAAGGGGAGTATCAAGGCCAACAGCCCCTGCCTCATACGTCCTAAGACTGCCGGTGAGGTGAACATCCAACTCACCGAAGCAACCCTCGAGAAGTCGAAGAGCAATGCCATCTCATGCTCAAGTGTTGGCACCAAATACACCTTCACTGGCATCTACCAGCCCATCAGCAATCTTAAGACCATGGGGTGCATCTTCCTTACCGGAGGCGAACTGCGCGAAGCTGCCGATGATGAGCAGGTGCTGAAGGCACAACGCTGGTATCTCACACGCGAAGACCTCGGCAACTACCTTGAAGAAACAACGCCTGTCAGTCCAAAGATGAGTACAATCAAGATCCGTGTCATCGGTGATGACGCCACAGGCATAGAGGATATCCAGGTGGTACGCAGCATGTCTGCCGCACAACAGTCACGCGAAGGCATCTATGATCTGCAGGGCCGTCAACTCTCTGCTCCTGCCAAAGGTCTGAGCATTATCCGCCAGGCAAATGGCAGCACAAGAAAAGTAGTGGTAAAATAAAGTAGACAGAGTGATATGAAGAAAACATATATCCAACCGTTAATGAAGGAAATAGAAATGGTGGAAGCATCATTCATCTGTTCCTCTATCTCTACAGGTAGCGGCTATAAGACCGAGTACAACGAATATGTTGGAGGTTTTGGCAGCGAAGGTGGAGAGACAGGAAAGAATGGATTTGGGGTCTGGTCAGGAGAGATTGACTGACGACAGATCACTGATATATGAAGCTAAAGAGAGCCGTGGGACAATTCCACGGCTCTCTTTGGTTATCTGAAGAGGAAGAACTTATAACGCCTCAATCTCTGCCTCCGCCAAACCTGTCATCTCTGATATTTCAGAAGCCGAAAACCTTTTTCCTTGGATTTCATCCTTCGTTTTCTCATATCGCCAAATAAACCTATAACTAAATGAGAAATGGGCTGATGGGAGGGAAAGGGTGGATTCACCCTTCTAACACCCCTTTCCATCCAAACTACAGGCCCTCCCCTCGCCCTTTGCTTCAGAGGAGGAAAGTGGGCTATTCTGCTCCTCTTTCGGAGTGGAAGCCGTGAGGTCGGGCATAGCGAAGCTAACGTCTCCCTCTTCCGTTACATAACAGGGGATGCCTATTGCGCCCATGGCCTTGATGGGTTCAAAAGCGGGATGACTGTCACGCAGGTGAAGGAATGCCTTGAGGTTTCTCACATGTTCACCAATGTCAACAAGCATAAAATTTGGATGGTCCTTGAGCATGGCCTTCACTCTGAAGCAGTCTGGACATGTGCTCATCACAAAAACTTTTACCATAGTCGTAAGGGATAAAGATAATTACTACAAAAGAAATGCAATGGATTGGTCGCAAAAATACAAAGAGTTTCTCATATCGCCAAATAAACCTATAACTAAATGAGATATAGAAGGAGAGGAAAAAGAAATTCACTTGGTTGAGTGCATTAAAAAAGGTAGAACATACTTGTGACATTCTACCTCTTATTTTATCGCAAAAAAATAGTATTCGTTTGATTCGGTAGGTGAGAAAAAAGTAATTTACGCAGCTGTTCTTCTTTAATCTCGATAAAAATGTGTACATTTGCATCAACTAATGTGTCGCAATGTGAACAAACCTCAAACAGCAGTTCCTATGAATGAGCAAATCAAAGACTTTATCCTCAATTTCAAGACTCAGGAGGCCTTTTGGGCACTCGCTGATGGCGTGATGAATGACTCGGAAAAACAGAAGTATCTGCTCCGCTTCTTGTCATTCAAGAATAATGTGGCACTACTGATAGAGGATGTTGAGAAAATCAAAACACTGGCCGATGAGGGTAATCCATATATGCAATATGCCTATGCCCGCTATCATGAGATACTCATGCCGGAGCCGGAATCCAAGGATATCATCATAGACTACTGCACGAAAGCAATTGCCGGTGGGGTGGCTGATGCACACATGTGTATAGCCTTAGGTTGGCGAGACGGTGATTTTGGTGAGGTGGACCACACACGATATATCGATGAGTATCGGAAGGCACTTGAAGAGGGAAGCAGAAGAGCCTTTTATCATCATATTTCCCTCCTGATCTATGGCGAATACGACAACAAAGCCGATCCCCACAAGGCATACGATGAGGCAGAGTGTCTGCTTAACTTAGACACCGAGATGCCCGACGCCATGCTCTACCGATTGATGGGGACGGCCTCCGAGAAATTAGGAAGAAAAGCAGATGCTATCAACTGTTTTGAGTTGGCAGTGAAATGGGGTGACATGCATTCCATCTACGAGGAGGCCACGTGCGCCTACGTCGATGATGAGGGTTGTATTATTGATCGCCAGGAGTTCATTCAGAAGCTTGATGAGGGACGTGAGTTTGGTCTCACAGAGTCCTATCTGCTCGATCTGTTCCTGTTGGACGATGATACCTACAATGCCTTGAGTGAACAAGGTAAAGCTACCCTGCCCGATGCGTTGAAGGATGAGCTGCAGTTGGCATGGCTGCAAGGCGACAACCTTGCCCCATATTTCCTCGGACAGTATCATGAGAATGGGAATTATGGTTTTACACAGGACCACGAAGAAGCCTTTATGTGGTATTCGAGGGGGGCTATTCTCCGTTCGCCTCTATGTTATGATGCGCTTGCAAAGATGATTCTTGACAACCACTCTGCCCCCGATGGCTACGACGAGGCATACGGTTATGAGTGTGCCTACAAGGCTCTTAACCTTGATAACAAGGACCCTGACTACATAAAAAATGTATATCGTGGCTACCAAAAGGGATTCCTCACCCATCATGCTGCCATGATAGAAAGTTTCTATCTACCTCAATATGAGAAACTGACGGGTGAACTCTTGGCTGATTATGACGATTTTGATGTTCATGAAGATGACAACCACGAGTACCGATGTGATGGTGAACAAGAACAGGAGATGGAGGAGGATATGCAGCGTGACAAGGTGGTGGGCGGCATAAACCCTGACTTTGCCTGGCAGACCTGCACAGAATGTGTGGAAGAAGCCGAGGAGAGATGGCGCAATCAAAAGAACTGTTGGGAGATTGCCGAACTCGTCCGCACATACCTCAAGGCAGCAAAAGATTTGCTCAGCATCCAACAGATGATCAACGAGCTATACGCTACAAACAAACGGATGCTTGACGTGCTGCATGACCATCCGCGCTTGAAACTGCAGCTGATGAGATGTCAAATGGATACACTCTATGAGATCGAGCTACAGCAGGGTCACGAGTTGTCCATCACCGAAGACCTTCAGAACGAGATAAAAACTCAGGAGAAGAACATCCGTTTAGCTGACGAAGGCCGACTGGATGAGATTCCTCAGACGGGACATCTGAAACGCGATCCTGTGGAATGGACAGCACGCTATGAGGAAGTGATTGATGAGGCTGAAAGGGAAGCCCATGAACAGCTGAAGGATGTACCTCGAGGCATGGGTTTCTGCTTTGCCTACTGGCCCGAAAAAAGAGAGGCTCTCGCAAGACGTGGCGTGGAATGGCGCGACCCACATCTGATGAATCCACACGTCATATTTGACTGAGAGAGGGCTGTCAGAAGGGAAAGAGCAATGGCAGAACAAGCACCATTACCACACCCATGACAAGCTGCAGAGGAAGACCCACCTTGAGAGAGCAAAAGCCACAGAGGCCAGTAGCAGTACAATGAGTGTTAACAACATAGCGACTATCTTTGGGTGATGTTAATAATTCTCTTACGCACGCTCCTTACAGCAGGGCTATAATAGTCCATCTCCATCGCCTCCACTGTGCGCCTCAACTCGCCCATCAGCTCGGGATAGAAGCTACACATCCGGTAGGCCAGTTTCATACAGAGCGACTGGATGCCCGGAAACTCCTTGACATCAGCCATGTGTTCCAGACAGAAGTCGAGGAAATCTGTTCTCACCTCCCCCTCCTCCATCTTCAACCTCTCAACGATGTTGAGTGACAGACGTCTCACTGACGAGTTGGGAGTAGTCATGGCGAGGTCGATAAGGCTGTTCTGCAAGGGTTTTAACTGCATGAGCTCTGAGTTTGAAGCTTTAGTGAGCCCCCACAACGCATTGCGTGCCACCTGATAATCCTCGTCTCTCATCATCGTCTCACAGAAATCAACAAAGTTACCTGTATCTTTCAACTCCTGATAGATAGCGAGTGCCTCACCTTCACTATAAGCACCTTTCAAACGTTCTCTTGTCATCATATCTCTACAAAGATAAAGTCACCACCTACCCCATCTATTCTCATCTCTCACCAGAAGCGCTATGATCTCCTCACGAGAAGGATTATCCTAAAGCGATGCTATCAATACGTAACTGAATGGTGCCCGCCGGAACACGCACACTGACGACATCACCCACCTTCTTGCCCAAGAGAGCCTGAGCTATGGGTGACTTTATTGACATCTTAGCAGTGCGAAGATCAGCTTCATGTTGACTGACAATCGTATAGGTCATCTTGGCTTGCGTGACGAGATTGGTCATCTCTACCTTAGAAAGCAACCCTACGGTCTCATTAGCCAAAAGGTTACGATCGATCACTCTGGCATGTTCCAAGATACGACTGAGGAAACGAATACGACCAAGTAGTCTTCCCTGCTCACGTTTAGCTGCATGGTACTCAAAATTCTCACTCAGGTCTCCCTGTGCCCTCGCCTCAGAGATAGCATCTCTCACGCGCGGCAACTCCACCGACTCCAACTGCTTCAGTTCGTTAAGAATCTTATTGAAGCCTTCTTCCGACATATATTCCATTAGTCCTCAGTATTATTATTTATGAATAAGAAGGTGATCACATCCTATAAATCCAGGATTGGTTGCTAAGAAAAGGGCCACATCCTGTTGGATGCAGCCCTCATATTGTTTTAAATAAACAAAAACCTTACTTTACCTTGGCTACGATAGCCTTGAAAGCCTCAGGATTGTTAACAGCGAGGTCAGCCAACACCTTGCGGTTGATCTCAATACCAGCCTTATTGAGCGCACCCATCAACACTGAATAGCTCATGCCCTCGAGACGGGCAGCAGCGTTGATACGCTGGATCCACAATGAGCGGAAGTTGCGCTTCTTGTTACGGCGGTCACGGTAAGCGTAGGTAAGACCCTTCTCCCAAGTGTTCTTAGCTACGGTCCAAACATTCTTACGGGCTCCGAAGTAGCCACGTGTAAGTTTCAAAATTCTTTTTCTCTTTGCTCTTGAAGCAACATGATTTACTGATCTTGGCATAGTTTTTTCTTACTTTAAAAATGTTTGACAATAGGGATTAACGGAGGCACAACAAATCACGTACCTGCTTCATGTTGCTGGTATCAACCAATGTCTGGTGAACCAAGTTACGCTTCTGCTTCTTAGTCTTCTTCGTAAGAATGTGACTGTGGAAAGCGTGATGTCTCTTAATCTTACCTGTACCGGTGAAGGCGAATCTCTTCTTAGCACCGGAGTTTGTCTTTACTTTTGGCATTTTTTTTAAGTTTTATTTGTTTGTTATTTATTATAGTGGCAACGCATATACCGGGCGTTACGCACTTCTTCTTTTCTCTTGAGTTAATCCTCTTCGGTGAGTTTCTTCAGCGCATCAGCACTGATTTTGGCATTGGCAAGGAGTCCACCGTTTGCGGGCATCTCTGCCTGCTCTTTTATATCAGTGGCTTTATTGTTGTTCTGCTCGCGCTCCTCGTTGGCACGCTTCTCTCTGTCCATAGCCTGCTGACTCTTCTTAGCCACACCTGCCTTTTTGGGTGTGAGATAGATAAACATTTTCTTTCCCTCTAACGAAGGCATGTGTTCCACCTTACCATATTCTTCCAGGTCGTTGGCGAATCTCAGCAGCAACACCTCGCCCTGCTCTTTGAAGAGGATAGAGCGTCCGCGGAAGAATACATAGGCTCTCACCTTGTTACCGTCCTCGAGAAACTCCTTAGCATGCTTCAGTTTGAACTGATAGTCGTGCTCATCTGTCTGAGGTCCGAAACGTATTTCCTTCACCTCAACCTTCACCTGCTTAGCCTTAAGCTCCTTAGCACGTTTCTTCTGCTGATATAGGAACTTTGAATAGTCTATCAAACGACAAACGGGGGGATTGGCGTTGGGAGAGATCTCCACGAGATCTACACCTTGGTTACGAGCCATATCCAAGGCTTGACGAGTGGGCACTACCATAGAGCCATCATCACCGACGATACGTACCTCGCGCACTCTAATCTGCTCGTTTACACGATACTGATTCTTAATCTTGTCGTTCTTCATTCAATAGTTTTATTCAAAATCGGATGCAAAGGTACAATATTCCGATGAATTGACAAAGATTTTCTTTTTATTTTTTTCCTCTTGTCACAACTTTTTCTTTCATTTCTTTCTGCATCTACCATCCTATCCTTTTTTAGAATGTAATTTGTTTATTCAGCATTTGTCATTCACAGCATTTTTCTGTAAGTTTGCATTCGGTTAGCTTAGTATAAGATGATGAACGAACAGAATAGAGAACTGAAACATGCCTGGGATTTTGTGGAACACACAGGAATAAGTATTTTCCTTACCGGCAAGGCAGGAACCGGTAAAACCACTTTCCTCAAGACACTCAAAGAATACAGTACGAAAAGGATGGTGGTGGTGGCTCCCACCGGCGTAGCAGCCATCAATGCAGGAGGAATGACCATCCACTCCTTCTTTCAGCTTCCCCTCTCCCCCTTCATTCCCGGCACCAACATGAAGAGGCACTTTAATTTCAGCAAGGAGAAGCGCAAGATAATTGCCTCACTCGACCTGCTCATCATTGATGAAATATCCATGGTGAGGAGCGACCTTTTGGATGCTGTTGACAGCGTGCTCCGACGATATCGCAACAGGTATCAGCCTTTTGGCGGTGTACAGTTGCTGATGATTGGCGACCTTCAACAACTCACTCCTGTGGTGACTCAAGAAGAGTCTGAACTATTAAACCAACACTATGCCACTCCTTATTTCTTCAGTAGCAAGGCTTTGGCACAGACAAAATATGTCACCATCCAATTGGAAAAGGTTTACCGTCAGCAGGACGAGAAGTTTGTAGGTATCCTCAACCATATTCGTGATGGTCACCCCTCCATCCAAGACCTTGAACTGCTGAACAGCAGATATGACGCCCACTTCTCTCCTTCGCCAAACGAAGGTTTCATTCGCCTTACCACACATAATTATATTGCTAATAACCATAATGAATCAGAACTGAACAAACTGCCGACAAAAGCCTTTATCTATGATGCAGAGATTTCCGGTACATTTCCTGAATATGCCTACCCCACCGACCAATCGCTCATCCTCAAACAGGGTGCACAGGTGATGTTTGTCAAGAATGATGCCTCTTCAGAACATCGATATTACAATGGTCGCATAGGAAAGATAACATGGTTAGACGAGAATGAGGTGAGAGTGAGATGCGAAGGTGACACCTACGACATCATTGTCGCTCCACAGGAATGGGAGAATGCAAAATATCATATCAATGATGAGACCAAGGAGTTGGAGACTGAAATAGTAGGATTATTCAGACAACTTCCCCTCCGTCTGGCATGGGCCATCACCATTCATAAAAGTCAAGGGCTCACCTTCGACCATGCAATCATTGATGCAGGGATGTCCTTTGCTCCAGGGCAAGTGTATGTAGCACTCAGCCGATGCAAGACCTTAGAAGGCATGGTGCTGGGGTCGCCTTTGGAGAGACGCTCTGTCATCAACGATGAGCGGGTGACAAGCTATATCCTTCATCAAGATCAGGAAGCCCAAGAGAGCATTAACCAACTGCCTACTCTCAAGGAAGAATACTATAGGCAACTATTGTTGGAACTGTTTGACTTCAAGGCACTTTATTACAAAGAGGAGCATCTCAGCCACCTGCTCTCGGAATTTTTCTCCAATAGTTTCCAGTCGCTCACCCAACTCCATAAGCAAGTAGTCATCAGCATGAAGAAAGAGGTGATCGATGTTGCAGACAAATGGAATGTTGTCATCCGTTCATCACAGATGATGACCCTGAAAAAGCAGGAGTTTCAAGACCGCATCACACGCAGCTGCAACTATTTTATCACTACTCTTCATAAGCACTGCGACCAAGCGATAGACTTATGCAAATCTGTGAAGACGAACAACCAAGAGGCTATGCGCCGATTGTCAGATACATGGAATGAGATGAGGCTCCTCTTTGATAGTCATCTGATGTTGCTCAAAGCGATTGAGAGCAAGGGATTCTCTGTCAATACCTACCTGAAGGAGAAACAAAACAGTTTTCTCTCTGCCATGGATGGCGACCAACGGAAAGATGAGAGGACGGTGAAGACGACCGAGAGACAGAAGAAGGTGAACAAGAAGACTAAAGAGGAGAAAGAAAAGACTTGGATGACCAGTTACCGTCTCTACTGTGAAGGGATGAAAGCCGATGAGATTGCCATCCACCGCGGACTGACCATCAGCACCATCTTCGGCCATCTTGCACGGTTTATCAAGTCGGGGGAAATTGCACTCACCGACATCATTGACGAGCAAAAGATTGAGATTATTAAAAAAGCCATCGCGCTCAAAGGCCAAGAAGGAAAGAATGCTGTGAAATCCCTCTGTCCTCCTGACATCAGCTATGCAGAAATAAGTATCGTAATGGACGTATAAAAAAGGAACTGCATCAGTTCTCCACCATGCAGTTCCTTCTGTATTTTTATATCACCTACTTAGCTATCGGATTAGTTCTTGAAGAAATCCTTCACAGCCTCGTTGGGAACCATTCGCTCATCAAAAGTGTAAGCGCCAGTCTTAGGGCTCTTCACCATTTTAATCACCTTTGTGTATGCGCGACCATCCTTTGAGCCATCGCGGAGGGTAGCGACTACTTTCTTTGCCATAGTCTATGTGCTTGCTTTAATGATTATTTGATTTCCTTATGAAGCGTCATCTTCTTCAAGATGGGATTATACTTCATCAGTTCCATTCTTTCAGGAGTGTTCTTGCGGTTCTTGGTAGTCACATAGCGACTTGTACCGGGCATACCGCTGTTCTTGATTTCGGTGCATTCCAAAATCACCTGAACTCTATTGCCTTTTGCTTTCTTTGCCATAGTGCTTAATCTCCTATCACTTTAATGTCTCTCCAATCGCAAAATCCCTTCGCAACGGCCTGCTTGAGAGCAGCATCGAGACCCACTTTGTTAATCATACGCAGACCAGCGGCGCTGATCTTCAAACTTATCCAGCAATCCTCTTCTACATAGTAGAACTTCTTGCGGAACAGGTTTACATCAAAGCTGCGCTTTGTACGATGCTTTGAGTGAGACACATTATTACCCATCTGTGCCTTCTTTCCCGTAATCTGACAAATCTTCGACATTTCTATCTAAATTTCTTTGTTCTATTTATAACTTATTCCAAACAGGGTGCAAAGGTAAGGATAATTTTGGTAAACTCAAAATATTTCGCCTAAAAATCAGTAAATTAAGGATTATTTTGTTTTTTTCCTTCGCTTAGCTTCACTTTTTGGGCAAAAAAACCTTGGATTTCATCCTTCGTTTTCTCGCCATGGCAATGACTGAGCAAGCTCATCATTGCTCATCTGGCTTAACGAAAACGTTCCTTACTCTTCTTTTGAAGAAGATTCGGCAAACTCTTCATTAAGGAAGTCGAGGAACATCTGCATAGCCTTGTTGGTGGCGATGGCGAGATTGATATCTCTACCATAGTCCTCCTCTATCTTCAGTGTCTTTGTTCGTTCCGCCGATCCGCAAGCCAACCAGATGGTTCCCACGGGAATATCCTTAGGACCGGCTGTAGGACCAGCATATCCGGTGGCAGCGATGGCATAGTCGGTGTTTAGCGTCTTCACTGCTCCTTTCACCATCTGTATAGCCACCTCCTCGCAGACGGCACTCTTCTCCTCTATCAGTTGAGCATCGACATCGAGGAGCTTTTCCTTTATCTCATCTGTATAGGACACTACGCCTCCCTTATAATACTTTGAGGAGCCTGGCACGGCAATGATTGCTTCGGCAATGCGTCCACCCGTACAACTTTCTGCCGTACCGACAGTTTTCTCCTGTTCCCAAAGCAGTTGACTGATCTCTCTACTGATAATTTTGCTTTCAAAGTCCATATTTCAATCGTTTTTTTATTTGATCCGAGGGCTGTCTTTAATCGAAAGTCACCTTAGAGAATGCAGGCGCATCGATATTGCAAAACTCACCCTTAAGATATTTGTAATAACCTGTAATCCCTATCATTGCAGCGTTGTCTGTCGTATAGCTGAAACGGGGGATATAAATGGTCCATCCATATTTTTCGGCATGCTGATGAAAGGCATTTCTCAATCCGTTGTTTGCACTCACACCTCCTGCCACTGCCACGTGTTTGATCCCTGTCTGCTGAACAGCTTTCCTGAGTTTCTTCATCAGGATGTCAACGATAGTAAACTCCAGACTGGCAGCAATATCTTCCTGATGATGTGCCACGAAATCGGGGTCATCCTTTATCCACTCTCTGAGCGAATAGAGGAAAGAGGTTTTCAATCCGCTGAAACTGTAGTTCAGTCCTGGTATCTGCGGTTCTGCAAACTTATATGCATGAGGATTACCCTTTCTTGCCAGCCTGTCGATGATTGGTCCTCCGGGGTAGCCCAGTCCCATCACCTTAGAACATTTATCTATCGCCTCTCCAGCAGCATCATCTATCGTCTGTCCCAGCACCTCCATATCATCGAAGGCATTTACCTTGACAATCTGTGAGTTTCCTCCGCTCACAAGCAGACAGAGGAAGGGCAAAGGAGGAGCAGAGCAATCATCATCGCTCTCCTTGATAAAGTGTGCCATCACATGCCCCTGCAGATGATTGACATCAACCAAGGGGATGTTGAGCGAGCGCGCAAATCCCTTGGCAAAGCTTACGCCTACAAGGAGTGAACCCATCAAGCCTGGTCCTCTTGTAAATGCCACAGCACTAAGTTGCTGCTTCTCAACTCCAGCCTTCTTTAATGCCTGGTCAACCACCGGAACGATGTTCTGCTGATGCGCACGCGATGCCAATTCGGGCACCACACCGCCATAGGCCTCGTGTACAGCCTGACTTGCCGTCACGTTGCTCAGCAACACGCCATCTCTCAGCACAGCAGCCGAGGTATCATCACAACTACTCTCTATTCCTAATATATATATAGGTGTATGTTGTTCCTTTTCCATCATCTTGACAGTATCTCCAAACCGTTTTCAGTCATAAGGAAAGTGTGTTCCCACTGAGCACTGGGCAATTCGTCGCCTGTAATCACCTCCCATCCATATTTATCGTCGGCATCGATATACACCTTCCAAGTACCCATGTTGATCATCGGTTCGATGGTGAATACCATTCCCGGCACGAGCAGCATTCCTGTGCCTCTATGTCCGTAATGCACCACTTCTGGCTCTTCATGAAACTCCAGTCCGACACCGTGTCCACAGAGGTCTCTTACCACACCATAGTGATATTTCTTGGCATGTTTCTCTACGGCATGTCCGATGTCTCCCACGAAGGAGAAGGGTTGGGCTGCTGCAGCGCCTAACTCAAGACACTCCTTTGCCACCCTCACCAGCTGTTCTTTCTCCGGTGTGGTCTTTCCTCCGATGATAAACATTCGTGAAGCATCGGCATAGTAGCCGTTGTAGATAGTGGTAAAATCTACGTTGACGATATCCCCCTCTTCAAGCACATCCTCTTTCTTGGGGATACCATGACACACCACTTCATTGATGCTTGTACACACACTCTTTGGGAATCCCTCATAGCCCAGGCAAGCAGGTTTTCCACCATGTGCAACACAGTAGTCATAACAAATCTTATCTATTTCGAGCGTATTCATTCCAGGTCGAATCAAGCGTTCCACCTCATCCAATACCCCCGTATTGATTTCTCCACTTTTCCTTATTCCCTCAATCTGTTCCTTGGTCTTGATGAGATTACGAGTGGGAACCAATTTACCTTTGTTTTCCCAGTACATCACTTGCTTGTCGAGCTCTGTAGGTTCTTGTCCTGGCAAGCAATGCCATCTGCGTTTTTTTCCGAACATCGTCTTTTGCTTTTATTCTCTGCAAAATTACTATTTTTTCGTCAAATGCCATCAATCCGATGACTTTTTTATTCTCTACTCCAACACAGTTCCAATATCTCAGTAGTCTTTTCTGTCACCTTATAGCGGTCATCAACTCTTTCGCCCACTAACCATACTACTTTATCCTGGGTATCACACAGCACCATCTGTTTCCTTTTCTCAAACAGCGACAGTTTGCGGTCTGTCATATAATCGCTCACGAGTTTCATGCCTCGCATACCGAAGGGTCGCATCTTCTCTCCCTTTCTCACTCTCCGCAGGGTCAGGGGGAACATGACCATAGCTGCATCAACCCACACCCTATCGTTTTCTCTCGGGAGCAACGTCCTATCAGTCAGCGGCATCTGTCTTACGCATATCCTTTTTCCATTGTTAAGCAGGTAGTTACCACACTCGGGTATTTTCAGACTACCCACCCCCTCTTCTTTCTTCTGTATCAGCAGTCGTCCTCTGTCGATAAGCAGTTCGTGGTCAGCCGTCTTAAAGCATCTGCCCGTCTCTTCTGTCATCTCTATCTGCCGAGACAATTCTGCCGAGACACCATAGGGGCGCAATAGTTCGAAGAGCAACGTAGAACACGCCACCTCTTTTTTCAGCATTTTGAGATTGACCACTATCGTCTCATCTCCTCTGCTCATCACCTTCGCTTTCGTATGCTCCACCACGGTTTCAAGCAGTTGTTCCACCTCCGACAGCCGTTCGGCTGTCATCTGTATATGCCTCACTACCTGCGGGTTAAACTGTTTAAGAAGAGGTATGAGATGATGCCTAAACCGGTTTCTTACCGCCTCATCTTCTGCATTCGTACTATCCTCTACAAAGTTCTGTCCCTCGTTTCTGAGAAAGTCACGTATCTCCTCTCTGTCCACACAAAGCAATGGTCGCACGATACGTCCGTTCCTGGGTTTGATACCTGCGAGTCCTCGCAGTCCGGCTCCTCTCACCAGATTCATCAGCACCGTCTCCACCTGGTCGTCGAGATGATGTGCCACGCAGATAGCATCGGCTCCGAGGTCCTTTCTCAACTGCTCAAAATAGTGGTATCTTAAGTTTCTCGCTGCCAGTTCGATACTCTGATGATGCAGTTTGGCATAGGTGAGCGTATCGAAATGAACAGGATGAAAAACCACTCCCATCTCCTCGCAGAGTTTCTTAACGAAAGCCTCATCGCGGTCGGACTCACTTCCACGGAGATGGAAATTGCAATGCACAGCCTCCACACGGTAGCCCATCTTGAGCATCACCATGAGCAGCGCCACGCTGTCGGCGCCTCCACTCACTCCTGCAAGATACAGCTGACGACTGTCGAGGAGCCTGTGACTGTTTATATATTGTTCTACTCTTTCAAGCATCCACTCTCACTATTCCACGTAGAGCACCAAGCCCTTAAGATACTCTCCTTCGGGATGATAGATATTTACAGGATGGTCGGCTGGCTGGTGCAACTGATGCAGAATCCTCACCTTCCTACCCGCCTGTGCAGCAGCGGTGAACACTGCATTTCTGAAATTCTCCTTGGTCACCACCTGACTGCATGAGAAAGTGAACAGTACACCTCCCGACTCAATCTTTTCAAAAGCTTTGGCATTCAGACGGATATACCCCTTCAGCGCATTATGGAGCGCTGCCCTGTGCTTAGCAAAAGCAGGGGGGTCGAGAATAATGAGGTCATACTGATTGCCCAGTTGGTCCAAGAACTTGAAAGCATCCTCACAGTAAGCCTCATGGCGGCCATCGCCGGGGAAGTTGAGCGCCACATTCCTTTTAGTCAGCTCAATGGCTTTGGCACTGCTGTCCACGGAGTGTACCTTGAGTGCACCTCCTCGCATGGCATAGAACGAGAATCCTCCGGTATAACAAAACATATTGAGCACCTTTCTCCCCTTGGCATAGTGTTCAAGCAGTGCTCTGTTCTCACGCTGATCAACGAAGAAGCCAGTCTTCTGCCCCTTGAGCCAATCGACATAAAACTTCAATCCGTTTTCCACGGCTGTATTGTCGTCGCTCCCACCATAGATAAAGCCATTTTCCTGTCCCAGTTCGGCCTTGAAGGGTAGTGTGGTCTCACTCTTATAGTAGATATTCTCTATACGACTGCCCATCACCGCCACCAATGCCTGTGCAATATCATGGCGCGAGCAATGCATTCCCACGCTATGTGCCTGCATCACAGCAGTCTTTCCATAGACGTCAATCACCAAGCCGGGGAGCAGATCACCTTCTCCATGCACCAAACGGTAGGTGTTATTCTCTGGATTATCGGCTATTCCTATGGTCTGTCGCATGGTGAGGGCCGATTTCAGACGACTCTGCCAGAAGCTCTCGTCGATCGCCACATCACGGAAGGAGAGCACCCTTACTGCTATCGAGCCCACCTGATAGTGCCCGACGGCAACAAACTTCCCTTCTGAGTTACAAACCACCACTACGTCGCCCTCCTCCATCTGCTGAGGAAGATGCTGGATGGCACCAGAGAACACCCAGGGATGAAAGCGTTTCAAACTCTCTTCCTTCCCTTTCTTAAGTATGATTTTCGGATACATTGTCATTGTCTTTAGTTTTCATCACCACATAATCTCCACTACTCATCAGTCTGTCCCATTCTTCGTAGAGATGGATACACGCCCAGGCATCAGTTGCAGCATAAGTTTTCTGTTTGTCGCTCAGCACATCAGCTTCCCAGTTGCTCAACTGCTGTCCCTTACTTATTCGTTTGCCAAAGAAGTTGGCATAGAGTTTCTGGAGACTCATATCCTCCACACCCATCTTCTTCATACAGTCCTGAATATCCACAAACCAGCCCGGCTCAAAAGGTCCCAACTTATGCAGACTCAGGATATCGTCACGCAGAGAGAGACCCACTTTCAGCACATTGGTATCTTCAAGCAGGCGCACTATAGAGGGCGACATGCCGATATAGTTCAACCTGAAAAGGAAACAGATATCTTTAGTTGCTACCTGCAAGAGTGCCACCTTATGAGACACTCCTTTCTTGAACGAAGGTCTCGTCTCAGTATCTATGCCTAGGATGGGCTGTGCCAACAGGAAGTTGACTGCCTGTTCTGCCTCATGCTGAGAAAGCACAACTATCGTACGCCCGTCGAAGGTGACTCGAGGGAGCTTGGCTATCTTTGTTTTATCGAATTTTGCGTCAATCTGCTTTTTCATTGTATAGCTTTTCCACCTGCAAAAGTACAAAAAAAAAGGGAGTTTATGATAGTATGTGAAAAAAATCAGTTATTTTTGCAGAATAATTCGCCGCCATCGGCAGGAGATACAAGCAGGGAGTTTTCCCCAACAACAAAAGATAACACGTTAATAATCAATGGCAAAAAAGACAAAAACCGCAAAACCTTCCAAGAGCATGTCGATGAAGGAAGCTTTGGGCATAACAAATATATTCATGAATGAGCGCATCAACTTCATGCTGGGCATGGTGTTGTTTGCCATAGCTGTCTATCTGCTCTTCGCCTTTATCTCATTTATAAGTACGGGCGTCGCCGACCAGAGTCTGATAGAAGTACCCCGCGATAATGACATACTCAACACGCAGCATGAGTTTCAGAACAGTTGCGGTTCGCTCGGTGCCTACCTCTCCCATTTCTTCATCAAGCGTTGTTTTGGTTTTCCGGCTTTCCTCATCCCCATTATCATGATTATGATAGCAGGAAAGATAATGAAGGCTTACAACGTGAGGTTGCTCAAGTGGTTCATGTCGCTTATGCTCCTCATGGTATGGAGCTCAGTCACCCTGGCTAAGTTTCTCAGTCCGTTCATGCCCAACGCGTGTTTCAACCCTGGTGGCGACCACGGACTTTTCATCTGTCAATACACGGAGAATATCCTCGGTGCACCCGGTTTGACGGGTATCCTGCTGCTTACGGCTATCGCCTTCCTTACCTACACCACCTTCGAGACCATCGAGTGGATAAGAAAACTGCTTAACCCTGCTAAGTTCTTTGCCAACAGAGTAAAGTTTCATGTCACCAACGAGACAGGCGCTGAATCTATGCAAAATATCGCTCCCGTACTGAGTAATACGCTTGAAGACCCCAAGGTCTTTGACGACCCAGAGAAACAGGAGGTGATTTTTGATGTTGCAGATGAAGACAGTAAGCAGGACCTCATCGAAGAGGAGGAGCCACACGAAGCAGAGGAGCATATCAGAGTAGAGAATAGACCGAAAGAAGAGTCAGATACCGAAGAGGTGGAAATGGAGATAGAACAGGGCAAGGAAGAGATACAGGCTTCGACCAACCGACTTGTCAACGAGAAGGAACTGTCGATGACGCCCTACGACCCTAAACTCGACCTTGAAAACTATCACTATCCTACACTCGACCTGCTGAAGAAGTATGACAACGATGGCAAACCATATATCGACATGGCTGAGCAGACGGCTAACAAGAACCGCATCGTGGAGGTGTTGCGCAATTTCGGTGTGGAGATCAGCAGCATAAAAGCCACTGTAGGACCCACCATCACGCTCTACGAGATAACGCCTGCCCAGGGTGTACGCATCTCAAAGATACGTAACCTCGAGGATGATATCGCACTCAGTCTGTCGGCACTCGGCATCCGTATCATTGCCCCCATCCCCGGCAAAGGCACCATAGGTATTGAAGTGCCTAATGCCAAGCCCAATATCGTTTCCATGGAGAGCATCCTCAATTCAAAGAAGTTTCAGGAAGCTAACATGGAGTTGCCCTGCGCCATCGGCAAGACCATTACCAACGAGGTGTTTATGTTCGACCTTGCCAAGATTCCTCACCTCCTGGTAGCAGGTGCCACCGGACAGGGTAAGTCGGTAGGACTGAATGCTATCATCACTTCACTGCTCTACAAGAAACATCCTGCAGAGATGAAGATTGTGCTGATTGACCCCAAGAAGGTGGAGTTTAGCATCTACGGACCACTTGCTAATCACTTCCTTGCCAAGGTGCCTGATGAAGATGCCGAACCTATCATCACTGACGTCACTAAGGTGGTGCGCACACTCAACAGTCTGTGTAAGGAGATGGACACGCGTTATGACCTGCTGAAGATCGCTGGTGCACGCAACCTCAAGGAGTATAACCAGAAGTTTATCGCCCGCCAGCTCAACCCCGAGCACGGTCATCGGTTCATGCCCTATATCGTAGTGATTATCGATGAGTTTGGTGACCTGATAATGACTGCCGGCAAAGAGATAGAGTTGCCTATAGCGCGTATCGCTCAGCTGGCGCGCGCCGTAGGCATCCACATGGTGATAGCCACACAGCGTCCTACCACGACGATTATCACGGGTAACATCAAGGCCAACTTCCCCGGACGTATCGCCTTTAAGGTGAGTGCTATGATCGACTCGAAGACCATCCTCGACCGCCCGGGTGCCAACCAGCTCATCGGTAGGGGTGATCTGCTCTTCCTACATGGCAACGAGCCCGTGCGTGTGCAGTGTGCATTCGTAGATACCCCAGAGGTGGAACGCATTAATCAGTTTATTGCCAAGCAGCAGGGATATGTCTGTCCCTTCGAGTTGCCTGAGCCCGACACAGCTGACGGCGACGGCATGGGCGCTGCAGCCGATGTTGACCTGCAACATCTCGACCCATTGTTCGAGGAAGCAGCGCGCCTGGTGGTGATCAACCAGTCGGGAAGTACGAGTATGATTCAGCGTAAGTATTCAATAGGCTATAACCGTGCCGGACGACTGATGGACCAGCTGGAGAAAGCTGGCGTGGTGGGACCTGCTTCGGGAGGCAAACCACGCGAGGTGCTCATCCAAGACGAGAACAGCTTGTTTAACCTTATCAACAGCCTACGTTGAGCATGAAAGAAGCGCAATGGTAAGGAGATAGAAAAAGAATATAACACTACAGAAGAATGAAAAAGATTTGTTTGCTAAGCATCCTGATGCTCATCGGTCAACTGTCATTCGGACAGTCGGCTAAAGATATTCTCGAGAAGGTGGCTGCCAAACTTACCAATAAGAGCGGTGTCACTGCCTCATTCAAGATGGAGAGCGAGAAGATGGGGACCACCACGGGCACCATCGCCGTAAAAGGCAAGAAGTTTCAGGCTTCTACACCACAGGCCATCACATGGTTCGACGGTAAGACCCAATGGACTTATCTCAAGAGCAATGATGAGGTGAACGTAAGCACTCCCACCCCACAGCAGCTCCAGGCCATCAACCCTTATACCTTTATTTATATATATAAGCAGGGATATGCACTGAGCAAGACTGAGAAGGGTGACAACTATCATGTGACGCTGAAAACCAACGACAAGAAGAGGCAGATACAGGAGATGGTGGTGGTGTGCAACAAAAAGAGTTTGGTACCATCGGTGATACGAATGAAGCGTGGCAACGCATGGACCACTTTCACTATCAGCAAGTTGAAGACCACATCAATCCCCGATAGTAAGTTCCGCTTCAACCCCAAGGACTATCCTCATGCCGAGGTGATAGATCTGAGATAACCCGCGCTACACCCACTTGCTTTCGCCCGCGTATCTAACAATAGTACCGCCCTACCTCATGCACTTCACAGGAATACTCATCGCCATAGGCACATTTCTTATTATTGGGATATTCCATCCCATCGTCATCAAGACAGAGTACTATTTCGGCACCCGCCCCTGGTGGCTGTTTCTTGCCGGTGGTATCGTGAGCATCGTTGCAGCTCTCTTTGTGGAAGATGTGATGCTCTCTGCCTTCCTCGGTGTCCTTGGTGCTTCGTTCCTTTGGTCGATAGGCGAACTCTTTGAACAGAAGAAACGCGTGGAGAAAGGGTGGTTTCCCCGTAACCCAAAGAAGAACAGGTAATAAGATACACTCACATGAAAATCATTCTACTTCTCGTAGGCAAGACCACCAACAAGCACATTGGCGCCTGTATCAACGATTATGTGGAGCGTATCGGTCATTATGTGCCCTTTGAACTTCAGGTGATTCCCGAACTGAAACAGACCAAGCATCTCACCGAAGCCCAGCAGAAGCAGATGGAGGGAGAACAGCTGTTACGCGCACTCCAACCTACAGACGATGTAGTGTTGCTCGACGAGCGGGGCAAGGAGCTGCGAAGCATGGAGTTTGCGCGATGGATAGAACAGAAACAGCACACTGCCCGACGCTTGGTATTCATCATTGGCGGCCCCTATGGTTTCTCTCCCGACCTCTACGCACGCGCCAAAGAGATGCTGTCACTATCAAGGATGACCTTCTCTCATCAGATGGTCCGCCTCTTCTTCACCGAACAGATCTATCGGGCATGCACCATCATCAAAGGCGAGCCTTACCACCACGAATAACCCACTCATGAAAAAGCAGCCATCATCTCCCCATATCACCATCAAGGGGGCACGCGTCAATAACCTTAAGAACATCAATATCGAGCTGCCCCACAACAAACTGATTGTCGTCTCCGGCGTGAGCGGTTCGGGCAAGTCGTCCTTGGCCTTCGACACCCTTTATGCCGAGGGTCAGCGCCGTTATGTAGAGAGCCTCTCTGCCTATGCCCGCCAGTTTCTCGGTCGCATCAACAAACCCGAATGCGACTTCATCCTTGGCATTCCTCCAGCCATAGCCATAGAGCAGCGCGTCATCAGTCGCAACCCACGCTCCACCGTAGGCACGACGACAGAGATCTATGACTATCTCCGACTGCTCTTTGCCCGCATAGGCCACACCTTCTCGCCCATCAGTGGTGAAGAGGTGAGGAAACACACCACCGAGGATGCCGTCAACTGCATGCGCCAATATTCGCCTGGCACAAAGATGGTTGTCCTCTCTCCCATCACACTGAGCGAGGGGAGATCCTTTGTCGAACAGCTCCAGGCTTATCACCAGCAGGGCTACTCACGCCTCTATGCTAAGGGCAACTTCCTCACCATCAAAGAGCTGACGGAGATGCTGGGCAACGAGACACCCGACGAACTGCCTATGCTGGTCATCGACCGCATGAGTGTTGACATGAGCAATGACAACATCAGCCGACTCACCGACTCAGTAGAGACAGCGTTTTATGAGGGCAAGGGCAACTGCTGTCTGATGTTCCTCCCTTCCATGATTCAGTATCATTTCTCCACACATTTCGAGGCCGACGGACTGACATTCGAGGAGCCTTCGGAAAATATGTTCTCTTTCAACTCGCCCTCGGGCGCCTGCCCCGAATGTCAGGGTTTTGGCAGCATCATCGGCATCGACGAGCACCTCGTTGTTCCCAACAGCACACTCAGCGTTTATGACGGATGTGTGGTGTGCTGGAACGGAGAGAAGATGAAACAATGGAAAGAGGAGTTCTGCCGACGAGCAGCCGTTGACAACTTCCCCATCTTCGAGCCCTACCTCAATCTCACACAGCAGCAGAAGAGTTGGCTGTGGCATGGTCTGCCCTCCGACCTCTCACGTCCTAAGAGTGAGCAGGTGAGCATCGATGCCTTCTTCAATATGGTGCGTGAGAACCAATACAAGATACAATACCGGGTGATGCTGAGCCGTTTCCGCGGCAAGACCATCTGTCCCCACTGTCATGGCACACGTCTGCGCAAGGAAGCACAGTATGTGAAGATAGGCGGCAAGAGCATCACCGACGTGGTGCAGATACCTGTGGAGCATCTCCTGCCCTGGTTCCAGTCGCTCCAGTTGTCGAATCAGGAGAGCACCATTGCCCGCCGACTGCTGCACGAGATTACCGTCCGCCTGCAGTATCTTCTCGATGTAGGTTTGGGCTACCTTACCCTCAACCGACTATCGAACACATTGAGTGGCGGAGAAAGTCAGCGCATACATCTCACCACCTCGTTAGGTAGCTCACTGGTAGGTTCACTCTATATCCTCGACGAACCTAGCATCGGTCTTCACAGCCGCGACACTGAGCGACTCATCAGTGTCTTTAGGAAACTCCGCGACCAGGGCAATACGGTGGTGGTCGTAGAGCACGACGAAGAGATTATCCGTGCCGCTGACCATCTCATCGATGTGGGTCCCGATGCCGGCAGTCATGGCGGTGAGATTGTCTTCGAGGGTTCACCTACGGCTATCGTACCACTCACCGCCTCACGCCATCCCCGTAGCCACACGGTCAACTATCTCACGGGGGTGGAGAACATCCCCCTGCCACGTAGCCGCCGTCCGTGGAACCAGACGATCACGATCTGCGGCGCACGTATGAACAACCTCAAAGGCATCGACGCCACCATTCCTCTCAACGTGCTGACAGCGGTGACGGGAGTGAGCGGTTCAGGCAAGTCGTCGCTTGTCAAGGGCATCCTCTACCCTGCTCTCAAGCGGCATCTCGGTGAGGTATGCGACCCACCAGGAGAGTATCTTCAACTGAAGGGCGACACCAAAGCCATTCAGCACATCGAAATGGTTGACCAGCACCCTATAGGCAAGTCATCACGCTCTAATCCTGCCACTTATCTCAAGGCTTACGACGCCATCCGAGAACTCTATGCAGACCAGCCGTTGGCAAAGCAGATGGACTTCTCACCGCAGCATTTCTCGTTTAACACCGATGGTGGACGCTGTGAGGAGTGTAAGGGAGCGGGCGAGATTGTAGTGGAGATGCAGTTTATGGCAGACATCACGCTGCCCTGCGAACACTGTCATGGGCAACGTTTTAAGAAAGATATCCTGGAGGTGAGGTTCGAAGGAAAGAACATTTTCGACGTGCTCGACATGACCGTGAACGAGGCTATCGAGTTCTTCACCACTCACCATCAAACCACCATCGTCAACCGTCTGAAACCCTTGGCTGAGGTGGGCTTGGGATATATCAAACTCGGACAGAGCTCTTCCACGCTCTCCGGCGGTGAGAACCAGCGCGTAAAACTCGCCTATTTCATTGGTCAGGAACGACAGCAGCCCACACTTTTCATCTTTGACGAGCCTACAACAGGTCTTCATTTTCATGACATCAAGAAACTCCTACATGCCTTCGAACGCCTGATAGAGCGGGGTCACAGCATCGTAGTGGTAGAACACAACTTAGATGTCATCAAGTGTGCCGACCATATCATCGACCTCGGTCCTGAGGGTGGCGACAGAGGTGGAACAATCATTGCACAGGGTACACCTGAGGCGGTGAGCGGTTGTAAGGAGAGTATCACCGGGCACTATCTGAAGGAGAAACTCTATGGTGGAGCGGAGTAAGCGAAAGCAAATAGATTGTTCAATCGCTTGTTTTAGTGCTACTGCTGATGCTTAAGAAATAACCACTCTAAATAGATATCAAACCTTAAAAAAGCGATGCAAATTTTGTGTTTAAGAAAAAAAACATTATCTTTGCACCGCAAAAAAAAGCAAAGAGTGCTTTTTTGTTGCCGATATGGCTCAGTTGGTAGAGCAACGCATTCGTAATGCGTGGGTCGGGGGTTCGAGTCCCCCTATCGGCTCTCTCTTTTATAATTAAGGTTTATCACGAAGCGGTAATAGCTCAGTTGGTAGAGCATTGGCTTCCCAAGCCGAGGGTCGCGGGTTCGAGTCCCGTTTACCGCTCCTTTTTTTTTCTATCAACTCCCCCTCCACTCTTTTTCTTCTATCAGAGAGACCACTAACCAAACAGGTCTTCAGCGTATTGTGCGCTCACCTTAGTTCCTTTCATGTGCTTTTTTCATTTGCCAGCAGATAAAACATACTAACGCCCTAAATGAAAAAAAATGCCAACATCGCCCCTTTTTTTTGCATAATAAATTGAGAATAATTATCTTTGCATTTCAAAAGCTTTTTAGAAATGAAGAACATCCGCAACTTTTGCATCATCGCCCATATAGACCATGGCAAGTCAACCCTTGCCGACCGACTTCTCGAATATACCAACACGATACAGGTGACAGAGGGGCAGATGCTCGACGATATGGACCTTGAGCGTGAGCGCGGCATCACTATCAAGAGTCATGCCATACAGATGGAATATACGTTGGATGGTGAGAAATATATCCTCAACCTCATTGACACTCCGGGGCATGTCGATTTCTCCTACGAGGTGTCGCGCAGCATAGCTGCCTGCGAGGGTGCCCTCCTTATTGTCGATGCCACCCAGGGGGTGCAGGCACAAACCATCTCCAACCTCTACATGGCCATCGACCACAACCTCGAGATTATCCCTGTTATCAACAAGATAGACATGCCAAGCGCCATGCCCGACGAGGTAGAGGATGAGATTGTCGATCTGATAGGATGCGACCGCAAGGACATCATCCGTGCAAGCGGCAAGACCGGTGAGGGGGTGGAAGAGATTCTCAGAGCCGTGGTGGAACGCATCCCTCATCCCGAGGGCGACGAGAAAGCACCGCTGCAGGCACTGATTTTCGATTCTGTCTTCAACTCTTTCCGTGGCATCATTGCATATTTCAAGATAGAGAACGGACAGATAAGGAAGGGCGACAAGGTGAAGTTCTTCAACACCGGTATGGAGTATGATGCCGATGAGGTGGGCGTACTGAAGATGGATATGATTCCCCGACAGATGCTCAGCACTGGCGATGTGGGTTATATCATCAGCGGCATCAAGAACAGCAAGGAGGTGAAGGTGGGAGATACCATCACCCACACCAACCATCCATGCAGCGAGGCCATTGCTGGATTCCAGGAGGTGAAGCCCATGGTCTTCGCCGGTGTCTATCCCATCGACCCGTCTGACTATGAGAACCTTCGCTCTTCGCTGGAGAAGCTTCAACTCAACGATGCATCACTCACCTTCTCCCCTGAGTCGTCGGTAGCCCTGGGCTTCGGTTTCCGCTGCGGATTCCTCGGACTGCTCCACATGGAGATTATCCAGGAGCGATTGGATAGGGAGTTTAATATGGATGTCATCACCACGGTGCCCAACGTCTCTTATATGTGTTACGACAAGCACGGTGAGGCGAAAGAGGTACACAACCCCTCTGGACTGCCCGAACAAACGATGATTGACCATATCGAAGAACCCTTTATCCGTGCATCTATCATCACCGCTGCCGACTATATCGGACCCATCATGACGCTCTGTCTCGACAAACGCGGCGAACTCATTGACCAGCAGTATGTGAGCGGTAACCGTGTGGAACTCCATTTCATGATACCGCTCGGCGAGATAGTCATCGATTTCTATGATAAGCTGAAGAGCATCTCCAAAGGTTATGCCTCTTTCGATTACCATGTCGATTGTTTCCGCCCATCAAAGTTGGCTAAGTTAGATATCCTGCTCAACGGCGAGCCTGTGGATGCCCTCTCCACCCTCACCCATCAGGACAATGCAGTGACCTTTGGTCGCCGTATGTGTGAGAAACTCAAAGAGCTCATCCCACGCCAGCAGTTTGACATCGCCATCCAAGCTGCCATAGGTGCCAAAATCGTGGCACGCGAGACCATTAAGTGTGTGCGCAAAGATGTGACTGCCAAGTGTTATGGCGGTGACGTAAGCCGTAAACGTAAACTCTTGGAGAAACAGAAAAAGGGTAAGAAACGTATGAAACAGATAGGTAATGTTGAAGTGCCACAGAAAGCCTTCCTTGCCGTACTGAAATTAGACTAATCTATCAATCAAATAAACTATACAAACTAACAAGGAGGACCTATGCTATGACTATTAATTTGGGACTGACCACACGCGATGTAGCCCGTGAGCTGGCACGCCGTTACAGCACGATGACCCATGAAGAGCTGGATGTTTTGGAACATGTGCTGGTACCTATGAAGTATCAGAAAGGGGAAATGATTTTACGAGAGGGCGAGATCTGTACGAATATCTACTGGATTGTCAAGGGGCTCGTACGCCAGTTCTACTACAAGAACGGCAAGGAGCTTACCGAACACATGGCAACGGAGAACAACATAGTGATGTGTATCGAGAGCCTTTTTCGCGAAGAGCCTACCCACCTGCAGATAATGGCTATCGAGCCCACGATCATCTACGCCATGCCCCGCTCTATCCTCGAGCAGGTGGCGATGAAGAGTGTGAACATACAGATTCTCTATCGTAAGATTCTTGAGGAGTCGCTCATCCAGAGTCAGGTACATGCCGATATGCTCCGTTTCGAGAGTGCGCAAGACCGCTATGCTAAGTTGGTGAAGTCGCATCCTCAACTGGTGTTACGTGCCCCTCTGGTATATGTCGCCAACTATCTGCAGATGACCCCCGAGACGCTGAGCCGTGTGCGCACCGCCTCCCTTCTCGAGAGATAATCCGGTTCATAGCACCATCTCATAGCAGTCGAAGATGTGACCTATTCGCCTTTCGAGCGTTGTAGTGTCTATGTGCTCTGCCGCTGCCGGCATGAGTGCAAAGAGGCTGCTACCACTGCCACTCATCGATGCATAGACAGCCCCATTGTCGTAGAGCCATGACTTGATAATGGCCAACTCTGGATGCTGGGCAAAGACACTCTCTTCGAAATCGTTGAAGAGACAGTGACGCCACTCGCTGACAGGCTGCATCACCGCCACACGGCAGTTGACCTCAGGGCGATGTGGAGTGATGAGTGCAAAAGCCTCCTTGGTGGGCACAGGGATATGCGGGTGTATGACCACCATCTTCCATCCACTCAGATTGAGCGCTATAGGCTGTAACTTCTCACCTATGCCCTCAGCATACGATGGCTCGCCTGTGATGAAGAACGGGCAGTCGGCACCAAGTCTTGTTGCTACCTCCCTCATCTCAGTCACCGTCATTCCCAATTCACACATCTCGTTGAGCAGACTTATCATCACGGCAGCATCGCTCGAGCCACCACCCATGCCCGCCTGCGTAGGGATATGTTTATGCAGATGGATATGCACCCTCGGCAACTCATAGCGGGAAGCCAAGAGCCTATAGGCCTTCACCACAAGATTATCCATCACCTCACCCTTCACTCCGATACCGCTAAGTGCTATGGTACAGTCGTCGCCGATGGGAAAACGCTCATCCATCGGCAACACCTCAAGGGCGTCAGTAATAGGTACGGGATAGAACACTGTCTCGAGATTGTGATAACCATCGTCCCGACGCTCCACAATGTTCAGTCCGAGGTTCACCTTAGCAATAGGAAACTTTATCATGCTGCAAATTTAGCATATATAGGCGAGATAATCAAAAAAGATTTGTAATTTTGCAGCTCATCTAATGTTTAAAAACAATCAATATGGCCGAAACGAAGAAAACAAATACAGGTCGTACGCGCACTGCCACACCTGTCGATAACACCTACGGGCACCTTCAGCCTCAAGCACTCGACGTGGAGAAGGCAGTATTGGGTGCACTAATGATCGATAGAGATGCCTATGCCGTGGTGTGTGAGATGCTCAATCCTGAGAGCTTCTACGAGCCTCGCCATCAGAAGATATACACCGCCATCACCGAGCTCAGCATGTCTGAGCAGCCCGTGGATATGCTCACGGTGAGCGATCAGTTAGGCAAAGACGGATGTCTGGAGGCAGTGGGGGGTCCTGCTTATATCGCCGAACTCACCTCACGCGTGTCATCGTCGGCTAATATAGAATATCATGCTCGCATCATTGCCCAGAAGTCAACAGCCCGACAGCTCATCTCCTTTGCGAGCGACATAGAGACCAAAGCCTTTGATGAGACCACCGACATCGACGACCTCATGCAGGAAGCCCAGGGTTCGCTCTTCGAACTATCTCGGAGCAACATGAAGAAAGACTATACACAGATAGACCCTGTCATCAGCGATGCGCTCAAGGTGATTCAGAAGGCTTCGGCAAATAAAGACGGACTGACGGGCGTTCCCACGGGTTATCACAAGCTCGACGACATCACCAGTGGATGGCAGGCCAGCGACCTCGTCATCATCGCCGGACGCCCCGCCATGGGTAAGACCTCCTTTGCTCTGTCGATGGCTAAGAACATTGCTGCCGACTATCAGGTGCCTATGGCTTTCTTCTCTTTGGAAATGAGCAATGTACAGCTTGTCAACCGTCTCATCTCCAACGCCTGCGAGATTAAGGGTAGCAAGATTCTCAACGGACAGCTGCAGCCAGATGAATGGGAGCGTCTGGACAAGCGCGTCAACACGCTGCTCGGTGCCCCTCTCTATGTTGATGACACCCCCGGCCTCTCAGTCTTCGAACTGCGCACCAAAGCCCGTCGGTTGGTGAAGGAGCACGGAGTGCAAATCATTATGATCGACTATCTTCAGCTGATGAATGCTGCGGGCATGCGCTTCAGCAGCCGCCAGGAGGAGGTGTCAGTCATCTCACGTTCGCTCAAGGGTCTGGCTAAGGAGCTCAACATCCCCATCCTCGCCCTCAGTCAGCTCAACCGTGGTGTAGAGTCACGCGAGGGTCTTGAGGGCAAACGTCCGCAACTCAGCGACCTGCGTGAGTCGGGTGCCATAGAGCAGGATGCCGACATGGTTGTCTTCGTCCATCGTCCAGAGTATTACCATATCTATCAAGACGACAACGGACACGACCTGCGCGGCAAGGCTCAGATTATCATTGCCAAGCACCGTAAGGGTGCCACTGGCGACGTGGTGCTGACCTTCCGCGGTGAGTTCACACGTTTCGAGAACGAGGAGGATACCAACCTCAATACTCCTATTCAGATGGGTGGCGAGATCCTTGGTTCAAAAATCAATGGCGATGGTGCCGACCATCCTCTGCCACCACCTGAGAATATGGGCGACTATAACATCGACATACCGCTACCTCCACCTAACCTTGGCGACTTGCCTTATTAACCCAATCCATCATTATGAAGAAATTATTCTTTTTATCCTTGATACTCATCCTCTGTGTAGCCTGCCAGGAGAGTTTAGAAGACAGATGCACGCGCGAGTGCAAGGAATACACAACGAAGAAGTGTCCAGCCCCGATAGACGAGTTTACTACCTTAGACAGTCTCACCTTCGAGCCATCCACCCACACACTGTGTTATTTCTACACGATGAAGGGTGCGGCAGACAACCCCGCAAACATCAACGCCACCACTGCCCGTGAGGCACTGGTGGAACAGGTGAAGAATGCGACGAGTCTGAAGGCCTACAAAGATGAGGGCTACAACTTCCGCTATGCCTACCACTCGCAAAGCGACCCCTCCCTCCTACTCTTTTCCACTCTAATCACAGAGAAGGATTATCGACAAGGGGGCTTAGCTATTTTTTACGCAGTAAGTGGTATGACAATCTGGGTTTGTCATACTCACTTCTCCTCTTCAAAGACGTTGCCTATCTCGGCTATTTCCTCCTGGTCGAACCACTTGGTGAGTTTCTGCATTGCCTTATCCTTAATATCAGGCTCCACATTCCCCCATACTTTCTTTAGGACGTAGAGCAGAACGGCGAGGTCGTCGGTGAGTCCTACGATGGGGATGGCATCGGGGAGAACATCTAAAGGACTGATCATGTAGCCGAGGGCACCGATGATGATGGCTTTGTCGGTGGTAGAGACCTTGTCGCTCTGCAGGGTGTAGTACAATATGAGGGCGACATACACTAATTTTGCCCCTGCACGCTTAGCGATGCGAGCGATTTTCTCAACAAACTCTGAATTGGAGAATTTGTTGGCATAACTCATAAAATCAGGAAGTTCCATATTCTATTATTTTTTGATGTTATTTGTCTGTAGTCGGAGTATCCTCACGCCCGTGTGTGATGGGTGTTTATACAGATACTGATAGAGTGTCATCGGCTCCTCCACCACCTTATGATGTATGGAGGAGGCATTGAGAAGGTGGAGCCCATCGTTGCGCCATACGGCAAAGCCGAGGTGTGCGATGTCCAATCCCTCCTTCTTGCAGGTGATGGCTATCACGTCGCCGTCGTGGATATACTGTCGCATGAGACTATGGCGGTTGGTGAGCTTCTTGGGGATATATGCAAATGTCTTTCCGTTAATAGCCTGCTCCGTCTGTCGTATAAGTGGCACCCACTCGGGATGTCGCCTCAGTGCCTCATAGCGATAGGGATAGGTGGTCATGTAACCTACCTTTATGGTCTGCCTTGCAGCAAAGAGCGATGAAGGCTGCTGCAGTTCTATCACCATGCCGCGCCGTGAGTTGTCGATGATCCAGTCGGTGAAATAATGTAGGCGTGAGGTGTAACCTGCTGATATGCCGTCGCGATATCTCATCTCAGAGAGATGGGCGAGATAGTCGCTGAACTGTGTACTGCCGCTGCGGGCGGTCATAGTGAGAGCGAGCACGGTCTCCACCAGCGTGGTGCAGTCGAGCTGTCGGGTGTTCACTGTCAGTGGTTCATCGTCGTTCCCCTCTAAGGTGTGTGCCACATAGGGACGACCGAGGAGCTGACGGGCAAAAAAGAGGTTGAGCGATGGGAGAGTGTCGGCAAGTACAGCCCGCTGCAACTGTTGAGTGACCCACACACTGTCTTCTGTGGTGTAGCGTGCCCTCACCATCGTCTGTGCAGGGAGCTGCGTGGCAATGGTGAGCAATAGGAAGAGGATATAGAGTTGGTGTTTCATCGTTTGCGATAGCGTTTTTTCAGTCCGAAGTTATAACCCAGATAGAGGTTGAGCGACCCGAATACGTTGCTCGTAGCAAAACGTTGCTTGCGGTAGTGATAGGAATGCATGATGGCGCTTGCTCCTGCATACCACCGAGTGTTGTTATAGACGAGTCCGAAGCGTCCTATCCCATCGAAGTTGATGTTATCCAATGAGAAACCTTCTGATATATTGCCTTGGGTGTCTCCACTCGAGTGTTTATACGACACCGCCAGCTGTGCGCTCGCACAGAAGAGCCATTGCGGTGCAAACACCCAGTTGTAGGCGTAGCCTCCAGAGAGGTTGACATCGAAGTATTTCACCTTGTTGAAGTGAAGCCCACTGTCAAGCTGAAAGGTTGACAGATTACTCTGCTCCGCAACCATCTTCTCGAGCTTCTTGCTATCAAACTCAAGACTGTGTTTGGTGACGCCGATGCCTGCTATCCACGAGCCGCAACTCAGTTTCTGACAAGTGCTCTGGGCGAAGGCTGCCGGATAGGAGAAGCGCTGGTGATTGAAGATATAGTAGAGGTTGAGGCCTGTGATGCCTACGTTGACGCCATCGAACTTCATATCCTGCAGTTGCCCAGCATCCACCTCATTGCCCAGGTTCACCTCTCTCAGTTTATAGTCGGAGCCCGTTCTCCGATAGAAGAGGTCGATACCTATCTGCGAACTGTAAATACTCAGTTCCAGTTCCTTCTTCAGTTTGCCGTTGGACACACCGATGTTCTGCAGTTCGAAGGTATAGCCGAGGAAGAACCAGCGCCAGCCGAAATAAGGTCCCACCTTCATCATCACGTCGGGAGAGAGTGTGAGTGTCTGTCCGTTGGTACTCGAGAGACGGTAGTAGTCGTAGTTATAGGTGGACTGCATCATGATGGTAAACTCATAGTGCTGTGGCTCGATATAGTTGGTATCTATCTTGCTGAATCCCCTCACTGTCTGGCGCAGTTTGCCAATATCGTCGGCAAGGACAGCCATCGCCAGCCATATTGTCAAGAGCATCACCGTTGTTCTCATCGCAGTCATTATTACGCCACTTCCTGCCTATCATATTTTTCCGAGTATCCTATCCATTGCCCAGTTGACTGGGGTAGCAGAGACACTCGTACAGTCACAGATTCCTTTTCCCTGGAGATGCTCTATCACATTCTTTATCAGAGGATACTGCACATAAGGTGGATTGGGCACCTCTATACGCTGTATGCCGTCGGTGGTCTGCAGCACGATAGGTTCGTAGGTGAAGACAGAGAAACTCAGCTGTCCTCGCTCGCCTATCACCTCGATGCGGTCTTCCTTCGCCGACTTATGTGCCACGAAGCACCAGGAGCCACTGCCAGGCAGTCCCGACTCAAAGCGGAAACAGGCGCTCACGGAGTCTTCTGCCTGATAGAGTCCACCTCTGTTGGCACATATCCCATTGGCCTCGAGTATGACGCCGAAGATATGTTGCAGCAGGTCGAGCTGATGTGGTGCGAGGTCGTAGAAGAACCCACCTCCTGCTATATCTGGCTGGAGTCGCCAAGGGAGGTTAGCCGACTGATAGTCGAGGTCGGGTGCTGGCACGGCGAAGCGCACCTGTACATTGACGATTTTGCCCAGCACGCCGCGCTCCACGATATCCTTCACCCGCTGGAAATAAGGGAGATAACGTCGATAATATGCCACGAAACAGGGCACACCCGTCTCCACACTTATCTTGTTGACACGTGCACAGTCTTCGTAGCTCGATGCCAAGGGTTTCTCCACATATACTGGCTTGCCCGCCTTCATAGCCATGATAGCAAAGGTGGCATGACTCGATGGTGGCGTTGCAATATATATGGCATTCACCTCACTGTCGTCGATGAGTTCCTGCGGGTCGGTGTACCATTTTGGTATAGCGTGTCGCTCGGCATAGTGGCGCGCTTTCTCCTCGCTCCTACTCATCACGGCGACGACAGAAGAGCCCGGCACCTCGCTGAACGCCGGTCCACTCTTCTTCTCTGTCACCTCACCGCATCCGATGAATCCCCACTTGATGCTGTTCATTTACTTATACTCTATCGTTAATGGAGTAGCCTGTGCCTCGAGATAACTATCGATATGCAGTTGCCATTCCTGCTGTGTCTGACAGTCGTTCTTGCTCCAGGCAGAGCCGAAAGCATAGCTGAAACGCTGCGAGTCGCTGACATTCTTCATGATGCCGAGGGCATGTCCTGCAGCGCCGTTCTTTGCCTGTGCAAACATCTTCTTTGTCGTAGTGCTCACACCATTGGGGAAGAGTGCAGCCACATAGATCTGGAAGTTCTGATTGTCGGGGTTGTCTGTCGGGTCGGCATACTGCACATAGTTGCTGCCCACCACCACGCTCTCAGTGTCTTCGGTATGAATGACCACGCCCGATGCCACATCGGCAGGTTTACTAAGTCCCTCATACCACACAGTCATCTTATTAAAGTGGCTCCCTTTGTCGAGACTCAGCAGACGGTGTTCCACTACAGAGTCGCCACGGAAGGCTACAGGATGATAGGTGAGGCTCACTGTGAAGCGCAGCGGTCCGTTGTCCAACAGCTCATAGTCTTTATAGCAGTAGGGATAAACAATCTCTCCGTCGTTCATCAGTGCGGGGGTACCGCAGCCGAGCGTAGGACCAACCTTATAGCAGTCGAGTCCGTTGCCCTGGTCAAAGTGGTAGCTCGTCTTCATATTGAGTGCGGCAGCAGCCTTCGCGTCAGTCTTCTTGAGTTCAGCGATGATAGGTTTGTTGACATCTTCCACATAGTAACGTTGCTCCACCACGAGTTCGGGTGTGTTTTTCAGCCACACATCATTACCAAAGGCTCGCTCACCAGAACGCTGGAGGGCAGGACCATAGCATCGATAAGCCGTGAGGTCGTTCTCCCATGCGATGTCATCCACACGCTCAGGATACATCCTTCCGTAGCACACATTCTTATAATCAGCGGGCAAGCCTTTCTTCACGGTGAAGACAGCAACACCGCAGGGACGGGCAGCCACATCGAGGAGCACCTTACCATCGTGTGTCAACTGATAAGCCACCTCCTGGCCACAGGCATTGGTCACCACAAACTGGCGTCCACCTTTGATATTGAGTCGGTTGAAGACGGTAGGTGCATCAAGCGCTACCACCTCCTGGCGCTGCACGTTGCTCTCGTTGCGTATCACCACCTTGAATGCTTTGTCGTCCTGGGGTGCTACCGACTGGTCTTCATATCTCTGTCGCTCGCAGGCAGCGAGGAGAAACGCCCCGGTGCCGAAGTTGGCTGTATTGGCAGCGGTGAGTTGCTGTCCCTTGATAGCCTTCTCACCGATGGGCTGTACATAGCCAATACTACCATCCTGTTGCAGCGCTACGGTAGTGAGATATTTCCATGCCTTGTCGATGACAGGTTGATAAGTAGCGTGGTCGAGCACTCCGTTGTTCACACCCCAGAGCAGTCCGTAAGTGAAGAAGGCGGTACCACTCGTTTCTGGTCCTTCTGCCTGAGTGGCATCGAGCATAGAGCGAGTCCAGTAACCATCTTTTTGCTGACAGCGGCTCACACCCTCTGCCAACTGACGGAAACGCTGCAGGAAGAGAGGACGGTGGGCATAGTCCTCGGGCATATCTGCCAGCACCTTAGCCAAGCCAGCCAGCACCCATCCATCGCCGCGTGCCCAGAAATCTTTCTTCCCTGCCTCGGTCTTATGTTTAGGATAAACGTATTTACCGTCGCGATAGTAGAGCTGTTCTTCCTTGTCGAACATGAGTTGGTCTGCCCAGGTAAAGTTGGCTGTGAGCTTATCAAGATATTTCACGTTGCCTGTTGCCTTATAGAGTTTGGTGAGCACGGGCATCACCATGTAGAGTCCGTCAGCCCACCACCAGAAGTCGTTGGCTGCCATAGCACACTCATGGTCCATCACCTCCTTGGCTCTCGCTATCTTATAATCGTTAGGGTTCATGGCATAGAGGTCGAGATAGGTTTGGAAACATATCTGCCAGTCGCCAAAGAGCACATAGTCCTGTCCCTCACCATAGTTCTTATATTTCCATTTGGCGGGGTTAGTCTCGCGTGCCCCACTCCATTTGTTGTGTCGTGCCCACTTGTCGGCATATTCCAGCCACTGAGCCTTACCTGTCAGTCGGTAGGCTTCCATGTTTCCTGTGAAATAGGCGGCATTGTCCCAGAAGGCATTCACCTCGGGCTGATGTGTAGCCTGCCAGTGGTTGTTCACTTTCTCTATCATCTCTAAGGTGGTCAATGCCTTGCGCATTGGAACCTTCTTGGGTTTAGCCTCTGCTGTGGTGCAACAGAAGACAGCTGCCAAGATCATCAAAACTGCTGTTTGTCTCATTATTATTTAAGTAGTATTAGTTGTTCTTCTCTTTCTCTCTCCCGCAGCTTTTTACTTCTTCATCTCACTGTTAAAGAAACTGATAGCCTGACGGAACAGGTGGTTGCGTGTGTTGCCGCCACTGATGCTATGGTTGCGGTTGGTATAGACATTCATCTTGAAGTCGATGTCGGCCTGCACCAATGCTTCGGCATACTCTGCGGTGTGACGGAAGTGGACATTATCATCAGCCAACCCATGACAGAGTAGCAGCGCGCCGTGCATGTTCTTCAATCGAGCAAAGGGATTGATCTCATCGTAGCCCTGGGCATTCTCTTTGGGTGTACGCATAAATCGCTCGGTATAGATGGTGTCATAATACCTGAAGTTGGTGACCGGAGCTATCGCCACACCAGCCCTAAATACCGGTCGGCCTTCGCTCATGCTCATCAGAGTGTTCCATCCGCCATAGCTCCATCCCCAGATGCCTATACGCTGACTGTCGATATACTGCTGTTTGCCTAACCAGAGGGCGGTCTCCACCTGGTCGCGCGACTCCAACAGACCGAGTTGCAGATAGGTGGATTTCTCAAATGCTGCACCACGTCCGCCAGTGCCACGATTGTCCACGCACACGGAGATATACCCCTCCTGCGCCAGATACTGCTCTAAGAGAGCACCCTGTCCAGCCATGCCGATACCCCAGGTGTTGAGTACCTGCTGACTGCCCGGACCACCATATTGATACATGATGACGGGATATTTCCTGTTGGCATCGAAGTTGGCAGGTTTCACCATCCACCCATTGAGTTCCACGCCCTCAGCGGTAGTGAAACAGAAGAACTCTCTCGTTCCCAGGGTATATTTGCCAAGCTGGTCGAGCAGCGACTTGTTGTCGATGAGCATCGCCAGCTGCTTGCCCTGCTGATTGAGCAGTGCATACTGCCATGGGTGGTTGGCATCGCTCCATATATGGATGAGATACTTGAAGTTGGCACTGAAGATGGCGCTATTGAATCCTTCGCGGGAGGCGATACAGTTGATTTTTCCTGTGGCTGTCCACACATAAATCTTCTGGTTGACCGCCTGTCGGAAATCCTTAGGACTCTCATTGGCTGCAAAATAGACATTGCCCGTAGCCTCATCTATACCATAGAGGGTGGTCACCTCCAATGCCTGTCCCTCGGTATGTCGCAACAGTTTACCTGTCATGCTATATATATAAAGGTGGTTGTTGCCTGAGCGCTCGCTGGCGAGGAGGATATGACTCTTCGTGATACGGATGGTAGAGAGTGTCTCTTCCTTGACATATTTCTCCGCCTTGTCTTCTATCACCAACTGACTCATGGTGGAGAGGGGGTTGGCGAGATAGATGCGCAACATATCCTGATGGCGGTTGAGGGTGACCACAGCCACTTTGGAGGCATCGTCGGTAGCCATAATACGCGGCACATAGCCGTCGTTGTCTATCGGCACCTGCAGCTGTCGCGTCTGATGCGACTTGATATCGTAGCTCATTACGCTCACCTCGGCATTATCGGCACCTGCAATAGGGTATTTATATCTGTAGAAGCCGGGATAGTCGGCATACTCATTCTTGGCAGGGACGAGTCCTTTATACCACTGGAAGGCGAACTCTCTCACCTTGCGCTCGTCATAACGCACCCAGCACAACTGTCGGCTGTCAGCGGTGAAGACCATGCTACTGTTGGTAGCAAACTCCTCTTCGTTGACCCAGTCGGGGACGCCATTGATAATCTCATTAAATTTTCCATCCTTGGTCACCTGACTCTCAGCATTGTCGTAGAGCAGTTTTACCAAGTGGATATTATTCTCTCTCACGAAAGCCACCATCTGTCCGTCGGGCGAGAAGACAGGAGTCTGCTGTGCAGCTCCTTCTGAGAGAGGTTCGAGTTTGTTGTTGCGCAGACTATACAGGTAATAGACGGCTGTGAAAGAGCGACGATAAATCATCTTGGTCTCGGTCTGTATGAGCATCCTTGTTCCGTCGGGACTCATGATATAGCCGTCGATGCGCTCAAGTTTCTTACCACGGGCGGTGCTGACATCAAAGAGCACCTGTGTCTGTTTTCCCGTCTTATAGGAATAGGCAATGACTTGCTTGCCATCCTTGCTCATCTGTGCATACTGCTCTCCGTCGGCAAGCGGGGTGACAGCAGCCAACCGTTCGCCATAGAGTGTTCCTGATACCACAGTCTTGATATCCAACCGTTCTGCCTTGACTATGCTCATAGGTATCATCATCAATAGAAAAATCAACCAACGGGTTTTCATTTGCTTCATATCGTATCGTTAATTATTTTACTATCACTTGCAGGGAATCAATCTTCAGTCGCTGCTGCAGCCAGTCGTGCAGACGTTTGACATCGAGTGCTGCTCCCTTGGTCTTTTGTTGGGTCTCTACGACAGCCACAACCATCGTTGCCGACGAATCGCGTGTCATCTGGGCGATGCTCATCGTGCCCATACCGAGACTCTTCACCGTGGGGAAGAGCACATTGAGTTCACTTCGCAGCACCTGGGGTGTAGCCAGCAGTTCTTCGTATTCATTCACCTTCTCCTCCAAATTGCGTATCTTCGTTGACTGTTGAAGGAGTTTCTGGGTGTTGACATTGTTCGACTGCGAGATATTGTTGAGTCGGGAGTTGAGCACCAGGACACTATCCGACTGCGTGCCCTGTATCAGCTTTAGTTTGTAATCCTGGAGCCCGTAGTTACCCATGCGGTCCTCGACAAAGGCTATCTGTTGGGCAGTGACTTCCTTACCCACAACAGCTACATTCACCACCTTCTTCTCTTCATCTACATCGTGGGAAATCATCTGCGTTCCAGCAAAAGTCATCTCCGTCTTGAGGAAACGGTTGACGTTGGTGTTGAAGATACTGCGGCGTATGATACCAACGGTCATAAACGTGGCGGGGAGCATGGTTGCCACCACCACGGCGACAATGTATTTCCTTACCTTGTCAAAACGCTGTCGGTCAACAAACTGTTTCTTCTGAAACTTCATCATCCTCACACCGATATAGGTAGCAAGACAGATGAACACCGTGTTGATGAAGAAGAGATAGAATGCACCGAAGAAATAATAGAGGTTACCCATCGCCAGTCCATAGCCGGCAGTACAGAGGGGCGGCATCAGCGCTGTGGCAATGGCCACACCAGGGATAACATTCCCCTTGCCCTTGGTGGCGATGGCTACGATGCCAGCCAGACCACCACAGAGGGCGATCAGCACATCATAGAGTGTAGGCGAGGTGCGCGCCAGCAACTCCGACTGAGCCTCATCCAGCGGTGTGATAAGGAAGTATAAGGTGGCGGTAAGCACACTGATACCAGTGGCTACAAGATAGTTTTTCAGTGCCGTCTTCAGCAGCCCGAGGTCATTGATACCGATACCCAGTCCCATGCCGATGATTGGTCCCATCAGCGGGGAGATGAGCATGGCACCGATAATCACAGCAGTGGAATTGACATTCAGTCCCAGCGAAGCGATAAAGATAGCAAAGATAAGCACCCAGAGGTTGGCGCCCTTGAAAACAACGCCACTGGCGATATACTGCAACGTAGCTTCCTCTTCCTCCTTATCTGGAAGAATATTGAAATAGGATCTGATAAGGGTCCAAATACCATTCTGTTCCGGTGTCATCATCTCTTTCTTTTTCATGCAAAGGTAACATTTTTCTTTTTCTTCTTTCTGCCCTATCTCAAGAAAAATGTGAAATAAACAAAAAGTTGCATCGTGCGTCTAAAAATGTTGCACAAAAATTATCTTTTGCGCATTATTTTGCCTACTTTTGCACCACTATTCACTTTTATTACATTTTTTTTTGCGAGAGATATGGATTGGCTTACTCAATTGTTTGCATCTACTGACTCTGTGGCACACATCGCTCTGCTGTATGCTATCGTAATTGCTGTTGGTGTGTTATTGGGGAAAATCAAGTTTGGCAAGGTAGCGCTCGGTGTCACCTTCGTATTGTTTACTGGCATTGTAGCCGGACATATTGGAATGACTGCTCCTGCGCCTATCATTACCTTTATTCAAGATTTCGGACTCATCCTCTTCGTCTTTATGATTGGTCTGCAGGTGGGTCCCGGCTTCTTTGAGAGTTTCCGCAAGGGTGGCGTCACGCTCAACATCCTTGCCATCTCTACCGTGTTGCTCAACGTGGCAGTGATGTTTGGATGCTATTATTTCTTCTTCGACACATCCAATCCCGTCAACCTGCCCATGATGGTGGGAACACTTTATGGTGCCGTCACCAACACCCCTGGTCTCGGTGCAGCCAACGAGGCGCTCTCCAATGTCTTTTCTGATGGTAACATTCCACAGATAGCTTCTGGCTATGCCTGTGCTTATCCCTTAGGCGTCATCGGCATCATCGGTGCCACCATCCTCATCAAATATCTCTGCAACATCAAACTGGAGAAGGAGGAGGAGCAGCTGGAGCGTGAGGCATCAGACAATGCGCATGTCAAGCCGCACAAGATGCACCTCAAGGTGACCAACAGTTATCTTGCAGGTAGGACGCTCCTGCAGATTCACGATTTCCTCAACCGCGACTTCGTATGCTCCCGCATCCTGCACGACGGTCATGTGAGCATCCCTAACCGTGATACTGTCTTCGAACTGGGCGACCAAATTTTCGTTGTCTGCGCCGAGGCCGATGCCGAAGCTATCATCGCATTCATCGGTCCGGAGATAAAGGTAGATTGGGAGAAGCAGGACCAGCCCTTTGTATCGAAGCGCATCCTCATCACACGCCCGTCGATCAACGGAAAGACACTGGGACAGATGCACTTCTCATCGGTCTATGGAGTCAACGTCACACGTATCACCCGACAGGGTATGGACCTCTTCGCCAGCAGTTCGCTCGCACTGCAGGTGGGCGACCGCATCATGGTGGTGGGACCCGAAGACCTGGTGAACCGCGTATCAGAGGTGCTTGGCAACTCTATCAAACGCTTGGATGCACCTAACATCGCCACCATCTTCCTCGGCATCTTCATCGGTATCATCTTCGGTTCGCTGCCTATCGCCATCCCTGGCATGCCCGTACCGCTCAAACTGGGTATCGCCGGCGGACCGCTCATCATAGCCATCCTCATCGGTCGCTATGGCTACAAGGTGCACCTCGTCACCTACACCACCACGAGTGCCAACCTCATGCTACGCGAGATAGGACTGGTGCTCTTCCTTGCCAGCGTGGGCATCAAGGCGGGAGCAGGATTCTGGAACACCGTGGTACAGGGAGAAGGACTCTACTATGTGTTCACCGGTTTCCTCATCACCATCATCCCCATCCTCATCATCGGTCCTATCGCCCGACTGAAGTTTAAGTTCAACTACTTCACCATCATGGGAATGATTGCTGGAACCTACACCGATCCACCTGCACTGGCATACGCCAACCAGAGCTGTTCGAAAGAAGCACCCGCCGTGGCCTATTCCACCGTCTATCCGCTGAGTATGTTCCTCAGGATATTAGCGGCGCAACTCATCATCCTGCTCTGTTGCAGTGGTGTATAATCTGCAATTAAAATTACTGAGAGTTAAAATACAAAAAATCCAAACCTTTCAATCAAAAGTCCAACTTATGTTTCATTCATCAAACAAACTATTGTTGACCGCTTTTCTGCTGAGCTCATCCTTATTGGGACACAGCCAGATAGACCAGAGCATCAAACTCAATGAGGTGATGACGGTCAACACCTCGAACATCCAGGACGAGTATGGTGAATACAATGCTTGGGTGGAGATAGCCAACGTTTCGCATTCCACCTATAACATTCGTGGCATGTATATCACCACCGACACGTCGGTACTCAACGAGACGATGAGCGTTCCTGAGCGTATCAAGCGCATGAGTATTATCCCCAATGGTGAGCCTCGCACTAACCTCACAGCACGCCAGCATCTCGTGTTCTATCTTAACAGCACCCCCACCAAAGGCTCACTGCACCTCAACACAAAGGTGAACGAGGGAGAAAAGGTTTGGATTGCTTTATACAGCGGTAACGCACGCGATATCATCGACTCAGTGACGGTGCCTGTCATGAAAGCCAACCAGTCGTATGCGCGCATCCACGATGGTGCTGATCTTTGGCAACTCAAGGCTGCCGAACTGGTAACACCGGGCATTTCCAACATCACACAGGCGAGCGAGAGCAAGACCGACAAACTGAAGAGAGAAGACCCACATGGCATTGGCATCACCGTGCTCGCCATGGGCATCGTGTTCTTCTGTCTCGGACTCCTCTTCGCATTCTTCTCGCTCTTCGGATTCTTCATGCGTCATAGCTCTCAAATGGCTAAGATACAGCCAGTGAAAGCTGGCGTAAAGACGGTAGAGAAGACCAAGGAGATAGGTCACAAGACCAACGTCATCCTGCAAGACGGACTGAAGAGCAAGGGTATCGACAAGGAGGTGTATATCGCTGTCATCTCTATGGCACTCAAACAGTATCAAGACAATGTGCATGATGTGGAGAGCGGCGTAATCACTATCAAACCCAAGACGACCGACTGGAATGATGAGTATTTCCAGATGACTCAATTCCACGAATAATTCCTTCACCACACCTATTTAACACATAGATTATCAAATATCAATCAAAAAAAGTATTATTATGAATAAGTATCAATATAAAGTTCAAGGCGTTGATTACAACGTAGAGATAGAAGAAGTGTCTGGCAACTTGGCCAAAGTGAATGTCAATGGTATCCCCTTTGAAGTGGAGCTCCAGCAGCCTATCAATGCTGCACAGGCCATCACCCGTCCTAAGGTGAGCGCCCCCAAATCCGCTCCTGCCGCCGCTCCTGCCGCCGCTCCAAGTGTAGCCGCTCCTGCCGCTGCTCCTGTTGCAGGCAATGGCACTTCTGTCAAATCACCGCTCCCCGGCACCATCACCGCTGTCAATGTCAAGGTTGGCGACAAGGTGAACAACGGCGACACCGTAGTGGTCTTGGAGGCAATGAAGATGCAGAACAACATCGAAGCCGAGACAACAGGTACCATCACATCAGTAGCTGTATCTGCAGGCGACTCCGTGATGGAAGGTTCGGTGTTGGTAACCATCGGTTAATCATAACTATTCTCTCACTCTGACTTGATTTTTCGTTATGGCATTTACAGATTTCCTTGCAGAGAACTTCAACGAGTTTCTCACCTATACTGGCTTTGTCAACGCTACTGGCGGCAACCTCATCATGATTGCCGTTGGTATGATACTCATCTATTTAGCGATCAAGAAAGACTTTGAACCACTGCTGCTCATTCCCATTGGCTTGGGCATCATCCTGGGCAACATCCCCTTTAGGGCTGATGCCGGTCTGGAGATAGGTCTTTACGAGGATAACTCCGTGCTCAACATCTTCTATCAGGGAGTGCGACAGGGGTGGTATCCACCGCTCGTTTTCCTCGGCATTGGCGCCATGACCGACTTCACCGCCCTCATCGCCAATCCTAAGTTGGTGCTCATCGGTGCGGCTGCACAGTTTGGTATCTTCGGTGCCTACATGGTGGCACTGGCTTTAGGCTTCGAGCCCAACCAGGCGGCAGGTATCGCAATCATCGGAGGTGCTGATGGTCCTACAGCCATCTTCCTCTCATCAAAGCTCTGTCCCAACCTCATGGGAGCCATCGCAGTATGCGCCTATTCTTACATGGCACTCGTGCCACTCATCCAGCCACCTCTCATGCGTATGCTCACCACGAAGAAAGAGCGAGTCATCCGCATGAAACCAAGCCGTGAGGTGAGCCAGACGGAGCGCATCCTCTTCCCTATCATCGGACTTCTCCTCACCACGTTCATCGTACCCTCAGGTCTCCCTCTTCTCGGTATGCTCTTCTTCGGTAACCTGCTGAAGGAGTCGGGTAAGACTACACGTCTGGCTAAGACCGCAGGCTCAGCACTCAACGATATCGTGGTGATGCTTCTCGGTCTCACCGTGGGTTGCTCCACACAGGCGAGTGAGTTCCTCACACTCAACACACTCTTTATCTTCGTCGTAGGTGCCTGCGCCTTCATGGTGGCAACAGCGAGCGGTGTGTGTTTCGTTAAACTCATCAACCTCTTCCTCCCTGCCGACAAGAAGTTGAACCCGCTCATCGGTAACGCTGGTGTATCTGCTGTTCCTATGAGTGCACGTATCAGTAATAACCTCGGACTGGAGTACGACCGTCACAACTTCCTGCTCATGCACGCCATGGGTCCCAATGTGGCGGGTGTCATCGGATCGGCTGTGGCTGCCGGTGCCTTGCTCGGCTTCCTCTCCTAAACATACGCGATGAAACCTCGTATAGCCGTAATAGACAGCAACACACTTGCAGTGATGGGCCTTAAGTCCATCCTGCAAAGTGTGATGCCAATGGCGGAGGTTGACGGCTACGGCAGTTTCATCGAGCTCGAAGCCAACCATCCCGAACAGTATGTACATTATTTTGTGGCGATGGATATCCTCTTGCATCATCGCCCATTCTTCGCCGACAACCTAACCAAGACCATCGTAACTACGCTCTCCGTAAGCAATGAGATGAACCTTGCTCCTTTCCGCACCCTCTGTGTCAATGTTCCCGAGCATCAGCTCATTAAGTCGGTGCTTACCCTCGCCCATTTCGCACACGGCAAAGGACAGCATCTCCCACCCTCATCACTCACCAAGGAAGGGACAACCACCCCACTCTCTGCCAGAGAACTGGAGGTGCTGGTACTTATCGTCAGGGGATTTATCAACAAGGAGATAGCAGACCAACTCAACATCAGTCTGACGACAGTCATCACACACAGAAAAAATATCATGGAGAAACTGCAGATGCGTAGCATCTCTGCCCTCACCATCTATGCGGTGATGCACGGCTACGTTGACATCAATATGATTTAGCGGTCGGTCCTCTAGTCTTATCTTGTTTCCTTCAGGAAACCTCTCATTTTCCTCAGCGCCTTGTTTCTTATCTGTCTCACGCGCTCTCTCTTCAACCCCATCTCATCGCCTATCTCGGCAAAGGTCTTCTTCTCTGTTCCCATTCCGAAAGAGTGTCTCATCACCTCCTTCTCTCTGTCGCTGAGTACCGCCATCGCCCTTTCTATGCGCTGCGATACCACATTGTCAAGGAGCAGAGCATCGGCCACGGGAGCATCAGCATCGAAGAGGTAGTTCAACAGTGTCACCGTCTTCTGTCGGCCGTTGAGGGGTGCATCCACCGACAGCGTTTTATGCACAGGTTTCCTACCACCCTTAGCATCGGCTATCCGTGGCTCTCCACAGAGGGCAGATTGCTTTTCGATGGCCTGCTCTATTGCTTGGCGTATGATAGGAAGAGCATAGGCAGCGAAACGTCCTTTCTCAGCATCATATTTGATGGCCGCCTTCATAAGGGCGATATTTCCCTCGCTCACCATATCTTCCAGCTCCATCCCTTTTCTGCTGAAACTGTCGGCAGTGGCCACCACAAGCTTGAGGTTGGCCTTCACCAAAGCCTCAACAGCAGCAGCCTCACCCTTTTTGATACGCTCGCAGAGCTCCTTCTCCTGAAGCTCACTGAGTCGTTGGGTGGTTCTCACCTCATTCATATATCTCTCAAACGCCTTTTCCATCGTCATTACTTTATATTCTATTGACAGACTCATCATCCTCCGCAATCAGCATCGGATATTATTTCCAAAATCTTGAAGTGATGTCAGCAAACTCATCTCCCACAGCTTTCTTATAGAGACGCTGATTGGTGGTGCAATCTTTCAGACAGCCAAGATGTGCGATATATGGTCCCACCTTGATGTAGTCGAAATCAGCCATATTGATAGTCGATGGCACGCGGGAGCGACCACTGTACCATGCCACCTTCAACTCGGGATGTGTCTGATGGAGATAACATGCCAACTTGTTGATGTACATAGGATTGGCATCACCACCCATAAAACAGATACAAGTGATGTCTTCACCATATTCCTTCACAAAGCGCTCCAGGGACAATGGTGTCAGCGGTTCGCCCACATCCTGCCACAGATACTTACTGTGACAGCCGGGACAATGGCACGGGCAGTTGGAGATATTCACCGAGAGCGTCACCTCATCGGGTATCTCCTGAAACACCACGCCGTAATTCACATATTTCAACTCCTTCATTCTGCTGTAGCATAAAAACGTCGTGCAGCTTCCTGCTGACGGGGTTCGGAGAAGTTGCTCACACGCTTCAGATAACCGATAATACGGGTCATGTAGTCGATGTTCTTAGAGTGACAGTGAGGACACTCCTTCAGATAACGCTTGTCGATGGTACCACACTCGTTACAGATGGTATTGGGCACATTGAAGGTGAAATAGTTGCATCCCTCTTTGGCAGCCACCTTCAACAACTGACGATACTGAGCTTTCGACAGATGCTCCTCGAGATTCATGTGGAGCGCCGACCCACCGGTGAGATGCTGTATATAAGGAGCTCCATGGAGCTTAAACTTGTCGATGATATTCAGAGAGTCGTCTTCCACGATATAGAAATAGCTGTTGTAGCAGTCGCGTGGAACGAAATAGCCATCCTCTCTGTCCCACTTGGCATGTTTCACGCCAACATTTTCTGCAGGTATCATCTCGCAGTTGAAGAGCACCTCCTTCGAACGATATTCCTTGTTCTTCTGCTCCACCAGTCCCAGTACAGTCTGTACAAACTTGAGATAGTCGGGGTTGTCAGTAATCTTCAGTCCCATAAACTCGGCAGCCTCTACCAGTCCGTTCACACCTATTGTGAGATACTGTCGGGCGATATTGATATATCCTGCATCGAAAAGAGGCAGCATACCATGTTTCCAGAAATCCTTCAGGTTCTCATTATAAGCCATCTGCACCTTATGACAGAGATCTATCACGTCTAAGAGATACTCCTTATAATCTATCTCATGATTCACGGCATACTGTATGCAGCGGTTGAGGTTGACCGTGAGCACGCTCTTCGAACCTGTTGACACGCCACCAGCACCCAGGGTATAACTGAACCCATTGTCCTGTATCTCGTTTCTCAGTCGGCAGCAACTCGAAAGACTGTCGGCATTGTCGCTCATATAAGTGAAGAAAGAGTGACCTTCGGCATACATCTCAGCAGTGAAGTCGCCCCACTCCTTGTCTATCACGTCGCCGTCATTGCAGAGCAACGCCATGGTCTCCACGGGGAAAGTGAGCACTGTCTTGGTGCGCTCCTTGTTAAACCATTTCATAAAGCGCTTCTGCAGCCATGCCAAGCCATCCCAGTCGGGCTGTGAACCGTCGGGGAAATAGAAGTTGCCAAAGAGACTCTCAAAATAGGGTTTGTCATAGTAAGCGATATTCCAGAACACAGCCTGATAGTTGCGTGCACCCGTAGGCTGATTGATAGAATAGACAATCTGCTCAAAACAGTCGGTAATCATCTTGTCAATGGTACGCTGCTTCACGCTCAAGTCCACCACCTTGTCGGCATTCTTATAATAGTCCTTACCATACTCCAAGCCGACAAAATAGTTGAGATACATCAGAAACTCTGGGGTAGCACATGCACCACTCAACATGCTCGACACCATGAACACCATATTGACGAAACCTCCGCAAAAAGATTTCAGGTTGGTGGGTGCTGTGGAGTTGCCGCCTATTGAGGTCGTACCGCCTATCAGCCAGGGATACATCGTGATTGATGCGCAGTAGTTGGCGAGACTGGTCTCATCATTCTTATATATAAAGTGGTGTGTCAGCAAATCAATATACTTATCAGCCAGTTCTTTGCCATACATCTTCTTTATTCTATCTGTCAGCAGGCGGCGGTTGAGACGGATAAAGTTTGACTTAGGCAACTCGCCGATGAGTGTAGCTATATTTTTATGTTCCACATTGGCATTGGCATCATACTTTGAACCACTTGCTGCATTGGCAGCCTCACAGTAGTCTGCCAAAAAAGTCAACTTCTCCATCGTCTCTCTATCCTCAGTATGACGTTGTCTATACAGCATAAACGACTTCGCCACACTGTAGTAGCCCTCCTTCATGAGTGCCACCTCCACCTGATTCTGTATATCCTCGACCTTTATCCCCTCATGGATATCCAAATGACTGAGAATCTTAGATATACATCCAAGATCTACCTTTACATCCACCGACTCGAATGCCTTGATAATAGCATTCATAATCTTATCCAAAGAGAAGCGTTCTACCTGTCCGTCACGCTTGGTGATAGTGAAACTTTTTATTTCCATTGCTTTACTGTTTTGGAAAACTTTTCCTTTTCTTTTTCCGAAAAAGTTTACCGTAATTATCTACTTTTAGGTTTGTCATTATTGCACCGTCAACCATTTTGGTCAACTTTGCGTCGGCAAATATACAACTTTTTATCCATTCAACATCATCCTTTCCCACTTTTTTTTCTCTTTTTTTTTTCATCTACACCTAACTTCTCACACCTAACTCTTTGTCAACAAAATCACCCGCATCAGCTACACTTTGCAAAATCATTTGGCTCCACTTTTTCCTGCGAAATAGAAGAAAAAAGGGCATTTTTGGCTGGTTTTTGCCGCAAAAATGGAGCTGATTTTTCACCTTCGTGAAGGCACTTTTTAGCCATTTTTTAGCAAAAATCTTTACAGCAGAAAAGTTGCTGCAAAAAGTGTGCCAAACTACCCTCCGTTCAAAACCGTTCAAAAAATGAGCGAAAAACCCCCGTTTCGTTCAATAACCGTTCAATAACTGCGCAGTG
>JAHAZN010000081.1 GCA_018385335.1 Prevotella sp.
AGCACCACCGCGTATCACGTTGTAAGCTCTTATCTCATTAAACCAACGACCATTATATTCGTGAGCATCGATATCAAACTGTATCGTCAGTTCCTCACCATTCTGAATATTAAACTGCTTGATGCGGTCTTCACCAAAGAGTCTGAACACACACTTTCTTGGAAACTGTCCGGGCACTTCAATCACATACTCCTGAGACATCCATGCATTTCCTGTACGCTGAGAAACACCACTGTTTGCCGGTAACACGGCAATAATCTTTCCTGTTAATTCCATTTTATTCCTTAATTTAATTATAGTAATATCTAACCCGATAGTGGCAACAGCACGTTGGGCCTGCCATTATTCAAGTACAAAGATACACTTTTTTTGGTTTTATAGCACAATTTTCCTGCTATTTTTTGTGATTGCCAAGGTAAATTAGTATTTTTGTGGTCACGATTTTTCGTGCTTTAATAACTGACTAAACTTTTAATACTTTAAAAATATGCGATTTACCCTATCGAGCACAGCCCTATGCAATAAGTTGGTAGCGCTGTCACGAGTGATCAATAGCAAGAATTCACTCACCATTCTGTCCGATTTCGTTTTCGATGTAGAGGATAACCTCCTCAAACTCACCGCTTCTGACAGTGAGAACACCTTGCACACCACGATGTCACTCACCGAGAGCGACTCCAATGGTCGCTTTGCCATCAACAATCACAACCTGCTCGAAGCCATCAAGGGCATCTCCGAACAACCCATCACCTTTGATGTCAACCTCAGCGAGAACCTCGTCAAGGTGAACTATCAAAACGGACTCTTCTCCCTGCCCATTGAGAGTGCCGACGAGTATCCAGCCACGCAGGAGGTAAGTGCACAGTCCACATCTATCACCCTCACCAGTTCTATGCTGCTCGACAACATCATACGCACTATCTTTGCCACGGCTCAGGATGAGATTCGTCCGGTGATGAATGGTATCTACTTCGACCTCACTCCCGACTGCCTGGCAATAGTGGCCAGCGACGGTCATAAGCTGGTGCGCAACAAGGTATATACCGTGCACAACGACACCCCTGCATCGTTCATCCTACCCAAGAAACCCGCTATGCTGTTGAAGAACCTGCTGTCGAGAGATGAGCAGGAGGTGAGCATCACCTTCGACGACCGCAACGCTGAGGTGGTCTTTGGCGACACCCAACTTATCTGCCGCCTTATCGAGGGACGCTATCCTAACTACAACTCGGTGATACCACAGAACAACCCCAACCAGCTCACCATCGACCGCAACGTGCTTCTCTGCGCCCTTCGCCGCGTTCAACCCTTTGCCAACGAGTCGAGCAACCTCATCCGTTTCCATATAGAGAACAATATCCTGCAGCTCGATGCCGAGGACTATGATTTCTCAAAGACAGCGTCAGAGCGTATGCAGTGCGACTATATGGGCACACCTATAAGCATCGGTTTCAAGGGTTCGTCATTCATCGAGGTACTTAGCAATTTCGATTGTCCCGAGGTGCTCATCCGCCTGGCCGACCCCAGTCGTGCCGGACTAGTCATCCCCTCTGAGCAGCCAGAGAATCAGGATGTGCTGATGCTGATGATGCCTATGCTTATCAACGACTAATACGACACATCATGAAACTTCATCTCACGAAACCCATTGTGATCTTCGACCTGGAGACCACAGGGTTGGATATTGTAAAAGACCGCATCATCCAACTCTCTTACATTAAGGTGTCGCCCAATGAAGAGGAGAAACGCGTTAATCTCATCATCAACCCCGAGCGCCCTATCCCCGCAGAGATACAGCAACTCACGGGCATTGGCGACAGTGATGTAGCAAATCAGCCCACCTTCAAACAGCTGGCAACTCAGCTCGCAGACGACTTCCGCGGTTGCGACTTTGCCGGCTTCAACTCCAATGGCTTTGACATCCCTTTGCTGGCAGAAGAGTTTCTGCGTGCAGGTATCGATTTCGACTTCTCTAAGTGTCACCTCATCGATGTGCAGACCATCTTCCACAAGATGGAGCGCCGCAACCTGGCGGCTGCCTATGAGTTCTATTGTGGACGCAAGATGGAGGACGATTACGAGGCTCACCGTGCTGACCAAGATACCGAAGCCACCTATAGGGTGCTCATGGGCGAGCTCGACTACTACTCACCTGAGCGGCAGACGGAGAAGGAACGGCAGTTGGAGAATGATATGGCGTTTCTTGCCAACTTATCCAAGAAAAACAACAATGTCGATTTCGCCGGACGTATCATCTGGGCGCAGGCTAAGGATGCCAGCGGCAAGCCACGTGTCGATGCTGAGGGGCAACCCGTAATGGAAGAGGTGTTCAACTTCGGCAAACATAAGGGCAAACCAGTGGCCGAGGTGTTGCGCTACGACCCTGGCTACTTCAGCTGGATTTGTGCTGGCGACTTCACCAACAACACTAAGCAGGTGCTCACACGCATCCGTCTGCGCGAGAGCAAACTCAACCAATGAGTGCTACCTGTCGATAAAAACAGATATCATCATGCTTAAAGGTAAAAAAATTGTTCTCGGCATCACAGGCTCCATAGCAGCCTATAAGTCGTGTCTGCTCATCCGCGAGCTGGTGAAGCAGGGCGCTGAAGTGCAGGTGGTCATCACACCTGCCGGTAAGGAGTTTATCACTCCCATCACCCTCTCTACGCTCACCCGCAAACCCGTGATAAGCGAGTTTTTCTCACAGCGCGATGGCACATGGAATAGTCATGTTGACCTTGGCTTGTGGGCCGATGCCATGGTGATAGCTCCGTGCACAGCCTCCACCCTCGGCAAGATGGCTCACGGCATTGCCGACAACATGCTCGTCACCACCTATCTCTCTATGAAGGCACCCGTCTTCATCGCACCCGCTATGGACCTCGATATGTATCGCCATCCCTCCACGCAGCAGAACCTGCAACAGCTTAAGGCTTATGGCAACATCATCATCGAACCTGCCAGCGGCTTCCTTGCCAGCGGACTCGAAGGCAAAGGACGCATGGAGGAGCCCGAGATGATAGTGAGGCGCATCGACGACTATCTGCGAGGCAACACCTCACAGCTCACCGGCCGCAAGGTGCTCATCACCGCCGGTCCTACCTATGAGCGAATCGACCCCGTAAGATTCATAGGCAACTACTCTTCGGGCAAGATGGGCGTGGCATTGGCTGAGGAGTGTGCCCGACGTGGTGCTGAGGTCTATCTCATCGCCGGTCCGATGTCGCTCACCACATCTCACCCGCTCATCCACCGCATCGATGTGGAGAGTTGTGAACAGATGCACAACGAGGCGGTGCAACTATTCGCAGAGATGGATGCTGCCATCCTCTGCGCTGCCGTGGCCGACTTCAGACCTGCCACACCTGCCGACAGAAAACTGAAACGTGGCAACGACGACCTGGTGCTGACACTTGCACCCACCACCGACATCGCTGCCCAACTGGGACGAATGAAACAGGCACATCAGGTGATGGTGGGCTTCGCCCTGGAAACTGACAACGAGAAGGAACACGCTCAAGACAAACTGCAAAGAAAGAATCTCAACTTCATCGTTCTCAACTCATTACGCAATAAAGGGACCTGTTTTAAATCCGACGAGAACAAGGTGAGCATCATCACTCCATCTGGCATTACCGACTATGAGAAGAAGCCCAAATGGCAGGTGGCGGAAGATATCATCAACCGACTTGCCGAGGAGTTTTCTCCCCTGCAGTAGTGACCTGCTGTCAACGATAGGATATCACTGTCAACAAATCATTTCTACAATAACATTTGCCGCATGAGTCGATTGTTTCTCTCCCTCCTTCTCCTACTATCCCTCACCCCCACCTCTGCACAGGAGTTGGATGCGAAAATCAAGATAAACCACAGCAAGGTGGGTGTGACCGATAAGAACGTGTTTGAGAATCTCGAACAGACACTCGAGCAGTTTGTCAACGAGCGTCAGTGGACAGCGCTACAGTTTCAGAAAAACGAGCGCATCAGCGTCAACATCAACATCACTGTCAACAAATACGACAAGACCAACGGACTCTTTGAGTGCTCAGCCCTCATACAGGCCAACCGTCCCGTATGGGGTGCCCAATATTCATCGGTGCTCTACAACAACCGCGATGCTGATTTCAACTTCCAATTTGTCGAATTTGACCAGCTCAACTTCAACGAGGAGAACATCGACAATCAACTCACGGCACTCATGGCTTATTATGCCTATCTCATCATCGGACTCGACCTCGACAGCTTCTCACCCATGGGGGGCACCGAGATTCTGCAGCGTTGCATGAACCTCGTCAACAATGCGCAAAACCTTGAGTTTAGCGGATGGAAACCCTATGACAACAACCGCAACCGCTTCGCTCTCATCAACGATTATCTCGACGAGGGGATGAAGGCGTTCCGACAGCTACACTACGACTACTACCGCAAGGGGCTCGACGAGATGACTACCAACGTGGAGCGTGGTCGCACCAATATCACCGAGGCACTGCAGACCGGACTGAAGGGCGCACATGACAGCAAACCGCTGAGTCTGCTTCCACAGATATGGACCGACTTCAAGCGCGATGAACTCGCCAATATCTATAAAGGCAAAGGCACACCAAAGGAGAAAGAGACCGTCTATGATCTGCTCATGGCCATCAATGCCTCGCAGAGCAACGCTTGGAACAAAATAAAGCAGTAAACAGTATGCTCACACATTTATATATAAGTAATTTCACACTCATCGATAAGCTGGATATCGACTTCCGATCCGAATTCTCTGTCATCACCGGAGAGACAGGTGCTGGCAAGAGCATCATCCTCGGCGCCATCTCCCTGCTCATGGGTCAGCGTGCCGAATCACGCATGCTCCGCAGGAGCGATAAGAAATGCGTGATAGAAGCCTCATTCGACATCTCAGCCTACGACCTCTCCCGCTTTTTCTATAACCACGATTTAGACAACGACAATAAGCAGTGTATCCTGCGCCGCGAACTTACCCCTACAGCCGGTAGTCGCGCATTCATCAACGACACGCCTGTGGCACTCAGCACACTGAAGGAGCTGGGTAGCCAGCTCCTCGACATCCACTCGCAGCATCAGAACCTGCTCCTCGGCACTGCCAACTTCCAGATGGAGGTGGTGGATATCATCGCCCGGAGCGAAAACACTTTGCTTGCGTTCAAGGCGTGTTATGCCAGCTATCAGGAGATGAAGGCCCACTGTGAAGAGATGGAGAAGGCGCTCGCCACTACTCGAGAGAGAGCCGACTTCCTGCGCTTCCAATACAGCGAGCTCACCGAGGCTCACCTCGTTGCTGGCGAACAGGAGGAGCTGGAACAGCAGGCGACCATGATGAGCCACACCGAAGAGATTAAAGGTGCGCTCTATAAGGTCGATGAGCTCCTCTCCAACGACGACACAGGCATCGTGCGACAACTGCGCTCCACACGCGACACGCTGGCCTCGCTCCAGCAGCTCCTGCCTGCTACCCACGATTTGGTGGAACGCATAGAGAGCTGCCGCATAGAACTGGGGGATGTGGCTGGAGAGATAGGACGCCAGTTGGAAGATACCGACTTCGACCCCTCAGCACTCGATACCGTCAACAACCGTCTCGACACGCTCTATGCGCTTGAGCGAAAATACCACTGCGAGCATGTGGAAGAGCTCATCGAACAACGACAAAAGATAGAACATCAGCTCATGGGCATCGACCATGGCGATGAGGAACTGGAGATGCTCAAGGCACAGATTAACAAACAGCACGAAGAGTGTGTCACCCTTGCCTCACAGCTCCACAGCCAGCGTGAGGCTGCCATCCCCACCATCGAAGAGACCATGCTCACCCAACTGCGCGACCTAGGCATGCCCAACGTGCGTTTCACTGTGCAACTCACCGAGGCACCACTCGGTCAGCTGGGCATGAGCAGCGTTTCCTTCCTCTTCAGTGCCAACAGCGGAAGCGAACTGCTCCCAGTGTCACAGGTGGCATCGGGCGGTGAGGTGGCTCGTGTCATGCTCTCACTCAAGGCGATGATAAGCCGTACCATTCACCTGCCCACGGTCATCTTCGATGAGATAGACACGGGTGTGAGTGGGAAGATAGCCGAACGCATGGCGCTCATCATGCAGCAGATGGGACAGCAGGGACGACAGGTCATCAGCATCACCCATCTACCACAGATAGCCGCCCTCGGCACCACCCACTATAAGGTGGAGAAGACCGAGGATGATGGGGTGACCAACAGCCATATGCGCATACTCAGCTACGAGCAGCGGGTAGAGGAGATAGCACAGATGCTCAGCGGCAGCAGCATCACCAAGGCAGCAGTAAGCAATGCCCGTGCCCTGCTCCGCCAGTCGCTCATCGTGGTGTTCATGCTTTTCGCATGGCTCACCGCCAGTGCCCAACCCAAATGGGCGGGACAGACAGCACGCTCGATAGTGACAGTAAAGACCTTCAATGCCAACAACCGTCTGCTTGGCAGCACCAATGCCTTCTTCGTGGGCAGCGGGGGCGAGGCTGTGGCACTGCTCCAACCCTTCCTCGGAGCATCACGCGCCATAGCTATCGATACTAAGGGTAAAGAGTGGCCCGTAACTGCTATCCTCGGCGCCGACAACAACTACGATGTGGTGAAGCTGAAAATCAACATCGACAAGTGCCAACCTCTCACACTCAGTAAGAAAACCTTAGGTGTAGGTGAGCCTCTGTGGCTCCAGCCCTACTCTACGAAGAAAAAGGGTGAGCTCATCACTGCCACTGCCGAGCGGGTGGAGACTGTGAAGGACAGTCTGCCCTACTACACCGTCAGCTTCCCCACTGATGCCAAGGTGACGACAGAGTCACACCTCACTGCCAACGACGGCGGTGCTCCCCTGCTCGACGACGAGGGTAAGGCGGTGGCACTCTTCCTCACCGACGGAGGTGCATCATCCCACAGGGGCTATGGCGTGAGCATCAACCTCGTCAATGCGCTGCACACCAACGGTCTGAGCATCAACGATGCCACGCTCCGACAGATAGGCATCAAGAAGGCGTTGCCCGCCGATCAACAGCAGGCAGAACTCACACTCTTTCTCGCCGGTGCGGCTGTTGACTCAACGAGTATTGCCTCCTATGCGCAGGTGATAGAAGATTTTATTGCAGCCTTCCCGTCGTCGCCCGAGGGCTTCATCAGTCGTGCCAACCTTGCTTCGGCACATCAGCGTTATGCCGATGCCGATGCCGACATGCAGCAGGCACTGGAGCGCTGCCAACCGTCGGAGAACACTGCCGCCGAGAAGGCTAAGGAGCAGGAAGCGGGGGTGCACTATTCGTATGCACAGCTCATCAGTCGCCAACTTGTCAGCGACACGCTCACGCACTTCACCCCCTGGACCTTCGACAAGGCCATCCACGAGGCGACGTCAGCCTATGCGCTCCACCCGCTCCCCCTCTATCTCAAGTTTGCCTCGCGTCTCTATCTCTTCCAGCACCGCTATGCCGAGGCTTATTCGTCGCTCGTGCCGCTCCACGAAAGGGGTGATGCCGATGCCGAGACCTATGCCACAATGGCCGAATGCAAGGAACTGCTGGGCGACAGCCTTGCCGCCCTGTCGCTGCTCGACAGCGCCGTGGTCACCTTCTCTGTGCCACTGCTCAAAGATGCCGCACCCTATCTCTTGCTCCGAGCACGGGCTCACATGCGCTGCAACAACTACCGCAAGGCATTCAACGACTACAACAGCTATGCCAGTCTCATGCCTGCCAACCTCTCTGCCACCTTCTATTATGAGCGCGCACAGGCATGTGTCGGCGGACGACTCTATCAGCAAGCGCTCAACGACTATGAGCAGGCGATAGCACTGCAACCCTCCAACGCATTCTTCTATGCTGAGAAGGCCTCGCTCGAGATAAGGGTCAACCTGCTGCCTGCTGCCATCGCCACGGCAAAGGCCTGCATAGAGGCAGCACCTGAACATAGCGACGGCTACCTCTTCCTCGGTCTGGCACAGTGTCTGTCGGGCATGAAGAGCGAGGGACGCATCCATCTGCTCAAAGCTAAGGAGATGGGCGACCCGCAGGCGGAACAACTCATCAGCAAATATGCTGAATAAACATAAAAAAGTGGAATTCCACCACTCAAAGTCAAATAAATAGCTTAAAAGGTTGCACGATAACAAATAATTCGTATCTTTGCAAAGGCTACATGGCGTTTGCGAAAATATCAGTGGCCTTAGTTAAGTCTAGTTTAGTTTTTGTGTTGGTTGAGGGTGGGCTTATCCACCCTCAAATTTTTTTACACAAATATCAGGTCCTTTTCGTCTTCTTATGAAGATAGGGCATATTTTTTTGCCTAAGCGACCTACTTTTCACACGATTGGCACACTTTTTGCTAAGAGCTCTTTTGGAAACGAGTAATAAAGTATAAACATTTCAATAATCAAGATATTATGACAAGTCAATTTTCGCCGCGTGTATCGGAGATACTATCCTTCAGTCGCGAGGAGGCTGTACGCACCAACAGCAGTAAGGTAGAACCCGAGCAGCTGCTCCTTGCCATGCTCCGCCTTGAGGAGGGTATCATCACACGCCTTCTTCGTGAGAGCAATGTGGATATCGCTGCCCTCCGACAGCTCCTCTCCTCATCCACCGACGCTGACAGCACGGAGCGCGCTGGCAATATAGGCGAGGTGACGCTCAGTGAGCACGCCAACAACCTGCTCAAACTCGCCATCATCGAGGCGCGCATGCTACACGATGAGATGGTAGATGAACAGCATCTCCTGCTCGCTATCCTCCACGACGTTAGTCAGTCAAAGGCAAAGAAAGCGCTCGAAGAGAGAATGATGGACTATGAGGGGGTGAAGAGGCGACTCTCAGCAAAAAGCGCTGAAGAGGACGATGCACTCGATGATTTCTATCCCGAACCTACCTCCTTTAATAAGACGACGACCAAGGAACAGAAGAAGAGCGGTACACCGCTCATCGACAACTTCGGTACCGACATCACAAAGGCTGCGGAAGAGGGAAAACTCGACCCAGTCATAGGCAGGGAAGAGGAACTGTTGCGCGTGATGGAGATTCTGGGCCGACGGAAGAAGAACAACCCAGTGCTCATCGGTGAACCGGGCGTAGGAAAGAGTGCCATCGTTGAAGGACTGGCGCAGAGAATAGTGAGCCGACAGACCTCTCCATTGCTCTTCGGCAAACGTGTGGTAAACCTCGATCTCAGCTCACTCGTGGCGGGCACCAAATACCGTGGACAGTTTGAAGAGCGTATCAACGCATTGGTCAAGGAACTAAAGCAAAACCCTCACATCATTATCTTCATCGATGAGATTCACACCATCGTGGGGGCGGGTTCGGCACCGGGATCGATGGATGCAGCCAACATTCTCAAACCGGCGCTCGCACGGGGCGAGATACAGTGTATCGGTGCCACCACGCTCGACGAATATCGGAAAACAATTGAAAAGGATGGGGCGCTGGAGCGCAGGTTCCAGAAGATTATCGTAGAGGCGACCTCGGCTGATGAGACGCTGCAGATTCTCAACAACCTGCGCGAACGGTATGAGGAGCACCATCATGTACGGTTCACCCCCGACGCCATAGAGCAGTGTGTGCGACTTACGGAGCGCTATGTGACAGACAGGCAGTTTCCCGACAAGGCCATCGATGCCTTAGACGAGGCGGGGGCGCATCAGCGTCTCGTGGCTACGGGCACGCCGACGGCCATCACTGAGATGCAGAAGATGCTAACAGAGGTGAAGAACAAGAAGAACGGGGCGGTGAAAGAGCAAAACTTCGAGCTTGCGGCGCAGTATCGCGATGAGCAGACGAGTCTCGAACGGAGCATAGAACGGGTAACGGAGCAATGGCAGCGCCAGCTCGCCTCACAGCAGACTGCAGTGACGGAAAAGGAGATAGCCACCGTGGTGTCGCGCATCGCTGGCGTACCGATGGAGCGCATCGAAGAGAGTGAGACGGAAAGGCTCCTCGGAATGGCTGACCGACTGAAAAACAGGGTGATAGGACAAGACAATGCCATCGACAAGATAGTGAGGGCTATTCAGCGCAACCGGGTGGGACTGCGGGAGCCCAACCACCCAATAGGGGCTTTCATGTTTCTGGGTCCCACGGGGGTGGGCAAGACATACCTCGCCAAGCAGTTGGCGATAGAAATGTTCGGTTCAGCAGATGCGCTCATCCGTGTGGATATGTCCGAGTTTACCGAAAGTTTCAACACATCGCGCCTCGTTGGTGCGCCTCCGGGTTATGTGGGATATGACGAGGGTGGACAACTCACAGAAAGGGTGCGTCGCCGACCCTACTCCATCGTGTTGCTCGACGAGATAGAGAAGGCACATGGCAACGTGTTCAACCTGCTGCTCCAGGTGCTCGACGAGGGTAGGCTGACCGATGGCAGTGGCAGGCATATTGATTTCCGAAACACAATTATCATCATGACGAGCAATGCGGGCTCTCGACAGCTCAGTGAGTTTGCTCATGGTATTGGTTTTCAGCAACATTCGATAGGTCCTAACATGGATGAGGCTGATCGTCTGCGTGCGCGTAGCATCGTAGAGAAGGCGCTCAGCCGCCAGTTTGCACCGGAGTTCCTCAACCGCTTAGACGACATCATCACCTTCGACCAGCTCTCGCTGCCTTCCATTCGTTCAATCGTAGAGATCGAACTCCACGGCATCATGCAGCGCATGACTGCCTTAGGGCATGAGATGACACTCACCTCTGCCGCCATCGATTTCCTAGCGCACGAGGGGTATAATATCCAGTATGGGGCTCGCCCGCTGAAACGTGCGCTCCAGCAATATCTCGAAGACCTGCTGACAGAGAAAATTCTCACGGGTTCGCTGACAGAGAGTCAGGCGGTGAGGATAGACTGCGACAGCGAGGCAAAGCGCCTCGTCGTCGAAGATGAATCGGAGTGAAGTCTCCTGAGATGATAATAATAAAGGGTTGTTGCTCTGGCAACAACCCTTTTTATATCTCGCGCACACATTTCTTCTCTCTTTACTTCACCTTTTTCTTCACCCCCCTGCTCTCGTTCTGCAATCGGTCGAGCGTCGTAACCACATACGTGGCGCGGTCGGCGGAGGGCAGTTTATAGAAGGGGTCGGGCGTGATGGCTACTATATGGCGGGGATTGGCGAGCTCTTGCTTCTCTCCCTTTTCGAAACGATAGACGACATAGCGGTGGGGATTGTCGCGCCAGTCCTTACCCTTTGGGGCAGTCCAAAAGAGGACCTTATCACCGGCTACCTCAATCACCTTGAGCTTCTTCACCTTCCCCGGTGCTTTGTCATCGATAAAGGGCATGCGGGGTTGGAGTGCGGGCACTGCCCAATACTTGTTGCGCAGCAGCGTACCATAGTTGCCTACGTTATCCACTGCTGCCTTGGCGTACCAGAGCACAGCCCCCTGCACATTGTTCATCTTTCCTCTTAACCCAAACTTCTCTGCCATCTGATGTTGTTGAGGATGCTGAGTGTCAGCATGTTTCACGGTGCGCTCCACATCCTCTCCGATAAAGAGGGGACGGTGGGCAGCATAGCGGTTCCACCACTCCAGCAGCGTCTTATAGTCGGCAGTAGGATGCCCCACCTGCCAATAAATCTGCGGCACGCAATAATCTATCCAGCCATTGTTCACCCACAGGAGCACATCGGCATAGAGGTCGTCGTAGTTTTGCAGTCCCTTGGTGTTGCTACCTATCTCGCTTACATTGCTGTTGCGATAGATGCCGAAGGGCGACACACCAAACTTCACCCAGGGTTTCACTGCTTTAATCGTGTCATGCAGCTGGCGGATAAAGAGGTTGACATTGTATCGTCGCCAGTCGCCCCTGTCAGCAATGCCATTGCTATTGAGCTGATACTCCCTGTCGTCGGGGATGGTGACACCTGCCGCAGGATAGGGGTAGAAATAATCGTCGATATGCAGTCCATCAACATCATAACGGCGGAGGATATCTCCAACCACATTACATATATAGCTCCTGTTTTCCGCGATGCCAGGGTTCATGATATACTGCCCATCATAGGCAAAGACACGCTCGGGATGAGTGATAGCGATATGTCGGGGAGAGAGCGCTGTGGTGCCCTTGGTCTTCGCCCTATAGGGATTAATCCACGCGTGGAGCTCCATGCCACGCCGGTGCGCCTCATCCACCATAAACTGCAGCGGGTCCCAATAAGGTTGGGGAGCCCTACCCTGCTGCCCTGTGAGGAAGCGACTCCATGGTTCTATCTTACTGGGATAGAGCGCATCACACTCGGGGCGCACCTGGAAGATGATGGCGTTCACCCCATCCTTCTGCAACTCGTCGAGCTGATAGGCAAGGGTGTGCTGCATCTCGTCACTGGTCATGCCCAGAAACTGTCCGTTGACACACTGAATCCATGCTCCGCGAAACTCCCTTTTGGGCTGCGCCACGGCAGATATACAGCCGAGGAGAGCTGCGAAGAAGAGCGAGAAGAGTTTGAGTCGGTTGCTTCGCGCGTCGGCTAATGATGAGAGTTGCTGCTGTTCGTTGGAATATTCGGTTCGCATATCTTCGTATTTTTCATTGAGTTCCTTCACATAGTCATCGGCAGAAGTCGCATTGAGCAGTCGGCTGGCGACCAAAGCATTCTGCGAGGCATCCTTCATCCACACCACTGGTCCGCTATAGACGGGTGCTATCTTCACCGCCACATGCATCTCGCTCGTTGTCGCCCCACCAATCATGATAGGAATATCGAGGTTTGCCCGCTCCATCTCACGTGCCACCGCCACCATCTCCTCGAGGCTCGGCGTGATGAGACCACTGAGTCCGATGATGTCAGCCTTCAGTTCGATGGCCTTTTCCACTATCTGATGTGCCGGCACCATGACACCGAGGTCGATGACATCGTAATTGTTGCAGCTCATTACCACGCCGACGATGTTCTTTCCGATGTCGTGCACGTCGCCCTTGACCGTAGCAAGGAGCACCCTTCCAGCCTTCGCTGCGCCTCCCTGTTGCTGCGCCACGATGGCGGGTTGCAGCAGTGCTACGGCACGTTTCATTGTGCGCGCCGACTTCACCACCTGTGGGAGAAACATCTTTCCGCTGCCGAAGCGTTCGCCCACGGTGTTCATGCCCTGCATGAGTGGACCTTCGATGATATCTACGGCATGGGGGAAACACTGAAGTGCCTCCGTGATATCAGTCTCGAGCCAGTCGGCCACGCCCTTCACCATAGCCTCGGCGATGCGGTCGGCCACAGGCCAGGAGCGCCATGATGCCTCCTGTTGTGCTGTATCAGCTGAGGTGTTGGTGCCAGCAGCCTGTGCCGCCTCCTTCATCTCCTCTGCCATCGCCACCAGTCGTTCGGAGGCATCGGCATGTCGATAGAGGATAACATCCTCAATCACCTTGAGTTGATGGGCGGGTATATCGTCGTAAGTCACACTGCTATTGGGGTTGACGATGCCAAAGTCCATGCCCTTAGCGATGGCATGATAGAGGAACACGGCGTGCATCGCCTCGCGCAAGGCGTTGTTGCCACGGAAGGCGAAGGAGAGATTGCTCACGCCGCCACTCACATGGGCTCCGGGCAGGTAATGCCTTATCCACTCGGTGGCATGGATGAAACTAAGGGCATAGGCGTCGTGTTCTTCGATACCCGTGGCTACAGCGAGCACGTTGGGGTCGAAGATGATATCGTTGGCGCACATGCCCACCTCTTCGATGAGCAAACGGTAGGCGCGGCTGGCGATGGCAATACGTCGCTCGAAGGTGGTGGCCTGTCCCTCCTCGTCGAAACACATCACGACAACCGCTGCCCCAAAACGTTTGGCACAGCGTGCGTGGTGGAGGAACACCTCCTCGCCCTCCTTGAGGGAGATGGAGTTGACGATGGCCTTGCCCTGCACACATTTCAGTCCTGCCTCCACCACCTCCCAGTGTGAGGAATCAATCATCACTGGCACTCTGGCGATGTCGGGCTCTGCAGCTATCATATTAAGAAAGGTGGTCATCTCATGCTCAGCGTCGAGCAGCCCATCGTCCATATTAACGTCGATGACCAGCGCACCATCTTCCACCTGGCGGCGTGCGATGCCCAGTGCTTCCTCGTACTGATGTTCTTTGATGAGCCTGAGGAACTTCCTCGAGCCAGCCACATTGCAACGCTCGCCGACGTTGACAAACATCTTATCCTCCTTCACCTCAAGGGGTTCGAGTCCTGCGAGCTGCAGGTGGGGACACTTAGGCTGAGGTTGTCGTGGGGTCTTGCCCTCGACGAGGGCGGGATAGCAACGGATAAACTCATCGGTGGTGCCGCAACAACCACCTACTATATTGACGAGCTGTTCATCGACAAACTCTTTTATCTGCGCTGCCATCGATGCTGGTGTCTCATCATATTCACCCATCGCATTAGGCAGACCAGCATTGGGATGGGCTGACACAAAGCAGGGCGCTTTGGCAGCGAGTTCAGCAAGGAAGGGTTTCATCTGCCTTGCACCGAAGGAGCAGTTGAGCCCCAAGGAGAAGACCTTGAAACTGCTCATGGTGGCGAGGAACGCGCTGAGTGTCTGTCCGCTGAGTGTTCGTCCGTTGAGGTCGCTCACCGTCACACTGAGCATCACGGGCACCTCACGCTGTCGTCGCCTCATCGCCTCCTGCATGGCAGCGAGGGCAGCCTTAGCATTGAGGGTATCGAAGATGGTCTCGATGAGAATGAGGTCAACACCTCCTTCGATAAGTGCCTCGCCCTGTGAGAGATAAGCATCAAATAGCTCGTCATAGGTGATGTTGCGTGCGGCGGGATTGCTCACATCGGGACTCATCGAGCAGGTCTTGTTGGTTGGTCCCACCGAACCAGCCACCCACCGTGGTCGCTCCTCGGTAGCATAGCGGTCGGCCATCTGCCGTGCTATCCTCGCTCCCTCGAGTGCCATGGCATAGGCATCGGCTTCAAGGTGGTATTCTTTCTGTGAGATGGTCTGCGAGCAGAAGGTGTTGGTGGTGATGATGTCTGCACCTGCCTCAAGATAACGACGGTGTATATCGGCTATCACATCGGGACGGGTGAGGTTGAGCATGTCGTTGTTGCCGCACAGGGTACCCTGACAGGCAACATAACGCTGTCCGCGGAAATCGTCTTCGCTGAGACCATAGCTCTGTATCATCGTTCCCATGGCACCATCGAGGATGAGGATGCGCTGGGAGGCTATCTTTGAAATCATGAAAATGTGGTTTGATAAAAAAAATTGGTGGAAAAGAAGGGTGCATCAATAATGCTTCATCGCCCTATCCATCTCGCGGCGGTCTTCTTTGGCTTTGAGTGTCTGTCGCTTGTCAAACTCTTTCTTACCTTTGCAGAGGGCGAGGTCCATCTTGGCGCGCCCATGCTCATCGAGGAACACGAGCAGGGGGATGATGGTGTAACCAGTCTGCTTGGTAGCACTCTCAAGACGTGCTATCTCGCGCCGGTTGAGCAGGAGTTTGCGGTCCCGCTTGGCCTCATGGTTGTTATAGGAGCCATAGAAATAGGGGGTGATGTTCATTCCCTTCACCCATATCTCACCATTGTTGATGTAGCAGAAGGTATCCACCAGACTGGCTTTGCCGAGACGGATAGATTTTATCTCGGTGCCTGTGAGCACGATACCTGCCGTGTAAGTCTCGATGAAGAAATACTCAAACGAGGCTTTCTTATTGCGGATGTTCACCGCACTCTTCTTTCTTATCAGTTCTTGTTCCTTGTTCATCTTCTCTTCGTTGTTCTCCTGTGATCAGTGAGGGCATCGTCGTCTTCACGCCTTGCCAGGGTCGGTCACCTCGGCAAACTTCTCTATGTTTTCGTCGATGACGTGTGCCACCTGCGACGTAAACTCCTCCTCGTGCTCGACAAAGGCATCGTCGAGGTCGTCGAACTCAGGGAAGCGTTCAAACATCGCCATAAACTCATCGTCGCTGCAGTCAACGGCTATCTCATCCTTATATTGCAGATAGAGCGTATGGGCTTCGTAGATCATCTTCGAGAGGTCGCGCATTCCCCATTGCTTCAGCATCTTGGCAAAGGGATTGAGGAAGAAGAAGGGGCCATAGCCGTTGTGGATGAGCTGCACAAAGCCACCATCCATCACCTCGCTCCGCAGGATGTCGTAACCCAAAAGGGTGAGCTGCCAACTATTGAGACGTGCCATCGTCTCGGCATTCAACTCATCACCGATAACACGGCGGAGGGCATCAACAAATACGGCGATAAACGCATCCATTCCTTCCTGCGCTGCACGCCGAAGGTCACTATCGGTCACTGTCACTTTAGTCATCATGCCTGCAAAATTAGAGAAAAAATCGGAAATAGCTCTGTTTTTTTTGGCATTTTCAACCATTTGCATTATCTTCGCCAACAAATCACACACACTTTATTATATTAAGCACACTGAGACATGAAGAAAATCGCTATACTCACCGCTCTGATGCTCGCCCTCATCCTACAACCTATCTCCGCACAACGCAAACGCGTAAGGAAGGCCAAACACCCTGTGGTGGAGCTCACCGAAGAGGAGAAGATGATGCAGGAACGCATAAAACGCATGGAAAACGCCACACAAAAGGTGATGGTTATCGACAGTCTGGTAATAAAGAAAGAGGAACTGTTCAACTATCTGAAACTCAATCCCGAGGTGGGAACGGTTGACACCTACAACAGATTCTTTCTCAGCGAAGAGCAACCCCATGCCGTGGTGAGCGTCAACGAGATGAAGGACAAATGCTATTTCTCTGCCCAGCAGAACGATGGGAGCATGAGACTCTACACCGCCGACTTCATAGGCAACAGCTGGACCGCCCCCATGCCCCTGGCAGGTATCGACACCACGTATGCCCAGCCCAACTATCCCTTTATGATGACTGACGGCACCACCTTCTATTTCGCTGCCATGGGGAGCGAGAGCATTGGTGGCTACGACATCTTCGTCACAAGATATGATGCCGACCAAGGAGCTTTCCTCACGGCAGAGAACATCGGAATGCCATTCAACTCTACCGCCAACGACTATATGATGGTCATCGACGACCTGGAGAATATCGGATGGTTTGTCAGCGACAGAAACCAATCCGCCGACAATGTTTGTATCTATACCTTCATCCCCAACGACACCCGACTCACCTATGATGTCAACGTCATTGGCGAAGAGCAAATGAAAGCGCTCGCTACGCTCTCACGCATCGCCGACACCTGGGGCAACGGGAAGAAGAGAAAGGAAGCACTGCAACGACTCCAGCTGCTCAAAGAGAGACAACAGGAGAAGGCGCAGCATCAGTTTGACTTCGTCATTAACGACCAGACCATCTATCACCGACTCAGCGACTTCAAAACAGCTGACACGAGACAGAGATACCGTCAACTCGAGAAACAGTGGAACGACATCAAACGACTGGAGAACACGCTCGACAGACAGCGGAAGACCTATGCGCAGGGCACTACAGTGGAAAAGGAAGAACTGCACACCGTCATCATCGACAACGAACAGGAGCTGGAACAACTCAGACAACAGGCACTGAAAGACGAGAAACAGCTCAGAAACGATGAGAACAACGCCATAGGACACTGACACAGCCTATCAATAACCTTCATAATAGGAGAAAACTATGAAATACCAACCCTCAGAACTGATTATCAATGCCGACGGCAGCGTGTTCCACCTACACGTCAAACCGCAAGAGCTCGCCGACAAGGTTATCCTCGTGGGCGACCCGGGGAGAGTAGATTTGGTGGCATCGCATTTCGACAGCCGCGAGTGTGAGGTGGAGAGCCGTGAGTTTCACACCGTCACAGGCACTTATCGGGGAAAACGTATCACCGTGGTGTCAACAGGTATAGGATGCGACAACATAGATATCGTGATGAACGAGCTCGATGCGCTCGCCAATATCAACTTCGACACACGTGACGACTACCCGCAACACCGCACATTAGAGATAGTGAGAGTGGGTACCTGCGGCGGACTGCAGCCCTTCACCCCCGAAGGCTCGTTTATATGCTCCGAGATTTCTATCGGGTTTGACGGTCTGCTCAACTTCTACGGCGGACGCGATGAGGTGTGCGACATCGACATGGAACGGGCACTCATCAATCACCTGGGTTGGAAAGGCAACCAATGTATCCCCCACCCTTATGTGGTGCATGCCGACAGGGAGATGGTGGAGCGTATCGCACGCCAGGATATGGTGAGAGGAGTGACGATAGCCTGTGGCGGATTCTTCGGGCCACAGGGAAGACAACTGCGTGTGCCACTGGCTGACCCACATCAGAACGAGAAGATTGAATCGTTTGAGTATGAAGGACATAAGGTGACCAATTTCGAGATGGAGAGCTCTGCGCTCGCTGGTCTCTCGCTGCTCTTAGGGCATCGGGCCACCACCTGTTGCATGGTGATAGCCAACCGCGTAGCCGGGCGGGCCAACACCAACTATAAAGGAAAGATTGACGACCTTATCAGTATCGTGCTGGATAGAATCTGACCAAGATGTCAGTTGACTGAAGGGGGGATAAAGAAACGGGGGTGTATCAACGCTTATGCTGATACACCCCCGCTCCTTTTACGCTTATTTCTTATTATTTCTTATAGGCCTGGATGATAAACGTGAAGTCGTGGATACCCGGTGCCTTCAGACAGTAAGGAGCACGTGGCCATGCCCCCCAGCTGTTGACACAGCCCAAACCAAACTGGCGCTGCTGGATGTGCACCTGCGTAAACGGACGCTCTATGAGGTCGCCGCTGTGACGGCCCCACGCCTTATCCTTGTGCTGACCATCGTCGAGGTCCTCAGTAAGATAGTTGAGCGCACTGCACTCCATCGCTCCCGTGGCAAGGATACTCAGACCCTCACCATCACGACTGTCATAGACGCTGAAACGGCGCACATCGGTATGGTTGCCACTTTCCTGAGGACGGACATATCCAAAATACTGGTCTTTCACAGCAGCATCATCGATGATAACAAACTCGCTGTTGTTGCGGTCGATATAGTTCTCCACAGGTCCACGGCCATGATAGTTGATGCGGTCAAAACGCTGGGGCATCACCATCTGCATACCATAACGCAACATGTCGGGCACCTTGCTGTCGGGAGCAATCTCCATCTTCTCGTTCACCACCAGCTCGCCACTCACGGTGAGAAGATAAGTCATGGTGAGTTTGCCCTGCACACGGGGCATATCAAAATGGGCTGTCACCTTGCGGGCAGTACCCTCCTCTCCTATCTTCACCTCAAGGAGCTTCATCTCGGGCTGATGCCATACCCGCAGTTTGTTCTGCAACTGTGCACCATAGTCGTTATCGGTGGGTGCGCGCCAGAACTCGGGCACCATAGACATGCGGTTCTGGAACATCTCACGCCCGTTGATATCGAGATAGTCTATCCATCCCGTCCATTTGCCTATAGTCACTTTGGTGCCGGCAGCCTCCATACTGACATAAGCCTTGGTCTCCACCACAGCTACCCCCTTGCCCTGTTTGCTGCAGAGCTCGTTGACAACAGGATAAGTAAAGGCATTGACGGTAAACTGGCGCTTGGCTATCACCTGCTTGCTGTCGATGAGTGGCTCCGCATCGATGGTGCGGACAAAGAGATTGACCACCACCTCGCGCTCGGGATAGGCAGCTGTCACTTTAGCCACTTTCTCCTTCAGCTCAGCCCACACCACGCTCTTACGCTCACCGGGACCGATGTTGCGCAAAAGGGTGCGTGAACTCAGCAATGCTACATGATTAGTGTCTAAGGGAACCACCTGGGCGATGAGTTCGAGATTGTCGAGTGACCTGAAGAAGAACTCATTATACACCTCTATCTTACCGTCCTTCACACCCTTGTCTTCTATCCACACATTCTGATAGAAATACTGCACCTCATGGGCGTGGGGGTTCAACTTACGGTCGGGAGCAATGATACCGTTGCAGTTGAAGTTGTAGTCGCTGGCAGGATAACGCCCGTAGTCGCCACCATAGGTAAATATCTCCTTACCCGTGACAGGACTCTTGTCGCGCAGTCCCTGATCTACAAAGTCCCATATATATCCTCCCTGATATTTGGGATACTTTCTCACCAAGTCCCAATATTCCTTGAATCCACCCATGGAGTTGCCCATGGCATGAGCATACTCGCACTGTATGAGGGGACGTGGATTGTCGCCCTTGCTATAGGCTTCGCATCCCTCATAACCATAATACATCGGACAGAAGATATCTGTTTTGCCATGCTGTCCGGCCTGCTCATACTGCACGGGGCGTGTTGTGTCATAGGCCTTAATCCAGTCGTAGGCAGCCTCGAAGTTAGGTCCATAGCCTGCCTCGTTGCCCAAGCTCCACACGATGATGGAGGGGTGGTTGATAAACGACTTCACATTAGCTTCGTTGCGTTCCAAATGAGCCTTCTTAAAGGCTACATTCTTAGCCAGCGTCCTGTCACCGTAGCCCATACCATGACTCTCTATGTTGGCCTCAGCAGTGACATAGATACCATATTCGTCGCAGAGGTCATACCAGCGTGGGTCGTCGGGATAGTGGCAAGTGCGCACAGCGTTGATGTTGAGTTGCTTCATTATCTTGATATCCTCAACCATGCGCTCCACACTCACCACATAACCACTGTCGGGGTCGAGCTCATGGCGGTCGGCTCCCTTGATAAGCACAGCCTTGCCGTTAACGAGGAGCTGCCCGTTCTTTATCTCTACCTTACGGAAACCTATCTTCACAGGCACCACCTGTAGCGTCTTCTCTCCCTGCTTCAGGGTGAGTGTGAGCTGGTAGCGGTTGGGGGTCTCAGCCGTCCAGGCTTTCACGTTGGTCACCTTGGCAGTAAACAGGCTGCTACCATTCTTCTTCACATCGGTGGGGGTGAGGGAGAGCCCTGAAAGTCCGTGTCCACTGAGGGTAGCAGAGAGCTGTGAGCCTTTGGCATTGGCGACATCTACAGCCACACGCAGTTCGCCGTCGCTCATCGTTGCACTCAGTCCAGCCTCCACTCTCACATCAGCTATATGTGTCTTGGGACGACTATAGAGATACACCTCGCGTGCGATACCGGTAAAGCGCCAGAAGTCCTGGTCTTCGAGATAGGAGCCGTCGCACCAGCGCATCACCTGCATAGCGATGAGGTTGCTACCTTTCTTGAGATATTTGGTGATATCAAACTCTGCAGCTATCTTCGCATCCTCACTATAACCCACATAACGTCCGTTGACCCAGAGCATGAGATTGCTCGTAGCCGACCCCACATGGAAGATGACCTGCTGCCCTGCCCATGCCTCGGGGAGGACGAAGGTGCGGCGGTAGGAGCCTGTGTAGTTGTCGCGCTCGCCTATAAAAGGTGGATTGGTCTCGAAGGTAGTACACCAGGCGTATCCTACATTCTTGTAGATACGGTCGCCATAGCCGTTGATTTCAAATAGTCCAGGCACATTGAAGTTGGTCCATTTAGAGTCGTCAAACTTCAGAGAGAAGAAATCCTTGGGACGGTCGAAATAGTTTCTGGCGAAATGAAACTTCCATGTGCCTTCCATCGAGAGGTAACGGTTGGAACGGCTCTTGTCGCCGCTGTTCGCCTTGCTGTCGTTCTCGTAGCCAAAGAAGTCGGCTCTGCGAGCTTCCCTGTTCTGCTCGTTCACCTCGGGATTGAGCCAAACTGCCGTCGTGCCTTTCTTCTCAGAGGCACTCCAGGCTGAGGTAGTAGCCATGAAGACTACCATCAATGCAATGTTTCTGAAATTCATAGTAGTTGGATAATAAAAATTAGTTATTGATTCTGTTATTGTTCCTCGACATGAACCAGTCTGACAGGACGGATAGGCATTCCGACATGACGGTATTCCTTGCCGTCCATCACTACCAGGAGCGGGTCTGACGAGGTCTCTTCCTGATAGAAACAGAAGGTGTTGGCCATCTCAATGTCTTCGCCGTTCAGCTCGCATGTCCAGTAGTTACCGGTCTTTCCCGCTTCATAACCTCTTTGTCCGACAAATTTCCCGGCAGCAGGGAGGAACATATATCCGGGCACACCTTTCTTTGTCACCTTGCATCCATAGACTCCGTTGATATCCACCCACTCGCAGTTGCATCCCGACGTAGCACTGAAGAGTTTCTCCCACATCTCCAATGTCGGTATCTGCCAGTCGGCTCCGAGGATATGCTGTGCCACATCATCGCGTTCGATATCGAGCACACGCAGCCGATGTTCATTGTTATAAAGGGCATAACTCCCCGTTATGCTGTCGCTGTTCAGCACATAATACTGAGCGTTGGCAGGGACATATCCTCCTGGCTTATCATCCTTGAAGGCTACATCAGACAAGATGCTGTCGCCCGATGAATAGACATAGTATTTGTACCATGTGTCCAGCGCTGCCCAGGCATAAAAGGCGCCCAGGTCGCTCTCCTTAGCTGTCAGACCTTTCTGAGTGAGGTTATGTTTGGCAAAAATCACCTTGTAGGTATTGTTTTTCACCACCACCTTGATATCGAAGTCTATCTCCTGCATTGCATTCACCTTGTCACCACGACCGGGGTCTTGAAAATAGTCGGTCTGCTCAGGCGTACAGGCGGCAAGGCTGACAAGTGCAATAGCTACAAACAAACGAGCTACTGAATAAAGTTTTCTCTTCATTATTTATGATATAAGGATAACACTTTCTTTCTTCTGCAAAAATACAACATTTCTCCAATATTCTCCCAAAATTCATCTACATTTATTTTTTGGGGCGATGGAGGGCGGCGATATAGGATGAAAGGGATAACAGCTGATCACCTTGCCAATAATAAAATTACAGCGGCAATCACCCTGTTTAGAGATGACTGTCGCTGTAATCATGATATTGTCTGTTTGCTGCGCTACCTCTTTACTTTAGCATCAGGATGCTTCTGTCTTCATTGACGAGGAAGCTGGCTCACTACTTTTTCCGATGATTATCTCACTATCTTGTGTGAGATGACACGCCCATCAGACATCGTTGTTCTTACGATGGTGATGCCTTTCTGTGGTTCTGCCATGCGCTTACCGTCGAGCGAGAAATAGTCGGTTCTCACGGGCTGCACATTCACCGCTGTGTTGCTGACGGCATTGGCACCGCCCAACTCATACTCGATGGCAACGATGACACACTGCTGCTCACCGGCATTTCTGAAAGTCACCACATTAGCGAGTCGGGGAAGGGTGAAGCTCACATGGTTAGGACTGCCTGTGTTCTTGGTAGCAGCCAGGATGGTGGCAGTCTCCTCAGTATAATCCACACCTCCCACATTAGCCCAGTAGCAAGTGCGGTTAGCCGTAGTGACGTTGGTATAGCTCCAAAGGTCAATCTTTGTGGCATAGGCACCCTCGGGCAGGAAGACTGAGTTCTCGGCACCATTGCTACACTTTATGGTTGTGCGTGTGAGCGATGCGTCCTTATATTCCACGTTAATCTTATCGGCAGCAGTATAGTATTTTGCGAGGTTACCGGTGACAACCATAGAGAAGCCCTCTGCATCATCGCCTTCAACACCAACGAGCATGTTGTTTATGCCACTGTTGTCGTAAGAGGCAGTTGACATATTGCCCCAGGTAAGGAGGGCTGTCTTAGTCTCCACAGGCTCTGGTTCGGGCTCTTCGCCTGGAGTGCTGGGGTTTTTCTCGCCACCTACCACTTTGATTACACCCTTGGTATAGAGTTCACTGGTGTCCCAGGTCTGTCCTTCACCTGGGGTCTCAGGCAGAATCTTGGCAAAGGTTCCCTTAACAGAGGCACCTATTGAGAGGTAGAATACCTGATACTGTGTGCCATCATTGGGAGCAGCATCGAGACTACCTTCAGCAAGCTGGAGGGTCACGTTCTCTCCTATCGTCATCGCACTCTTGAGCATAATCTTGTTAAAACCTTCGGATGTGACAGGAGTGATGACAGTGGCGCCCGACTGGAGACTGACAGCGGCAGTAAGGGTGAGTGTCTTCTTCATGAGCGTATCACCTGCCTGTAGCGTACCACCGTTCTTTACCAGGACCGTACCGCTTATGGTACCCTGACCTGCCAGTGTCGCTCCGTCATTGACGGTATAACTACCTGTACCACTGTTCTTTCCGTTGACAATGAGTCGTCCACCGTTAATCACTGTCGTTCCGCTATAGGTATTGCTACCGGTGAGACGCCAGTCACCTGTTCCCTGTTTGATGATATTGGTGGTACCAGTATAGCCAGAGCCACTGCACGACCAGTCGTTGATAATACCGGCAAAGGTCTCATCGGTGTTTGCTCCACCTACGCGCCAAGTACAGTTGAATCCCTTGGTGTTCTTTGATGAGCCCATGAGATAGGTGCCTGAAGTGCCCGACAATCCACCGAGGGTGATGTCGCCGTTAGTCTCCCATGCACACACACGGGTATTGCCCTTTGCCTCAACCACAGCATTGGGAATGTTCTTACCGTTGAAGAGCAACAGACTGCCATTACTGCCTGAGTTCAAGCCATTGGCGATAAGACGTCCGGTGAACTGCTGGAAGTTGGCCTGCACATATTCACGCAGATAGGGAATATTAAGTTGGAGATTGCCCGCACCTGTGACAGTCGATTTCCAGTAGCAGTTGCGGTTGGGTGCAAAGATACTTGTGCTACCCTCTTTCACATACATGGGGAAGCTATAGGTCTCATAACCCTCTGTCTCACCCTTCGTACTGAGTTTACCGCCAGCCATCACCAGTCTGCCAGCCGTTCCTATTCCAGCCTTGGCAATATCTGCAGTAGAGAGATAGAGGTTACCGCCGCGGAGCACCACATCACCCTCCATAGTGAAGAGTTTATTGGTAGCCACAGTGAGTTGACCGGCACCATCGAGGATGAAGTCGCCAGAACCCTCTATCGAACCAGTCATAGTGACTGCTGTCGATGCGCCTGCGATATCCAGGGTTGCACTGCCATAAACCATCATAGAGCGGTTAGTAGAGACATTGCCACCTGTATAGCGGTAGGTACCACCGTCGCAAATCCAGTTTTGTGCAAACTCATCAGAAGCACCGATAGAAGAGTTGACACCGCCGTTGGCAAGGGTCTTGACTTCTATCACACCACCATGGTTGACGGTAGCTCCCTTATAAGCATGAGAGGTATTGAGCGAGAGTGTACCCTCGCCACCTTTGTTGAGCGAGGCCTCACCGGCAATCATTCCATCGCCTTCAATGGTGATGTGCCCCAAGCCCTTCACTACGATACTGGCAGGAGTGAGTGTACCAGAGAGCGTTATCTTAGTGTCGTTATCGGTGTTGATCATCACCTTGTTACCATCAGCAAAGGCAACACCTTCGCTCCAGATGTCTGTCGTAACGTTATCCCATACTCCTTCTGTCGATTTCCATGTGTTGTCCGCCTGGTAGTTGTTGATATCAACCATCTCCACCTGCTTGGGACGTGTCTTCATCACTACGGCTGTGGTATAGTCGGAGTAAGTATCATTGTCACCCACAGCTCTCATACGCACATTATAGGTAGTTGCTTCGGTGAGATTCTCCACTGTCACGGTAGTAGCGTTTGCTGATACCTCAGCCACGCGGGTATAGTCGGCATAACTACCACCCTTAATCTCTACCTCAAATCCCTTTTCTCCACGTGTGTAGTCGCGCCATGCGATGACAAGCTCTGTCTGTCTGCTCTCGACGAGTTCCATACACATAGGCTGACGAAGGTACTTATCTACGGTAGCTTCGCTGATGCTGTTGATATAGTTCTCGATATTGGCATAACCATTGGCGGCAATCGTCATGGCATCGTTGACATTGGGATTGGTGCCATTGGCTGTCTCCCAAGCATCAGGCATTCCGTCACCATCGCTATCTACGCGTGCATTGCCTGTCCATACCTTCCATGTGGAGGGTGCGCCATAGATAAGGTTTGCCTCGTTAGAGATGAGTTCGCCCTTGGTTCCAAACGACATGACCTCATCAATCATGTAATAGTCGGTGTAGTCGCGATAAGGCAGCGAGGCTCCTACGCTGGGCAAGAGGTTATCGATGAGCGTATTGCCGGGCCAGAGCTCAAGGCTTGGGTAGTCGTAGGGCGTACTCTTCCTGTCGGATGCACTGTAGTCGGTCACCTCTGAGGGATTATACACACCATCACGGTTCCTGTCCTGCCAGTTGTCATTGCCATAGAAATGGAAGTTGGCATTACCACCGGTGAAGGCAGCTCCACCCACGGCAGGTCCGTTGATAAAGAGGTTGCTCTGGATGTTACAGTAGCTGTCACCTTCTGAGTCGCCACCCATGATATAGGCACCGTTCTTCCAGTTATAAACGAGGTTATTGGCATATTGGTTGACACCCTTCACCTTGTTGTTTCGTGTGGCGTTGTCGCAGTAGAAGTTGCGATAGAGGGTGATGTTATCAGCCTGCATCAATCCTCCTGCTGAGTGGGTCATCAGTCCCTGACCTACGATAGAGTTCTGGATGGTGATATTGCCGATATCTCCCTTACCATCGGGATTGATAGAGAAGGTCTCATCAAGTCCCCAAGCAAAGGAGCAGTGGTCGAAGATCATGTTTGTTCCGTTGGAGATACCAGCGCAGTCCTTACCCGATGAACCGCCGTGTCCCATACGGAAACGCATGTATCTCACTATTGTGTTTGTTGCCCCCGAGAAGGAGACGCCATCGCCATAGACGGTGATACCCTCGCCCGGTGCTGTCTGCCCTGCCACATAGAGGTTGTTGGCAAAGATGATACGACTGTTGATATTGATGACACCAGCCACATCAAACACAACGATTCTGTTGGGACTGCTCACCGCATCGCGGAGTGAGCCAGAACCGCTGTCGTTGAGGTTAGTGACATGATAAACCGTTCCCTTTCGACCGCCAGTGGCGAAGCGTCCCCAACCCTGTGCACCAGGGAAGGCGAGCAGGTCTTCTGCAAAGGCGGTTGTTGCTGATAGCATAGATGCCAACATCAGCACATAGATTTTTTTATTCATTGCGTTAGCGTTTGTTTTGGTTAGTTCTTACCTAAAATTATCATATAGATGGGCAAATTTAAGCAAAAACCACAACATCTGACATTTGTCGGTCAAATATTGTGGTTTTTCTATCAAAAAAGTGGCTCACTTACTGTGCAGCACCGATAATCTCATTCACATGCTTACATCCGTGGTCGTCGAGCCATTGACTGATACCATCGCTCACCTTCACAGTGATGGCGGGGTCGAGGAAGTTGGCGGTACCTATCTCTATGGCTGTGGCTCCAGCCATAAGAAACTCGATGGCATCTTTCGCCGAGGCGATACCTCCAAGTCCTATCACTGGTATCTTCACTGCCTTCGCTACCTGATACACCATTCTTACGGCGACGGGCTTCACTGCTGGTCCACTCAATCCTCCCGTTCCTATGCTGAGTGCCGGGCGACGCTTCTCTATGTCGATGGCCATACCCATCAGGGTGTTAATGAGCGACACGCTGTCCGCACCTTCAGCCTCACAGGCACGGGCAATCTCTGTGATATCTGTCACGTTAGGAGAGAGTTTGACGATGAGGGTCTTGTGGTAACGTGCCCTCACTGCTTTCACCACCGAGGCAGCTCCAGCACAGGTAACACCGAAAGCCATTCCTCCGTCGTGGACATTGGGACAGGAGATATTGAGTTCGATGGCTGGTATTTTCTCCAAAGTATCGATACGTGCGGCACACGCTGCATAGTCGTCGGGGGATGAGCCGCTCACATTAACAATCATCCTACTGTCGATGTCTTTAATCTCTGGATAGATATGTTCACAGAAATAATCTACGCCCTTGTTCTGCAGTCCTACGCAGTTGAGCATTCCCCGTGCTGTCTCTGCCATACGAGGATAGTCGTTGCCCTCACGTGGTTTGAGTGTTGTTCCCTTGACGATGATACCACCAATCTTACTGAGATCAACGAAGTCGGCAAACTCCAGTCCGTAGCCAAAGGTACCTGAGGCTGTCATCACGGGGTTCTTGAGTTGGAGCTGTGCTATGTTTACATTTAATTCTGCCATGTCAGTCTATTGATATCAAATACAGGTCCTTCTTTACATACACACACATTGCCCTCCTGGGTCTTCTCCACGCAACAGAGACAGGCACCGATGCCACAGGCCATCTGATTCTCTAATGACACCTCGCAGGCGATATGATGTTGCGCGGCATAGCGTGCCACTGCCTTCATCATTGGGAGGGGACCACAGCAGCTGATGTGGTCGAAGTGTTCGTCCAACACCGAGTGGTTGGTAACAAATCCCTTCTCGCCGGCGGAGCCATCTTCTGTGGTGACAAGGACACGACCATATTTCTCAAACTCCTGCAACTGGAGAAGGTCGGATGCCTTTCTCGCTCCAAGGAGGAAGGTTGGTTCGATACCTCTTTTCTTCATCTCTGCACCGAGATAGAGGAGCGGTGCAACCCCTACTCCACCGCCTGTTAACAGCCATCGCTGTCCTTCATTGGTGGGGAGGGTGAAACCATTACCAAGGGATAACATACAGTTGAGCACTCCTCCTACGGGGGTATGAGTGATCGTATGGGTGCCATCGCCAACTACTGCTACCAACAGCCACAGTTCATTGTGTTCGCGGTCAACAAAATGGATGGAGATGGGGCGGCGCAACATGGTTTGCGAGGAGTGATCTACTCTCACCTCGACAAACTGTCCTGGGAACATCTCTGGTAAGGGGTGAGTATCGGTGAGCTTCATGAGTGCATATTTCTCATTGAGCCATGTCACCTCCTTCACTGTCAGATCTACAAGATGTTTTCTCATTGATTGTCTCTTGTCTAATTTGTTATTAAATTTATTTTTAGGGATATACCAATCTTTTTTTCTTATCTCATCACCTTCTTGCCATTGATGATATAGAGTCCCCTGGGCAGTCCTTCTATCGAAGAGGCATTCTTCATGAGCAGACGGCCGTCGAGACTGTACACGGTGAAGCCCGTCATCGCATGTCTGCCCTCGCTCACCTCACTGATAGAGGTAATCTTGTCGATGTCGGTGCGTCCGTAATAATAGAGTCGGAAGTTATCGAAGATGCACCAATAGCTGCTGGGTACTGAGGTCACCTTGATACCCATAGTAAGGTCGCCACCTTCATTCATCTCAAAGGTAAGCCTGTTGTCGTAGAGTCCTTTCTTGAAATAGAGACTGGCAGCCTGCATATCGTTAGGGATATAGAGGGAGCCACCCACCGTCGATTCGTTACCTCCTATCTTCTTTGTCTGCATCTCCTCACAGATATTCATCAGTTTCTGCTTGTTGTTGCCTGCATAGAGCCATGCGGTGATGACGGCCGACTGTGACATATAGGTGTCATAGACCGAAGAGGATGAGCCGGGACGTTGGAAGGCGTTGGCACACCACTGATAGGTGCCTGCTGGCAGTGCCTTGACAGTTTGGTACATATCGAAGGTTTTCTGATAGAACTCACCGCAGGAGTAGCCGATTACGGGTGAGACAGACCATCCGTCGCCGCTGTCCATACCCGGGTTGTCGAGCATATAGGTGAGCACAAAAGGCTTACTGATGTCGGTGGGCGATGCTCCTTCAAGGAAATGGAGCGTGGCTGTCTGCACCTCCTCTATGAGTAGCTGCACCTCCTCGCTGCTTGTTGCCGTGGCAGCCTCCTCCTTCACTCTGTCCACCGTTGTCTGTGTTGCTTCATCGGTACCAGCCACCTCCTCGCGGTGGGGCACATCGGTGAGCGTCTTCAGTGTCGTTAACGCCTCGTTGAGCAGGTTTTTCATTCCCTGAGCAGCCTGCAGCTCCATACCTTCTATCTCCTCTTTGGTGAGGATGAGCCATCGCTGTTTGGTGGATGTGTTGGCGATGTCGAAGGTGGTGGCAGTCACAGCACCGTCGGATGATGAAGTGAGACACTGGGGTTGCCAGTTAGCCTGTGGATAAATCACCCAGTAGCCGCGTTTGCCAGTGTTGCTTCCTCCCATAGTGACGTCTATGCGTCCCTTCATCAACTGGAAGTTATTGGTAGTAAGCGGACGCTCTCTCACCACGGTCTTGATGCCATTCTTTCCTGCTGAGACATAGGTGACATAAGCACCTGTTGCAGCATTCTTTATCTGATAATACTGGTTGTTGGGTGTAAAACTCAGCAACCACGCAGCACTGTCGTTTTCCATGGCTTCTTTTATGCTCATTCTCTTCCAAACAAGCAGTCCTTCCTTGTCTGTCACGAGGAAGGAGTTATAGAGTCCACACTCTTCGCTCTCATTACGGATATACATCTTCTCTCCATCCTGATGATTGAAAGCGTGATAGGGACGTGCAAAGCTCGATGAGGTGTGTTGCAGTCCATCCTCGCCCAATGCCTGACAAACGAGTCCGTTGCCGATATACAGCACTTCCTTACCATTGTCTTCGCTGGCACCGTTGATACCATAGGGCCACATGTGTTGATAGTCGCCATTGAGTCGGCTGCTACTGTTATTATCCCAGAAACGCAGCACCTCGGTCACTCTATCACCCAGCCAATAGCCTGTTCCCTTACCATCACCATTCACTCCCGAACGTAGGTTATGTCTGCTCCATTCTGTATCAGCCCATGGTATCACGCCGATACCGTGGAGCAACTCATGAAGGATGGTTCCCGTGGCTTGATAAGAGGCATTCGAGCCCACGCTCATCCATCCGCCATAGGAGCATTCTGCGGTAGGCACACCGCTGTTATATCCCACAGAGGTATTGAAACTGGGGATTGAGGTGAGGTTGTTCCAGTAGTTCACTGCCGTCTTCACTGCATTGGTGATACGCTGAACGGCAGCGGCATCGCCACCCTCACGGATAGTATAGGAGATGTTGCCCTTGGGGATAGTGTAGAAACGTATCTCATCGCCGTAACCCACCTGATAGCCGTCGGTGATGGCATAGGCGCGCATGAAATACTCGGTACCGGGCTCAAGATTCTCCAAGCAATAGATGAGACCGTTGTTTTCTAATGTTTTCAGTGATCTCTGATCATTGATAGTGGGCGACTGATGGGTAGCGAAACAGAATCCCTTTTCGATGATGTTTGTTCCCTTGGCAGTCATTCGTCCGAAGGCCATCGTTGCGCCGCGGGCATAACGTTTGTCGGTGGACACCTGCGGCATCTCGCCCGTGGGGTTGTTCCATCGATAAGCGGTCATGGCCTCTTCAAGGGCTGTCATGCTCTGTGTCACCTCCTCCATCGTAGCCCCTGCATTGTCATATACGCCCTGGGCGGCATCTATCACCTGCTTCAACGCATCGGCAGCATTGCCCTGCCCGTCGCCATAGAGCGTGGTGGCCTGGTCAAGCAATAGCTTCAGGTCCTCCTTCTTGCCGTCGACATCCACCTTGCCAAGGGGAGTGTCGCGGAGGAGCTGAACAAAGTCGATAAGAATCTTTGCCGAATTGTCAGAGCCCATGGCAGCAGCCTGATAACCTATCTGTATCTTGCCTGCTGTGAGAGCATCAATCTCAAACCAAACGGTGTCCGCCTGCCATGCCTTTACGGGGAAGGAGATCTTGGCGGAGAGTACACTCGTACCGGAGGCGGGGAGCCACCCCATGCGACTTGTTCCGGCATCGACGGTGGCACCATTATATACAGCTGTCACCAAACCATATTTTCCTTTAGGAAGCTTCACTGACTGTTCCAAGAGCATCGCCTGCGACCATCCAGTGCTGAGTGCCAGTCCGCCGCCTTGCGACGTACCATCGAAGCCGGTGGCAGGGACCTCTGCCTTGTTGAATGTCTTGGCCGTCCCCCACTGATAGACGCCGGTGATGGTATAGTTCATAGTGAAATTGTTCGTCCATCCGTCGATGGTTCTTATCTCCTGTGACACGTTGCCACTCTCTCCCACCTTATAGTGGAAGTTGTCGTCGAATCCTGCATTTTGAAGATACATAGTTGTCACATCATGCCATGTCTGTGCCATGATTTGCATACTCGTGAAAACTGTAAGCAAAAGGCTGAATAGTTTGAAGTTAGCATTCGTCATAGTTAGCAGATTTTTAATCATTATTCTTGTTATTCATTCGTTCTTTCTGACTGTCTCGTTCGTTGTTGTAACGTTAGTATTTTTCTTTCTCGTTGGGCTATCATCTATAGTCTTGGCAAAAATACAAAAAAGAACGCATACTGCAACATAAACGGAAAAAAAAATCACGAAAAAAGAGGTGCGCTCTTTGGAAGTCACACCTCTTATACTGTGTCGATTTGGGGTTTTCAGCAAACCTTTTCCAATCGCTTCATCATGCAGAACATAAAGAGGGCAGAGAGGAGACAGAGAACGATGAACACTGTCCATACCACCCAGAGGGGCAGTTCACCCCAGAGGAAACCACCCACACTGACGAGGAGATTACCGAAGGCAGTGGCAACAAACCATCCACCCATCATCATTCCCTTATATTTGGGAGGAGCAACCTTCGAGACGAAGGAGATACCCATGGGTGAGAGCAAGAGTTCAGCGAAAGTGAGCACGAGATAAGTGCCGATGAGCCAGTTGGGAGAGACGTAGGTAGCGGTACCGACCTCGACAGCCTCAGCCTGAGCAACAGGAGAGAGCAGACCGAAAGAGGCGAATGCCATCACGCCGAAACCAACGGCAGCAACGAGCATACCATAGGCAATCTTGCGGGGAGCAGAAGGCTCCTTACCACGCTTTGCCAGCGCACTGAAGATGGCAAGACTCACAGGAGTGAGGGCGACCACATAACAGGGGTTAAACTGCTGAAAGATAGGTGCTGACACCTCTACGGCTGAGGTGGTGTTGACATACTGCCATCCGAGGAAACCGATGCAGAGGAGGAGCATTGCACCTGAAATGAGTTGACCCTTCAGACCTTTGCTTTGGAAGAGACCGAAGAGGGCATAGACAATAATGATGATGGCTACAAGGTTGAACACGTCGAAGGCCATTGCCTGAACGCCTTCAGCACTCTTGGCGGTAAACTCATTGGCAAAATAAGTGAGCGTCAGTCCGTTCTGATGGAATGCCATCCAGAAGAAGATGACGACAGCGAACACGAGACAGAGAGCAACAATGCGCGCACGAGTGTCGGCGGGAGAGAGTGTCTCACCGGCATTCTCCTGTGCAGCACCCTTGGCAGCTGCCTGCTTCCCTCCTTCTACATGACGGAAGGTGTTGCGGGTGGCATAATAGATAAGGATAGAGAGGATGAGTGAGGCGCATGCCACAGCGAAGGCAAAGTGATAGGAATCGTTCTCCGTGATGCCTAGATTTGCCTGTGCCCATCTCATTATCTCCACTGCTGCCGTAGGTGCAAAGAGTGCACCGAGGTTAATGGCCATGTAGAAGATTGAGAAGCCGGCATCGCGACGGTCAGCATACCGAGGGTCATTATACAGGTCGCCTACCATCACCTGGAGGTTACCCTTAAACAGACCCGTACCGAGGGCGATGAGGATGAGGGCTCCTACCATAGCTATCAGCGCCAGCGTTTCACCGCCAAGGGGAGCAGAGAGCAATAGGTAACCAAAGAACATGATGATGATGCCAATGGTGACCATACGACCAAAACCAAACTTATCGGCCATCATACCTCCGAAAAGGGGGAGGAAATAGACCAACATAAGAAAACTGCTGTAGATAATTCCAGCTACTCCAGCATCGAGCCCAAAGTTGGCTCGGAGAAACAAAGCAAAGACGGCAAGCATGGTGTAGTAACCAAAGCGCTCACCTGTATTGGCAAGGGCCAATGCAAAAAGTCCTTTAGGTTGTCCTTCAAACATAAGATTATTGTTATTTAAAATTATTGATGATTATTCTTGTTCTCTGTTCTCCATGATGTCAGGTCATCTCTCATCACCTTATCTTGGGGTTGTTGCTCCTTGCGATATCAAAGAGCCAGGTGAGTTTGACCACGATATTCCCCAGGTTACTACGCCCGAAGAAGTCGCGTTTAGAGTTGCCATAGATATCTCCTAATCCATAATAATAGCGGCCTTCCACCATCACATGACCTATCTTAGGATGCGAATACTCGAGTCCGAGTCCGGCTGCTATACCATAGTCGAACTTACGTTCTATGGCCATAGAGTCCTGCGGCGCCTGTTTCATCACGCCATTACGGTCATCAACATTTCGTTGTGAGAAGTCGAAATTGGTCTTCACCTTGTCTCCGAGGAAGAAGCCCATCTGTGGTCCTGCCTGGAAAAAGAACTGGAATCCCTTGCGCTCTCGTCCCCACCCCATTCGTGCGAAGACGGGCACCTGCACATAAGTCATCTGTCGTTCGTAGGCCTCAGGCTGTCCCGTAACAGGGTTGATAACGGGCAGGTCATCGGCAGTGAGTATCTCTTCCTTCCATCCCGTCTGGGTGTAGTTGACCTCGGCAACGATAGCACAGATACTCTTGAAATATTTCTCACAGGTGTAACGCAGGGTGAGGCCGCCTGTTAGACCGCCCATCGTCTGTTGAGGAATCTCTGGGTCGAAGCCCACGGTGCTCATCACATAACCTCCGTTCACACCGAGCGACAACTCACTGCGGTATTCGCCCACCTGAGCTTTCACTGCCACATCAGGAAGGAGAGTAAGTAGAGTAAGGAGCAGAAAGATATGGAGTGTTCTCATCATTAGTAGTGAAGGGTTTCTGTTTTATGAATGGGCTGATAATGGATGAGCAGTACACTTCTGTTCTTCCACCCGCCTTTGGGCGACACTCGCTCAAAGCGCAGAGGGGTCTGTATGGGGGTATATCCCACCGTTCCCAATGCCCCCGTAAACTCGCTTCCGTAGAGATGGAGCCCCTTGAGGAAAAAGTAACCATGGTCGAAACCTGTGATGGCGAAACGCGGGAGCGAAGGCATCATGTCGGCATGGAAGTTCCAACGATATTTCTGATTGATGCGCTGGGTCTTCGACGAGAGCAGGTCAGTGTTGAATGCCGCCGGGATATACACATTAAACCGGTAGAAGTTGTCGAGATTGTACTTGGTGTACATCATCCACTCCGTATAACCAAACATCCTGATGTTCAGCGAGGTGTTGTTGGCTGTGAGGTTATTGAGCTTAGCAAACACTACGTTGAGCTCGGGTGAGCGCCCTGTGTTGAGTACCACGACATTGGGCATCTTCGTACTGAAAGCCTTCGCAAACTGACTCTCCGAAGATTTGATGTTGGTGATGGAATAGGTGCGTCCCAGCTCCTCTAATCGTTTCCTGAGTGGGAAAGTGAAAACTCCCTTCTTGCTGGTGGTATCGTTGCAGTCGATGATGACCGTATGACAGCCCTCAAACTGCTTCACATAACGCTGGATAACAGCATCGTTGAAGTCGTCATTGCTCTGATAAACCTGGTAGATATTAGGATTCTCCTGGATGGCAGGGGCGTTGATACTGAAGGGGATGAGCATCTTGGCTCCTGTCTTCTTCACGAAGTCTGACATGGCGGGCACCTGTTTGGAATAGAGGGGACCTACGATGAGATCACATTTCTCTGCTTTCTTATCCTTCAGCACTTGACTGATGTCCGCATCCTCAGCCACGTTCCATGCACTGACATCGATGGAGATACCCTCCATCTTCAGACTGTCGCAAGCCATGAGGAATCCTCGGTAGTATTCCACCATGCGCCGACCGTCGCCATTCACATCATGCAGGGGGAGCATCACTCCCACACGGAGAGCGCGTTTGCGCATATCGCTCGCCGACAATTGTCCCTTCAGCGTCTGGGGGAGAAATGTGCAGGCTATAAGAAGAAGCCATACAAACAGATGACTATAGAGTTTCATCATATCAATAATTTGTGTTATCAGGCTACAAAATTACAGAAAAAGGATGGATAAATCAACATTATTGCGTAATTTTGCAGAAATATATACGCAAAAATGAACAAGTCACGCTTCTTGGCTACGCTGTTGATGGTGTTCTGCCTGCTTCAGCTCCATGCCGATTTCACCCCCACAGCTTATTATGTACTCGATGGGGAAGAAAGTTCTACCACCGATATGCTCAATGATGCTCAGGCGCCGCTCCTTGTCACCTTCAAGGCAAATCCTGAGAACCTCGGCGATGAACCGGTGAGCTACGAATGGCGGTTTCAGAAGGAGGGCTCCACTTCTACCTTCCTCACCCGTTATGAGGAAGAGACGAGCTATGAGTTCAGAGAGAGTGGCACCACGGCGGTATCGCTCTATGTGAGCTATCCCAGCAGCGACCAACCCGAACTCATCTCCACCATACGTATCAATATCAGCAACAGCCTGTTGGAGATGCCCAACGCCTTCTCTCCTAATGGCGATGGCATCAACGATATCTACAAGGCGAAGAGCAACTACAAGAGTATTGTGGAGTTTAAGGCAATCATCCTCAACCGCTGGGGACAGAAGATCTATGAATGGACGGACCTCAATGGGGGATGGGATGGCACATGGCACGGCAGTAAGGTGAAGGCGGGTGTCTATTTCGTCATCGTGAAGGCGAAGGGTGCCGATGGAAGAAACTATGAGATAAAGAGGGATGTCAACCTCATGCGCGACTACACCGAGCAGACAAACCAATGAATGAAGGCAGACAGACATGAACAAGGATAAGTCAACGGAAACGCTACAGGTGTGGGGAGCAAGGGTGCATAACCTCAAGAACATTGATGTCTGCATCCCTCGCAACAGTCTCACTGTCATCACGGGACTCTCTGGCTCCGGGAAATCATCACTCGCCTTCGACACCATCTTTGCTGAAGGACAGCGACGCTATATTGAGACATTCTCTGCCTATGCCCGCAATTTCCTCGGGGGGATGGAACGACCTGATGTCGATAAAATCACAGGACTTAGTCCGGTCATCAGCATCGAACAGAAGACCACCAACAGAAACCCTCGCTCTACCGTAGGCACAACAACGGAGATTTACGATTATCTGCGTCTCCTCTTTGCACGAGCAGGCATAGCACACAGCTATCTCACGGGCGAAGAGATGGTAAGATTTACCGAGGAGGGGGTCATCAACATGATTATCGAGCGGTATAAAGGAAAGAAAATCTATATCCTCGCACCCGTGGTGAGAGGAAGGAAGGGACACTATAGAGAACTCTTTGAACGATTGAGAAACAAGGGGTTCCTCAGGGTACGCACCGATGGTGAACTGCTGGAGCTCACAGAGGGAATGAAGGTGGACCGATATAAGGTGCATGACATCGAGGTGGTCATCGATCGTCTAAAGGTGGATAAGACACTTCATGGCGACGACCTCCGACTGCAACGGTCGGTGGCGACGGCAATGAAACAGGGCGACGGACTGCTCATGGTAATGGATGCCGACACGCAGGAAACGAAATACTACTCGAAACGTCTGATGTGCCCCACCACAGGACTCGCCTACAACGATCCCTCGCCCAACCTCTTCTCGTTCAACTCTCCTCAGGGGGCATGTCAACGGTGCAAAGGTATGGGTATCGTGGACGAACTCGACCTTAACAAGATGATTCCTCAACGGGAAAAGAGCATCTATGAGGGTGGTATCCTCCCGCTGGGAAAATATAAAAACCAACTGATATTCTGGCAGATTGAGGCGATATTAAAGAAATATGACTACCATCTGAAAACACCCATCAGGGATATTCCTGAAGAGGCGCTCAACGAGATTCTCTATGGGGCATTAGAGAAGGTGAGGATAGAGAAAGAGGTGGTGCACACCTCGAGCGACTACTACACCGACTACGATGGTCTGGTGAAGTATTTTCAGAACATGATGGAGATGGACGACTCGGCAACGATGCAGAAATGGGCTGACCAGTTTCTCTCCACTCACACCTGTCCTGAATGTCAAGGTGAACGCCTCAACAGGGAGGCACGCTCCTACAGTGTGGGCGACAAGACCATCTCGCAACTCGCGGCTATGGACATCGCCGAACTGAAAGAATGGGTAGTCAACATCAACAGTCAACTATCTTCACAGCAACAGCTTATCGCTGAAGAGATTCTTAAGGAGATAGGTCAACGACTGCAGTTCCTGCTCGACGTTGGTCTCGACTACCTCTCACTCAACCGTCCCTCTGCCTCTCTGTCGGGCGGTGAGAGCCAGCGCATACGTCTCGCCACACAGATAGGGTCGCAACTTGTCAATGTGCTCTATATCCTCGACGAACCGAGCATCGGACTGCATCAGCGTGACAACGAACGGCTTATCCGTTCACTCAAGGCTCTTCGAGACCTGGGGAACACGGTGATTGTCGTGGAGCACGACAGAGATATGATGATGGCTGCCGACTATATCATCGACATCGGCCCTAAGGCAGGACGGCATGGTGGCGAGGTGGTCTTCCAAGGTACACCACAGGAGATGATTAAGGCACATACTCTCACTGCCGACTATCTCAATGGTGAGAAGACCATCCCTGTGCCTGAACACCGCCGCAAAGGTAACGGCAAGCAGCTCGTGCTGAGAGGAGCCACGGGAAACAACCTTAAGAAGGTGGACGTAAACTTCCCCTTAGGGACACTCATCTTGGTAACGGGGGTCAGCGGTTCAGGCAAATCGACACTCATCAACGAGACCCTGCAACCCATACTCAGTCAGCATTTCTATCACTCTCTAAAAAATCCCATGGCTTACCAGGATATCACCGGTCTGGATGATGTTGACAAGGTGGTGAATGTAGATCAGAGTCCGTTGGGACGCACACCGCGCTCTAATCCTGCCACCTATACCGGGGTGTTTAGCGACATCCGTTCGCTCTTTGTATCGCTCCCTGAAGCTAAGATAAGGGGATATAAGGCGGGACGCTTCTCCTTCAACGTCAAGGGGGGACGGTGTGAAGTGTGCGGCGGCAATGGTTACAAGATGATAGAGATGAACTTTCTGCCCAACGTGATGGTTCCCTGCGAAGCTTGTCAAGGCAAACGTTACAACAGGGAGACACTCGAGGTGAGATATAAGGGGAAGAGCATCGCTGATGTGCTCAACATGACCATCAACCAGGCGGTGGAGTTCTTTGAGAATGTCCCCGATATCCTAAGAAAGATAAAGACTCTTAAAGAGGTGGGACTGGGATATATCAAACTAGGACAGCCCTCCACCACCCTCTCGGGCGGTGAGAGCCAGCGTGTGAAACTGGCTACCGAACTGAGCAAGAAGGACACGGGCAACACGCTGTATATCCTCGATGAACCTACCACAGGTCTGCATTTCGAGGACATACGTATCCTCGCAGAGGTGCTGCAGCAGTTGGTGGACAGAGGAAACACCGTGGTGGTGATAGAGCATAACACCGACCTCATCAAACTGGCTGACTATATCATCGATATGGGCCCCGAGGGGGGACGCAACGGTGGTGAGGTGGTGGCATGTGGTACCCCTGAAGAGGTGAAAAAAAGTGGGAAAGGAGCCACAGGAAAATATCTCTAACCTCGCTCCCATAGGCATAAGAGCAAACAACTAACACATTATATATTATTACAAATAAGCTTAGTACGTAATGAAAATGAAAACAATCCTGCCCGTAATGGCCTTCACGATGATGGCCTCAACGGCAGATGCCCGTCAACTTGGTTCGGGTATCAACATCAACAATCTCGACACTACAGTAAGCCCTGCCGACGACTTCTTCCAGTTTGCCTGCGGGGGATGGATGAAAAACAATCCTCTGCCTGCGGCCTACTCGCGTTTCGGCAGTTTCGACCAGTTGGGTGAGAACAACAACAAACGCGTCAACGGCATCCTCAGCGAACTACTGCAGAAGGAGTATGCCCAGGGTACCGTGGAAAGAAAACTGAGCGATCTCTATAAGATGGCGATGGACTCTACACAACGTGATAAAGATGGCATCAAGCCTGTGGCTGACAAGATAGCACGCATGGAGAAGGCCAAGAGTGTGGAGGAGCTCTTCAACATCCAACTGGAGATGATGCCCTACGGCGACAATGAGTTCTTCAGTGTTTATATCGGTGCCGACGAAAAGAACGCATCACAGAACATCCTCAATATCACACAGGGTGGTATCACACTGAGACAAAAGGAATATTATCTCGACAATGATGAAGCCACCAAGAGCATCCGTGAGGCTTACCGTAAACATATCGTCAGGATGTTTGGCATCTTCGGCTTCAGCGAGAAGGTTGCCACAGCCAAGATGGAACGCATCATGAAACTCGAGACAACACTTGCCAAGGCATCAAAGAGCATGGCTGAGCTTCGCGACTGCGAAGCCAACTACCACAAGATGAGCATCGAGGAGATAGAGAAGTGTTATCCTCATCTGCAGATCACACGTCAGTCCCTCGCCTCAGGAATGAAGGCAGAGCACATCGCCGAGGTGGTCGTAGGACAGCCGGAGTTCCTCGATGCCGTCAACAATCTGATGGGCAAGATAACGGCTGCTGAATATCGCGACTACATGGAATGGGGTGTTATCATGAGCGCTGCCAACTACCTCAGCAACGAGGTGGCCCAGGCTAACTTCGACTTCTTCGGCACCGTGATGTCTGGAAGAAAGGAGATGTTCCCGCTCTGGAAAAGGGCGACCATGCAGACAGAGAGCATGATGGGTCAGGCATTGGGTAAGATCTATGTAGAGAAATACTTCCCTCAGTCGTCGAAAGACCGCATGCTCACCTTGGTGAAAAACCTGCAGATATCGCTCGGTGAGCGCATCAAGGCTCAGGAATGGATGAGCGAGGAGACGAAACAGCGTGCCATAGAGAAGCTCAACTCGTTCTATGTCAAGGTGGGCTATCCTGACAAATGGATAGACTTCTCCCAACTCAACATCGATAACTCAAAGTCATACTACGAGAATGTGGAGGTTTGCCGCAAGTTCTGGACAGCATGGACGATAGCTAACAAAGCAGGCAAGCCTGTTGACCGCGACGAGTGGCACATGACACCACAGACCGTCAATGCTTACTACAACCCCACAACCAATGAGATTTGCTTCCCCGCAGGTATCCTCCAGCCTCCTTTCTTCGATGCTGATGCCGATGATGCCTTCAACTATGGTGCTATTGGCGTGGTGATAGGTCATGAGATGACCCACGGCTTCGACGACCAGGGACGCCACTATGACAAGAATGGCAACATGTGCGACTGGTGGGCCGACGGCGATGCCGAACGTTTCACTCAGCGTGCCAACGTATGTATCGACTATTTCGGAAATATTGAGGTGCTGCCCGGGCTGAAAGCCAACGGTCAACTCACGCTGGGTGAGAACCTTGCTGACCATGGCGGTCTGGAGGTGTCGCTGAATGCTTATAAACATGCCACAGCCAACGCTACCCTCCCCGACATCGATGGCTTCACCGCTGACCAGCGTTTCTTCCTGGCTTATGCCGGTGTTTGGGCAGCCAACATCACTGACGAAGAGATACGCAACCGCACGAAGAGCGACCCTCACTCTCTTGGTCGATGGAGGGTCAACGGAGCCTTGCCTCATATCGATGGCTGGTATAAGGCATTCAACGTCACTCCGTCTGCCAAACTCTATGTAGATGAGAAAGACCGAGTAAGGCTTTGGTAAAAGAGAATTCTTCCCGCTTAGATTTAGACTAAGCGGGATTTTTTTTTACGTGGGATAAGAAGTGACTTGGAGATTGCAATATTACAACACGGTGAACCTGGCAAACTTCAACAATAGCTGTTTGGTGCCTGCCTGTTCAAACTTCACCGTCGCCTTAGCGTTCTCTCCCTCGCCTACCACTGCTATCACCTCGCCAATACCAAAACGGTCATGCTTGATGCGCTTCCCCTGAAGGGGCGAAGAGACAACTGGCGCTGGTTGAGGGGTAGAGGAGGAGACGGAGGGCAAGGGAGAGAACTTTTTATAGGTGGGCGTAGATGCGCTCACCCGCCTCGTCTCCATAGCAAGCGACATGCTGCTCCCTCTTGTTTCCTTCAACATCCCTGGTGGGAAATCCTTTAGAAAACGTGAGGGCTCATCATATTCCATTCTTCCAAAACGAAACCTCATCTGCGCACAGGTGAGTACACATACCTTCTCCGCCCTCGTGATGGCTACATAGAGCAGTCGGCGCTCTTCCTCCAATGCACGCATGCTGTCGATAGCTCGCGGTGAAGGAAAGACATTCTCTTCTACTCCAACGACAAAGACGATGGGAAACTCCAGACCTTTGGCGCTGTGGATAGTCATCATCACCAGTTTGGGCCCCTCCTCATCGTCGAGGGCAGCATCCTGGTCGGTGAGGAGCGCCACCTCCTGGAGGAAAGCGGCAAGACTGGCATGCGCCAACTCATCCTCCTCTTTCTTCTGTGCAACGAAATCGCTCAGCGCCGACATAAACTCATCTACATTAGCCTGGCGTGAGAGTGCCTCGGTGTCAGTGCCGGAGAAGATGTCCTTGCTGATACCACTCTGTCGCACGATATCTTTTCCGAGCTGATAGGCATCTTCTGTCTCTGCCCGCTGGGCAAACTCTTCTATCATCACTCTGAAAGCCTCCACCTTCTTCACCGTAGCAGGCGAGAGTTTCAACTGATAAAAGGTGAGATGGCTGATGACCTCCCACAGACTCACCTCATGCTGGTGGGCAGCATCAGCGATACGGGTCAACGTGGTGTTGCCGATGCCTCGCGTGGGATAGTTGATAATGCGGCGGAAAGCCTCCTCATCGTCGGGATTGATAACGAGTCGGAAATAGGCGATGATGTCTTTTATCTCCTTGCGCTGATAGAAGCTCAGTCCTCCATAGATGCGGTAGGGAATGCCCTGCTTTCGGAAACACTCCTCAAAGGTGCGGCTCTGCGAGTTGGTGCGATAGAGGATGGCCATGTCGTCGTAACTCGTTCCGAGACGGTGACGGTGCGCTATCTCTTTCATCACCACGAGGGCTTCCTCCTTATCTGTCTTAGTATGATAGAGTCGCAGGGGCTCACCCTCCTCTTTGTTACTGAACACCTGTTTGGGTATCTGTCGGGCATTATGTTTGATGAGACTGTTGGCTGCGTTGACGATAGCACGTGTGGAACGGTAGTTCTGCTCAAGCTTAAAGACCTTAGCCTGATGATACTGCTGTGTGAAGTTGAGGATATTGTCAATCATCGCTCCACGGAAACTGTAGATACTCTGCGCATCATCGCCAACGACACAGAGCTGCTGACGGTCACGGGTGAGCTGCCAGAGGATGGCCTGCTGCACCCTGTTGGTATCTTGATACTCATCAACAAGCACATACTGATAGCGGCGGGCATATTTCTGTCTCACCTCCTCATGCTCCTCAAAGAGCTGATAGGTATAGACAAGCAGGTCATCGAAATCCATCGCATTGGCTCGCCGACAGCGCTCCACATAACTGCGGTAGATATCGAGCAGTCTGTCTTGATGACGCTGGGCATCGGCATGAATCAGCTGCGTGTTGAGTGCATAATCCTTGGGACGTATGAGGTGGTTCTTCACCCTACTTATCTGGTCTGCCACAGAGGCAGGCTGATACTGTTTCTCGTCGAGACCGAGCTCCTTGATGATGGTCTTCACAAGCGCCCTCGAGTCGCTCTGGTCGTAGATGGTAAACTGTCTGTCATAGCCTATGGTCTCACTCTCCATGCGCAGGATATGTGAGAAGACGGAGTGGAAGGTACCCATATTGAGATAGCGTGAGCGTTCCTCGCCCACCAACATTGCTATACGCTCTTTCATCTCGCGTGCTGCCTTATTGGTAAACGTGAGTGCCAGCACAGCCCAAGGCTCCATACCCTGCTGCAGCAGGTAGGCTATCTTATGAGTGAGTACACGTGTCTTGCCGGAACCGGCTCCTGCTATCACCAACTGTGGCCCGTCACGATAGACCACGGCTTCCTGCTGTACGGCGGAAAGCTGATTCAAATCACTCATAATGTCTGATGTTCTTGGGAATCATTCATAGTAATAGTACCACCAGTAGGTACCAAAATATTGTTCATACACCTTCAATCGTCTTGCATTTCCCTCCGGTTCACTCTCCTGGAGTGCCTGGAAGTCTTTGAAGTCGGTCTCTGTCACCTCATTCTTATAGATCTCCTGGGGATTGGTCCTGAGATGTGTGTAGAGGGTAAGCGCTTCTTTATAGTGTATCGGCAGACTGTCGTTGAGGGCATAATGACGGGGCAGGAGACTGACAAAACGGTCAATCTGCTTGTTGACAAGCGCCAGACAGAGCTGATAGTCAGCCACGGCTTTTGTCGCCCATCCTCCGAGCTGTAGCACATGCAGATAACGCTCCTGTGTGAGCCCATCTACTCCTCGTGCACCGAGATGTTTCCACAGGGAGTCGGTGGGCAGCAACATGAGTCGCGCCTCTGTCAGCGGTTCAGGCAGCAGACATCTGGTGTGGCTGTCGATGGGATAGCGGAAGAGTGAATCGCCGAGATGTCCGTTCTTCGACAGGGCATAGGCGCGCAGCACAGTGAGAGCGGGCGAGGTAGCATGTGCGCGCTCCCCTACCCTCAGCGCACCATGATAGTCTCCTTTCATCAGCGATGCCTCGATAGCTGCCTGCCGGTGGGTCACCTCATCGGTGTTGGAGAGGAGGGTGATGGCAAGAAACTGGATGACGAGGACAAGGAGATTGGTGAAGAGCGGACGGGTGAGCTGGCGCGTGATGGGGAGTGGTGCCATGAGGGCACTCACATTACGCACGAGGAAGACCGTGATGAGAAGAACGATGACGAGGAGGGGTAAGAGCCATGCCCAGTGCAACAGCCAGTCGGTCATCGACTGCCCCGGCACATAACTGCAGAGCAAACTCATCACTAATGTTGAAGGAAAGAAAGTGAGGGCGATGGCGCCTACAGGCAGACGTAACACACTCATGGTCCAGCGCTGGATAAGCAACAGGATACCAAGAATGAGCACTGTGCCCACCACAGCATTGTAATGGGTGGCACCTCCACTCAACTGATGCTGAGCTACGGCAAGCAGGTTAGCCTGAAAGCCATAGAGCCACACCACCGCAAACAAAGCAAAGACGATGGCACACACCGCTGTCATCGCGGTGGTGCCATTGTTTTTTTCTCTCCTATATGTCATCGGTCTGTTCTATTCAATTTTTCTTCAGCACCACGGCAGAACGGGCTGGCAGATAGAGTTTCAGCCATTCCTTGTGGTCCTTCACATAAAGCTCATCGAAGTTAGTGAGATGTGTCATCGTATCATCGGCAAGTCCGTTGCCACCGAAGTCGGTGCTGTCGGTGTTGAGCACCACCTCATAGGAACCTGTCGGCACGAGGAAGCCATAGTCGGTAAACGAACGTGTGGGGTTGAAATTGAACACAAAGATGAGGTCGCCTCTCATGAAGGCAAGCACCTGGTCGCCATCGTTGTGCCATATCTCTACCACTGGTTTCTTCTGCAACTCTTTCTCGCTCTTGAGCACGCTAATCATCGCCTTGTCGAAATCGCCGAGATAATGATAGTCGAGCTCTTTGTTGTCCACGAGGTTCCACTGTCGGCGTGCATACTTATAGCTCCATCCATTGCCCTCGCGTGGGAAGTCTATCCACTCTGGGTGACCAAACTCGTTGCCCATGAAGTTGAGATAACCACCGTTGATAGCAGCTGCCGTCACCAAGCGTATCATCTTGTGCAGGGCGATGCCTCGATGCACGGTGCCGTTCTCGTCTCCCTTCTTGAAATGCCAGTACATATCGGCATCGATGAGCCGGAAGATGAGTGTTTTGTCTCCCACAAGGGCCTGGTCATGACTCTCACAGTAGGAGATGGTCTTCTCGTCGGGACGACGGTTTTTCACCTCCCAGAAGATGGAGCTGGGTTTCCAGTCTTCATCTCTCAGTTCCTTGATGGTCTTTATCCAGTAGTCGGGGATGTTCATCGCCATGCGGTAGTCGAACCCATATCCACCGTCCTCATAGCGTGCTGCCAGTCCAGGCATGCCACTCACCTCTTCAGCGATGGTGATGGCGTTGGGATTCACCTCGTGGATGAGGAGGTTGGCGAGGGTGAGATAGCAGATGGCATTGTCATCTTGATGACCGTTGAAATAGTCGGGATAGCCACAGAAGGCTTCGCCCAGTCCATGACTGTAATAGAGCATCGAGGTGACACCATCGAAGCGGAAGCCGTCGAAACCATACTCTTCCATCCAATAACGGCAGTTGGAGAGCAGGAAATGAATAACCTCATCCTTGCCATAATCGAAACAGAGGCTATCCCAGGCGGGATGCTGGTGGCGGTCACCAGGATAGAAGAACTGGTTGGGGTCGCCGGCAAGGTTACCGAGTCCCTCCACCTCATTCTTCACGGCATGCGAATGTACGATATCCATGATCACCGCGAGACCCATCTTATGGGCGGTATCGATGAGTTCCTTCAGTTCTTCAGGGGTGCCAAAACGACTTGAGGGTGCGAAGAACGAGCTTACATGATAGCCGAAAGAACCATAATAGGGATGCTCCTGGATGGCCATCACCTGGATGCAGTTGTATCCATCCTCAGCCACTCGAGGCAACACGTTCTCCATAAACTCCCTGTAGCTACCCACCTTCTCTGCATCCTGCGACATTCCCACATGGCACTCATAAATGAGCAGAGGTCCGGTATTGGGTTTGAAGCGTTTCTTCTTCATCACATAGGGATGTTCGGGATGCCACACCTGTGCAGAGAAGATCTTTGTCTGCTCATCCTGCACCACTCTGCGGCACCATGCCGGGATACGCTCTCCCTCACCTCCGTTCCACTTCACCTTCATCTTATAGAGGTCTCCGTGTCTGATGGCTTTCTCGCTGAGCTTCAGTTCCCAGTTGCCTGTTCCTTCTATGCGTTTGAGTTGGTATTTTGGCTGCTCCTGCCAGTTGTTGAAATCTCCGACGAGGAAAATCTCCGTTGCGTTGGGTGCCCACTCTCTGAACACCCATCCGCGGGCAGTCTTGTGCAGACCGAAATACTCGTGTCCACTGGCAAACTGAGCGAGGGTGTACTTACCGTTCTTTGTCAGTTTGTTCTTCACCCACTCCGTGTGGTCATGTCTGCCACGGATAGCGTCTTCAAAGGGTTCAAGCCAGCTGTCGTTTTTCACTAAGCCTATATGCTCCACCTTCGGAGCGGCCTTCACTCTCTTGCTATTGGTTGTTGTTTTTTTCTCCATAGCACTAAATTTTGAAAGGTTGACTTAAGCTTTCACCTTGAATATGGCTTTCTTTATCTCTCCCTCAGCAGCGATGCAGGGGGCATGTCCGTCCTGTGGGAAGAAGATAGCAAACATACCTGGCTGACAGGTCACATAGCTGTCGGCTGCCAAGTCTGCATATTTGGTGATATCCTTTTCGTCGTTGTAGTTACCCTCGGGCAGTCGGCAGAGCGGTGTATAGCCATAGGTCTCTGCAGTAGAGATGGGTATCTGGATATCTATCATCTTACGGTGAGTTTCCATCACTGCCTCATCGGGCATCTTTGCTTTGGCCACTGTCAGATTAAGGAAGAGGTCATCACCTTTGATGGGATACTTGCCACATTCCATGGTGTTGAGGTCGTGTGACTCCAAGAAAGCTACCACCTCACCAAAGAGGGGGTTGAGGTTGGCATAAGCCTTCAGTTGTTCCAAAGTGTCTATTACCATAATAAGAAAATATTAGATGTTGAACATAAGTGTCTTGATGATTCATGGGCATGTCATTTGTCTTCACGGCGCTGTCCTCTCACATAGACGCCCGTTGCTATGACATTGCCGTTGCGGTCTTTCTCCACAAAACGGCCATCACGCCGGTCGTTGACATAGGTACCTTCAAAGCGTTTGCCATCCTTATCTTCCTCGATGGCTGCTCCGTTGCGTTTACCTTCTTTAAACACGCCCTTAAACTTCCATCCGTCGGCATATCGGGCTACGCCCTGTCCGTCGATCTTCCCATTTTTAAACTGCCCCTCAAACACGTCACCATTTTTCATCATGAGCTTTCCCGTGCCGTTGGGTTTATCCTCTTTCCATTCTCCTTGGTAGGTATTGCCGTTCTTCCACACGAGTGTTCCCTGTCCGCATTTTGCGCCCTCGCGAAACTGCCCTGTGAAGCGGTCGCCGTTGGCATATCTTATCATACCATTACCGGTGCGTTCTCCTTCCACATAGTCGCCCTCATACACATCGCCGTTCTTAAATCTATAGACACCTTTTCCGTTCTGAATGTCGTTCTTCCACTGTCCTGTGTAGCAGTCGCCATCGGCATAATAGAAGGTGCCTGTGCCTGAACGCTGGTTGTTAGCCCACTGACCGTCATACTTTGAGCCGTCGCCCCAGTCGAAGATACCCTTACCGTTTTTCTTGTCATTGAGCCATTCTCCTTTATAGTATGCCCCTCCGGCAAAGGTATATACCCCCTTACCGTTGCGGTGGTCTTGTTTCCATTCTCCGTCATATTTGTCGCCGTTGTAATAGTACATCACACCATGCCCCTGCTGATAGTCTCTGAACCACAACCCAACATATTTGTTGTTGTTGGAGAAATAGTAGGTGCCCTGTCCGTGTTGTTGGTCCTGGAACCACTGACCCTCATATTTCTCTCCGTCAAAGAAGGTATAGATGCCATAGCCCTGCCTTTTCCCCTTGACATACTCGCCCTCAAAACGGTTGCCGTTCTGATAGGCCACCTTACCTTTGCCATGAGGTTTACCAGCCACCATCTCTCCGTTATAGTTTCCCTTATCACGCGTCACACACGTGCCAAGGGTTATCTTCTGCGCTCCCGACACTAATGAACAGAGCGCCAATATCATAGTAAGCAGATATGTTTTCAATTGATAGTTTTTTTTTAGATTCTACGCCCAAAAGTAATAAAAAAAAGTAAGCCATCCAACATTTTTCTCCATCTTTTATATTACTTTTGCACTCTCATCATGGAGAATAATATATCTCTCCGTTGTTATAGCAAGGATAAAACAGTACATTGGCTATGAAAACAATAGGCATCATTCCCGCCCGTTATGCGTCAACACGCTTCCCGGGCAAGCCCTTGGCACTCCTCGGAGGTCGTCCGGTGATTCAACATGTTTATGAACAGGCTTCACGCTGCCTGCCCGAGGTGTGGGTAGCCACCGACGATGAGCGTATCAGCGACTGCGTCAAGGCCTTTGGCGGTCGTGTGGTGATGACCTCACCCGACCACCAGAGCGGCACCGACCGTGTATGCGAGGCGCTGAAGAACACTGGTGTCGAGGCTGATGTCGTGGTCAACATCCAGGGCGACGAGCCCTTTATCATGCCCGAACAGATAACATGCCTGTGTGAGTGTTTCAACCACGATGCGACACAGATAGCTACTTTAGCCACTCCCTTCGGCGATAACAATGAGGCAATAGCCAATGCCAACTCTCCTAAGGTAGTGACCGACTGTCATGGCTTCGCCCTCTATTTCAGTAGGAGCATCGTTCCCTTCATCCGTGGTGTAGAGCCTTCTGGATGGGGCAACGCATTCCCCTTCCTCAAACATATCGGCATCTACGCCTACTGCAGCGAGGTGCTGAAGGAGATTACCCTATTGCCACAGAGTGCCTTGGAGAAGGCTGAGAAACTGGAGCAACTGCGCTGGTTGGAGAACGGCTACCGCATCCGCGTGGGTATCACCAAACAGGAGACCATCGGCATCGACACTCCCGCTGACCTCCAACGGGCTGAGGCTTTCCTGAAACGATGAGCAACAACAGCTTCTCCTTTCGTCAGTTCACCATAGAGCAGGACCGTTGCGCTATGAAGGTGGGCACCGATGGCACGCTCCTCGGTGCCTGGGCATCGCTGCCAGAGCATACTGCAACAACTCCTCGTCTCCTCGACATCGGCACAGGCACGGGGCTCATCGCTCTCATGCTGGCCCAGCGTTTCCCAGAGGCGGTGGTTGATGCTATTGACATCGACGAGGCGGCTGTCAGACAGTCGCGAGAGAACGTCAGTCGTTCTCCCTTTGCCTCGCGCATCAAAGTGCTCCACACCTCCCTTCAGCACTTCTGTCAGCAGACCGATCTCACCTATGATGCCATCGTATGCAATCCTCCCTTCTTCCATCACGCCCTCATCTGTCCAGAGAAAGAGCGGGCGGTGGCGCGACATACGGTATCACTTGATTTTCACACGCTCTTTACCTGTGCTGCTAAGATGCTCTCTCCGAAGGGACATTTCTCTGTCATCATCCCTGTGAGTGAGCGAAGGGAGATGGAGCAGGCGGCAGCACTCTCCTCGCTCTTTCTCGTAAGGGAGACACTGTTCTTTACCTCTCCCAAGAAACCGGCCAAACGACTGCTCCTCACCTTCTCGCCGTCTCGTTTCACCTCTTTCTCTCCCACCCTTCTTCCCTGCTCCACGATAACTTTGGGCGACGCCACCTACCAACAACTCACCCACGACTTCTATCTCCACGGTTAGTCCTCCTTACATCATCCCTACTTAGTTCCCCTCGCTCACAGAACCCTTCATATCGGGTGTAACAGTTAGCTTACGAAGCATCATTTTCGTAACACTTTGCTGAACGCAGGTTGCTGTAAACGGGCTGAACCGAAGGTCGCCACTAAAGGCAAAACCCAGTATGCGTATAGCCCAGGGCAAAGTGAAGCGACGCTCTGGGTTAATGTATGGTAGGAACACCGCGCCCTGCAAGGGCAAAAGCTTTTGTCGAATTCATATATGGAAAGCTCGTCGGTGACAAAGGGTACATTGGCAAGCACCTTTTTGATAAAGTATATTCATCGAACTCACGTTAACATAATGTTAGCAAAGGAGCC
>JAHAZN010000040.1 GCA_018385335.1 Prevotella sp.
TTTCTCTACTGAGAGAAGTAATAGTATATATAAGGAATACATTATTATATTACATTTGAAAAAGAATAGAATAAGACAATATCGTTTTACTCATTAAACATATCAAAACAAAATGGCTAAAGAAAAAAAATTTATCACTTGTGATGGTAATGAGGCCGCTGCTCATGTGAGCTATATGTTCTCTGAAGTAGCCGCCATCTACCCTATCACACCGTCATCTCCGATGGCGGAGCATGTCGATGAGTGGGCCGCACGCGGTCGTAAGAACTTGTGGGGACAGACAGTGTCCGTACAGGAGATGCAGTCAGAGGGCGGTGCAGCTGGAGCTGTTCATGGTTCGCTCCAGGCTGGTGCACTTACAACCACCTTCACTGCTTCACAGGGATTGCTGCTCATGATTCCTAACATGTACAAGATTGCAGGTGAACTGCTTCCTTGCGTGTTCGACGTATCTGCACGTACCCTGGCTTCCCACTCACTCTGTATCTTCGGTGATCATCAGGACGTGATGGCTTGCCGCCAAACTGGTTTCGCCATGTTGTGCGAAGGTTCTGTACAGGAGGTGATGGACCTCACTGCTGTAGCTCACCTTGCAACACTGAAGACCTGCGTTCCTTTTGTTAACTTCTTCGATGGTTTCCGTACATCTCATGAGTACCATAAGATTGAGTTGATGGACCAGGAGGATATCCGTCCTCTGCTCGACGAAGCTGACGTGAAGCGTTTCCGCGATCGCGCCCTCACTCCCGAGCGTCCTCTCACTCGTGGTACAGCCGAGAATCCTGAGACATTCTTCACTCACCGTGAGGCTTGTAATGAGTACTATGATAAGGTGCCCGAGGTAGTAGAGAACTACTTGGCTGAGATTACAAAGATCACAGGACGTGAGTATCACCTCTTCTCATACTATGGAGCTGAGGATGCAGACCGCATGATCATCTTGATGGGTAGTGCTACCGAAGCAGCCCGCGAGGCTATCGACTACCTGAACGCTAACGGCGAGAAGGTCGGTATGATTAGCGTTCATCTCTATCGTCCTTTCTCTGTGAAGCATCTGCTGGCTTCTGTTCCTGCTACTGTAAAGCGCATAGCTGTACTCGACCGTACCAAGGAGCCCGGAGCTGAGGGTGAACCACTCTACCTCGATGTGAAGAGTGCTTACTACGACGTAGAGAACCGTCCTCTTATCGTTGGAGGACGCTATGGTCTCGGTTCTCATGACACTACACCTGCACAAATCATCTCAGTATTCAACAACTTGGCTTTGCCAAAGCCCAAGAACCATTTCACTTTGGGTATCGTTGACGACGTGACCTTCACTAGTCTGCCTCTCGTTGAGGAGATGGCTCTCGGTGGAAAGGGTATGTTCGAGGCTAAGTTCTTCGGTCTGGGAGCTGATGGTACCGTAGGTGCTAATAAGAACTCAGTGAAGATTATCGGTGACAACACTGATAAGTACTGCCAGGCTTACTTCTCTCACGATTCTAAGAAATCAGGAGGTTTCACCTGTTCTCACCTACGTTTCGGTGATACACCTATCCGTTCTACCTATCTGGTGAATACACCTAACTTCGTAGCTTGCCACGTTCAGGCTTACCTCAACATGTATGATGTGACACGTGGTTTACAGAAGAATGGTACATTCTTGCTCAACACCATCTTTGATGGCGAGGAACTGGTGAACTTCATCCCCAACAAGGTGAAGCGCTATTTCGCCCAGAACAACATCACTGTTTACTATATCAACGCTACCAAGATTGCTCAGGAGATTGGTCTCGGCAACCGTACCAACACCATCCTCCAGTCTGCTTTCTTCCGTATCACAGGCGTTATCCCCGTAGAGCTCGCTGTAGAGAAGATGAAGGCTGCTATTGTGAAGTCGTATGGCAAGAAGGGTGAAGATGTGGTGAACATGAACTATGCCGCTGTTGACCGTGGTGGCGAGTACAAGCAGCTCAGCATCGATGCAGCTTGGGCTAACCTCGCTGACGACGCTAAGGTAGAAGACGATGCACCCGCATTTGTTAAGGAACTCGTTCGTCCTATCAATGCTCAGGCTGGTGACCTGCTGAAGGTTTCCGACTTCATCAAACACGATACCGTTGACGGTTCTTGGCAGGTAGGTACTGCTGCCTACGAGAAGCGCGGCGTAGAGGCTTTCGTACCCACATGGAACGCTGATAACTGTATCCAGTGTAACAAGTGTGCTTATGTTTGTCCTCACGCTGCTATCCGTCCTTTCGTTCTCACCGACGAGGAACTCAAGGGCTTCGAAGGAACTACACTTGAGATGAAGGCACCTGCAGCCATGAAGGGTATGCACTTCGTTATCGAACCTTCAGTGCTCGACTGTCTCGGCTGCGGCAACTGTGTTGACGTTTGTCCTGGCAATCCAAAGACGGGCAAGGCACTCACTATGGTGCCCTTCAACCCCGATGATGAGAAGATGAAGAAGGAAGCAGCTAACTGGAACTACCTCGTGAAGGAAGTGAAGAGCAAGCAAGACCTCGTTGACATCAAACTCAACGTGAAGAATTCTCAGTTTGCTCAGCCTCTCTTCGAGTTCTCTGGCGCATGTTCCGGTTGCGGTGAAACTCCTTATGTGAAACTCATTTCACAGCTCTTTGGTGACCGTCAGATGATCGCCAATGCTACTGGTTGCTCTTCTATCTATTCTGCTTCTATTCCTTCAACACCTTACTGCACCAACGACAAGGGTCAGGGTCCTGCATTCGACAACTCTCTGTTCGAGGACTTCTGCGAGTTTGGTATGGGTATGGTTCTTGGTAACAAGAAGATGAAGGAGCGTGTCGTGATGTTGCTCAACCAGATGATTGAGAGCGACAAGGCTTCTGAGGAATATAAAGCTGCTGCCAAGGAGTGGATTGCTGCCAAGGACGATGCAGAAGGTTCTAAGGCTGCTGCCGCTAAACTCAAACCACTGATTGCTGAGAGCGCAGCCAAGGGATGTCCAGTTTGCCAGGAGCTTCAGACCCTCGACCACTATCTCATCAAGCGTAGCCAATGGATCATTGGTGGTGACGGTGCCTCTTACGATATCGGTTACGGCGGTCTCGACCATGTGATTGCCAGCGGTGAGGATGTAAATATCTTCGTTATCGATACCGAGGTTTACTCTAACACTGGTGGTCAGGCTTCAAAAGCTACACCTCTTGGTGCTATCGCACAGTTTGCTGCTCAGGGTAAGCGCATCCGCAAGAAGGATCTTGGCATGATTGCCACTACCTACGGATATGTCTATGTAGCACAGATCGCTATGGGTGCTGACCAGGCTCAGTGTCTGAAGGCTATCCGCGAAGCTGAAGCTTATCCCGGTCCATCACTCATCATTGCCTATGCTCCTTGTATCAACCACGGCCTTAAGGCCAAGGGCGGTATGGGTAAGAGCCAGGCAGAGGAGGCTAAGGCTGTAGAGTGTGGCTACTGGCACCTCTGGAGATTCAATCCTCAGTTGGCAGAAGAGGGAAAGAATCCCTTCTCTCTCGACTCTAAGGAACCTGATTGGAGCAAGTTCCGCGACTTCCTTATGGGTGAAGTACGTTACCTCTCAGTGAAGAAGGCTTATCCTAACGAGGCAGAGGAACTCTTCACCGAAGCTGAAAACATGGCTAAAAAACGCTATCAGAGCTACGTTCGTCAAACTAAGATGGACTGGAGCGAAGAGGCTTAAATAACTTTACAAGAAGGTGGGTCAGAATGTTGATCCACCTTCTTTTTATCCTTTTCACCTATTTTTTTTGGTCTATTATGGAGTATCTACCTAACAGATGACCAAAACAAATAGAAATTATGCACAAAAAGTTTGCTAATGCGCAATAAATAAATTATCTTTGCACAAATTTTTAATCTTTGTGCAATGAATCTCTACGTGAATTTTAATTCATACTTAGAAAAGAGCATCATCAACAATTGGAATAGAGATGCGTTAACCGATTATAAAGGCATCACCCTACAATATCATGATGTAGCTCGTAAAATAGAAAAACTACACATTCTCTTTGAACATAGTGGTGTACAGAAAGGCGATAAGATTGCCATCTGCGGAAGAAACAGTGCCCATTGGGCCGTAGCCTTTTTTGCTACGCTTACCTATGGAGCTGTTGTAGTACCCATCCTACATGAGTTCAGTGCCGATCAAGTGCACAACATCGTCAATCATAGCGAGTCAAAACTCCTTTTCGTGGGCGATGTGGTGGTAAAGACCATCAACTGTGAGGAGATGCCCAATCTGGAAGGTGTCATCAACATCCCCGACTATTCGCTGAAACTCTCTCGTTCAGAGAAACTCACCTATGCCCGTGAGCACCTTAATGAACTCTTCGGTCGCCGTTATCCACGAGCCTTCTATCCAGAGCACATCAAATACCACGAGGCACAGGCAGAAGAACTAGCACTCATCAACTACACCAGTGGTACTACAGGATTCTCAAAGGGTGTGATGCTGCCCTATCGCGCCATTTGGGGCAACCTCGATTTCTGTTTAGACGCCATTGGCAAGAAGATTCCCGAGGGAAGCAATACACTGAGCATACTGCCTATGGCACACATGTATGGAATGGCCGTAGAATTTATCTTCCCCTTCTGTCATGGTTGCCACCTCTTCTTCCTCACACGTCTTCCTTCACCTGCTATCATCGCACAGGCTTTTGCTGAAGTGAAACCAGCCATCGCTATCTGCGTTCCTCTGATAGTAGAGAAAATCATACGTAAACACATCTTCCCACGTGTACAGAACAACGGTGTAAAACTGCTCCTCGGTATGCCTGTCATCAACAAGAAGGTGAAACAACGCATCTGTGAACAGGTGGTAAAAATCTTCGGTGGACAGGCTTATGAAGTGGTAGTCGGCGGAGCACCGCTCAATCAGGAAGTGGAACAGTTTCTCAAGAATATCGACTTCCCCATCACCATGGGCTATGGTGCTACAGAGTGTGCTCCACTTATCACCTTCAGTGATTACCAAGACTTTGTACCAGGAAGCTGCGGAACACCCGTTGCACACATGGAGGTGAAGATTCTGAGCGACGACCCGCAGAATGTTGCGGGAGAGATTGTGGCAAGAGGAATCAACACCATGCTGGGCTACTATAAGAACGAAGAGGCCACTGCACAAGTACTCGATGGCGAAGGATGGTATCACACCGGAGACCTCGGAACAATGAGTGCCGACGGACATGTGTTCATACGCGGACGTATCAAAAACATGCTGCTTGGCGCCAACGGACAGAATGTATATCCCGAAGAGATAGAGGACAAACTCAACTCTATGGCACTCGTTTCGGAGAGTATCATCATTCAGCGTGGCGACAAACTCGTGGCTTTAGTACACCCCGACTATGACGGAGTTCACGACCTTGGGTTCAACGATGAGGATCTGACAAACATCATGGAACAGAACCGCAATGAACTCAATACCCAACTGCCCGTATATAGTAAGATTACGGCAATGGAGCTCCACAAAGAGGAGTTTGAAAAAACGCCTAAAAAAAGTATTAAACGTTATTTATACAAATAAACGGCAATGAATAGTCAAATCCCCTCATTTAATGCACTGATAGAAAAGAGCACTATTGAATTTTGGAATCAAGATGCACTTACCGATTATAAAGGCATCACTCTTCAATATCACGATGTAGCGCGCAAGATAGAGAAACTGCACATCCTGTTTGAGAACAGTGGCGTGAAAAAAGGTGACAAGATAGCTATCTGCGGACGTAATAGTGCGCATTGGGCAGTAGCCTTTCTCGCAACACTCACCTATGGTGCCGTTGCGGTACCTATCCTGCATGAGTTCACAGCGGAGCAAATCCATCATATCACAAATCACAGCGAAGCCAAACTGCTTCTCGTAGGTGACGTAGTGGCGCAAACTATTGATGCTACCAAGATGCCCAACATTGAGGGAATCATCAATCTCCCTGATTTCTCTTTGGCCGTATCAAGGACAGACAAGCTCACCTATGCTCGTGAGAATCTCAATGCTATCTTCGGAAGCAAATATCCCAAATACTTCAGACAACAGCACGTGAGTTATCATAAGGAGAGTTCACCCGACGATCTGGCACTCATCAATTATACGAGTGGTACAACAGGCTTCTCCAAAGGAGTGATGATACCCTATCGTGCACTATGGGGAAACTATGATTTCGCAGAACATGTGTTGGGCAAAAAATTAGCACCTGCAGACCATATCATCAGCATCCTTCCCATGGCCCATATGTATGGCATGGCTTTCGAATTTCTCTTCGAGTTCCTTCATGGATGCCATGTCTTCTTTCTCACCCGCATCCCCTCGCCGGCAATCATCGCCCAAGCCTTTGCTGAGGTGAAACCAAGCCTTATCATTGCCGTTCCTCTCGTCATCGAGAAGATTATCCGCAAGAAAGTGTTGCCACGCATTCAGAAAGGACCTATCCGTCTGCTTCTGAAGACACCTATCATCAGCAGGAAACTGGAGCAACGCATCTGTCAGCAGGTCAATGAGGCGTTTGGCGGACGTTTCTATGAAATCATCATCGGAGGTGCTGCCTTCAATCAAGAAGTTGAACAGTTCCTCCATCGCATACAGTTCCCCTATACCGTTGGCTATGGTGCCACAGAATGTGCTCCCATCATCACATACGCTGATTGGAAGACCTTTGCCCCTGGTAGCTGCGGAAGAGCCGTGATACATATGGAAGTAAAGATAGACAGCAGTGACCCAGAGCATATCCCTGGAGAGATTCTTGCGCGCGGAACCAACGTCATGTTAGGCTACTATAAGAATCCTGAGGATACCGCAGCTACTCTCGACAGCGAAGGATGGTATCACACAGGCGATTTGGGAACGATGGATGCAGAGGGAAATGTGTTTATTCGCGGACGCTCAAAGAATATGCTCCTCGGTTCAAACGGACAGAACATCTATCCAGAGGAGATAGAAGATAAACTCAACTCCCTGCCCTATGTGACCGAGAGCATCGTAGTGCAGCGTGATAACAAACTTGTCGGTTTGGTTTTCCCCGACTACGACGAGGCCAAAATAGCTGGACTCAATGACGAGGGCATCAGACTTGTGATGAATGAAAACCTCAATGAGCTCAATCAGCAGATTCCCGCCTATGCCAAGGTCTCTGCAATTGAGATTCAGCAGAATGAGTTTGAGAAAACACCAAAAAAGAGCATTAAGAGATACCTTTATAAGTAAAATTTTGAGAAGAATAAGCTAATGAGATAGGCGAAAGAGTTAAAAAACATTAACCCCCATCTAATGTATTCACTACAAGCAAGTTTCTCTCGTAAAAAAAGCGTACCTTTGCAGCCGATTTTTATAGTTCACATAAAGTCTAACTTTATTAAATTAACAAAAAACAAACAAAATGTCAGAATTAACAAAAAACGTCAAGCCATTGGACGACTTCAATTGGGAAGAGTTTGAGAATGGCAGCAATGTCAATGTCAGCAAGGAAGAACTTGACAAGGCCTACGATGAGACCCTCAACAAAGTAAGTGAGCGTCAGGTAGTAGAAGGAAAAGTTATCTCCATTGACAAGAAAGAAGTAATCGTAAACATCGGTTACAAGAGCGATGGTATCATTTCCGCCAGCGAGTTCCGTTACAACCCCGAGTTGAAGATTGGCGATGTTGTTGAGGTTTATGTAGAGAACCCCGAGGACAAGAAGGGTCAGCTCGTACTCTCTCACAAGAAGGCTCGCCTGAGCAAGAGTTGGGAGCGTGTTAATGCAGCTCTCGACAACCAGGAGATTATCCAGGGCTATATCAAGTGCCGCACTAAGGGTGGTATGATTGTTGATGTATTTGGCATCGAGGCCTTCCTCCCCGGCAGCCAGATTGACGTTCATCCTATACGCGACTACGACCAGTTCGTAGGTAAGACCATGGAGTTCAAGGTTGTTAAAATCAACCAGGAATACCGTAACGTTGTTGTTTCTCACAAGGCACTCATCGAGGCTGAGTTGGAGGCACAGAAGAAAGAGATTATCGCCAAGTTGGAGAAAGGTCAGATTCTTGAGGGTATCGTTAAGAACATCACTTCTTACGGCGTATTCGTTGACCTCGGCGGTGTTGACGGACTCATCCACATCACCGACCTTTCTTGGGGCCGCGTAGATGATCCTCACAAGGTGGTAGAGCTCGACCAGAAGATTAATGTTGTTATCCTCGATTTCGACGACGAGAAGAAGCGCATTGCTCTCGGTCTGAAGCAGCTCACTCCTCACCCATGGGATGCACTCGATGCAGAGCTCAAGGTGGGTGACCACATCAAAGGTAAGGTTGTTGTGATTGCCGACTACGGCGCATTCGTTGAGATTCAGCCCGGTGTAGAGGGTCTTATCCATGTATCTGAGATGTCTTGGAGCCAACACCTCCGCTCTGCACAGGAGTTCCTGAAGGTAGGCGATGAGATTGAAGCTGTTATCCTCACTCTCGACCGCGATGAGCGTAAGATGAGCCTAGGCATCAAGCAGCTGAAGGAAGATCCATGGGAGACAATCGAAGTGAAGTATCCTGTAGGAAGCAAGCACAATGCTAAGGTAAGAAACTTCACCAACTTCGGTGTATTCGTAGAGCTTGAGGAAGGTGTTGACGGTCTTATCCACATCAGCGACCTTTCTTGGACCAAGAAGGTTAAGCATCCTTCTGAGTTCACTCAGGTAGGTGCAAGCATCGACGTTATAGTTCTCGATATCGACAAGGAGAACCGTCGTCTGAGCCTCGGCCACAAGCAGTTGGAAGATAATCCTTGGGATGTATTCGAGACTGTTTACACTGTAGGCAGTATTCACCAGGGCAAGATTACTGAGATGCTTGAGAAGGGCGCCGTTGTTTCTCTCGACAAGGGTGTTGAGGGCTTCGCTACTCCTAAGCACTTGGTGAAGGAAGATGGTTCTCAGGCCACTCTCAACGAGGAACTGCCCTTCAAGGTGATTGAGTTCAACAAGGACAGCAAGCGTATCATTCTCTCTCACAGCCGCACCTTTGAGGATGTACAACGTGAGGAGAAGAAGGCAGCCAAGAAGCCTCGTGCCAAGAAAGAGGATGCAGGAGTGAAGATAGAGAATCAGCCTGCTGCTACTACCCTCGGCGACATCGACGTATTGGCTCAGCTGAAAGAGAAGATGGAGAAGGGAGAATAATCTCTTCTGACATTTCGAGAGAAAATACAATCATTACAATAAAAAAGGCGAGATAATTTTGGGTTATCTCGCTTTTTTTTTTTACCTTTGCAGTCGATTTGATGGTTCCGTAGCTCAGTTGGATTAGAGCAACGCCCTTCTAAGGCGTGGGTCTAGGGTTCGAATCCCTACGGAATCACCATTTAGAATGCCAAGATACTGTTATTCAGTATTTTGGCTTTTTTTGAAAACAATCATTTTTACTATGACATATATAGTAGTGCATTTCTATCTTACTCCCGACAGTGAGGATGCCAAGGAGGTGCTTGTCGCCATGGCTAGTGAAAGAGGTTACGAAGCATTCGAAGAGTGTGACGTACATCTCGATGCTTATATCCCTGATGAGCTCTTCAACAAGGAGGAGTTGGATATCCTTATCGCCGAGTTTCCATTCGACACTATCACCATCAACTATTCCTTTGAGGTGCTGCCCGACCAGGATTGGAATGCACAGTGGGAAGCTGAGGGCTTTGCCCCTATCCTTATCGACAGTGAGATAGTAGTCACCGATGGGCGACATCTTCCTAGCACCCCCTCGCCTATCATGATAGAGATAGACGCCAAGATGGCATTTGGCACGGGTACACATGCTACAACGAGGATGATGATCAGGCTACTTCGTAGTCTCTCTCCACTGCAGACAAAGAGCATCATCGACTGCGGTTGCGGAACGGGTATCCTCGGCATTGCAGCATTAAAACTCGGCGCTGAGCGAGTCATTGCCTACGATATTGATGAATGGAGTGCCGACAATACCCGCCATAATGCAGTCATCAATCACACAGCTGCCAACATGGAGATATTACATGGTGATGCTTCGGTCTTAAGTTCTATAGATTTGAAAGCAGATATCATCATGGCCAATATCAATCGCAACATCCTATTAAATGATATGCCATCGTTTTCTCAAGTGATGAAGCACGATGGAGCCTTGCTCCTTAGCGGATTCTATGAGTCAGATGTAGTGTATCTTGAGGCTATGGCCAAATCGCTCGGAATGTCAATAAGAAAGAAGATTGAGGAAGATGGTTGGGTTGCACTTCTTCTTACGCGGTTTTAAGTGTCGCTACAGCTATTTGATGGTCAACTGCAGGAGATCGTAATAACTACCATTATAGATATTGAAATCTACGTAGCCATTAATTCCTGCTAGACGTCCACAGTCGGTGTGTTGCCAAAACTTCCACTCCCCCTCATATTCAACCTTGTCCACATAGTAATGAGCTATCCAATAAGGATAAGCATCAAACACCTCGTCAGAGAGATACGCCTTCTTAAATTTGTAATACGTATAGATGATGGGCTTCACTCCATATTCATTCTCTACCAGTCGCAACCAGGTGAGTACACTTTCCTTAAACTCGTCTGGCGACTGATTCTCCGCCTTATACTCTACATCGAGTACAGGAGGTAGGTCGCCCTCTTCCAGTCTTACGTTTTTGATGAAGTGTTCTGCCTGCATACGACCTGATGAGCGTGTTGACCAGAAGTGATAAGCTCCTCTGATAAAGCCATTTTCGCGTGCATTGTAAAAGTTATCTTTAAATCTCTTATCGATACGCGTGGCACCCTCAGTAGCTTTAATCATGATAAACCTCACCGGACATTTCTCTATTATTCCCTCGGTCTTTAATTGTTCCCAGTTGATTTCCCCCTGGTAATGACTGATGTCGATGCCATGGATAGAATAGCCCTTGGGATAGTTGGCATCACCATACATAGCACGCCACCTAAATCCGAAGGGAGAGACAAAGAAATAATAGAAAAGAAAGACATAGACTGCAGCCACCGACAATCCTCCGAGCCACCATGCCCAACTGGGCAGCCATCCAATCACACATAAGAGGCGAGAAGGTTTCTTCCTTCTCACTATAGTCTTCAGTCGTTTCGATGATTTATGTGTGTGGTTTGATTTTCGTTGCATCTACAGGTCTTTCAAAAAAACAAGAGAAAAGGTGCTGAGTGTGTACTTTATTCCATCACCACAACACCTTTTCGATATTTATCATCAGCTGAAAGATCAATCAGCCAAATTAGTTCTGCTCCAGGGCAAGCGTTATGGTAGGCTTGTCACAAACAGCCGATGGTCCCCAATACTGTATAGGTCCAGGGTAGATATAACAAGTCTCCTTAGCCCACTTATCACGCATAGCAGCAAAAGCCTTGAATGGTTTACCATCGAGCTCAACCAATGCTTTTCTGATTACAGGCTTCATTTCTCCGTTACGACGCTCCATATTCATCATCATCGTGATGGGTACACCACCAGCTATCCACTGTTCAGCAGGTGCTGTGGTATTCTTTACGATGGCCATATATCCAGTCTTTCCATTTGCGATGAGCTGTGCGGCACTTGTTCCGAGTGCATAGCAGTAGTCAGCATCGAAGTTTGAAGGAGCAGCGCAACGTCCTTCATATCCAAAGAAGTGGTGTAATGCGCTAAACTTACCGACAAACTTACCCTCATTTTTCCACTGCTCGAGGCGAGTCTCACACATAGCTGACAAGAGTTTCTCAGTTTCTATGAGCGACACCTGCACGTTTCCGTGTGGGTCACGGTCGAGAGAGAGCTGACGTGCCACGCCCTCAGGCAGAGTCTCGAAAGTCTCAGCGTTCTCTTTTGAGAGATGACTGATGATATAAGCTCTCTGCTCCTTCTTGCCCAGGTCCTTATATTCACTTCCGTGTGCAGCGAGCAGGTCGTTGAGTTCCTGGATAAGGCGACCAATAGCAGGGATAAACTCTATCAATCCCTCAGGCACGATCACTGTTCCGAAGTTGAGTCCTTGAGCAGCACGGTAAGCGATGGCTTCGCAGAGCTGATCAACAATCTGGTTGAGCGTCATATCCTTCTTCTCCACCTCTTCTGACACGAGGCAGATATTAGGCTGACACTGGAGTGCACACTCCAAAGCGATGTGAGAGGCAGAGCGTCCCATCACTTTGATGAAGTGCCAGTATTTGCGTGCCGAGTTGCAGTCGCGCTCAATGTTACCAATAAGTTCAGAATAAGTCTTGCAGGCAGTATCAAAACCGAAGCTGGTTTCAATCTGCTCGTTTTTCAAGTCACCGTCGATAGTCTTTGGACATCCAATAACCTGTACGCCGCAGTTCTTGGCTGCATAGTATTCAGCCAGCACACATGCGTTGGTGTTTGAGTCGTCTCCACCGATGATAACGATAGCGTTGATGTCGAGTTGACGGATAATTTCAAGTCCCTTTTCAAACTGTTCAACCTTCTCGAGTTTTGTTCTTCCCGAGCCAATCATATCGAAACCACCAGTGTTGCGATACTCATCAACTATCTCCTTGGTAAGTTCCATATAGTTGTGGTCAACGAGGCCACCAGGTCCGAGGATGAAGCCGTAGAGTTTGTTTTCGGGGTTTAGTTTCTTCACTTGGTCGAAGAGACCAGTGATGACGTTATGTCCTCCGGGAGCCTGGCCACCGCTTAGTATGATTCCCACATTCATCTTTTTCCCCATAGCCTCTTCGCAGGGTTCAAACTCTACGATAGGCATTCCATAGGTATTGGGGAAGAGTTTCTTTATCTCTTCCTGATTGTCAACACTGTGGGTGGGCTCTCCCTCCTTTACTTTCACTGCACCTCTGAGCGCCTTTGGCAGTTTTGGCTGATAGGCAGCTCTCTCAATTTGCAATGCACTTTTCTCCATGATTCTATTTCAGATATTTAGTAATGAATTGAATATTTCAGTGCAAAATTACTCATTTTGTTCAAAAAAACCATTGCCATATTGAGTTTTTTTATATCTTTGCGAAAACAATTCTTTTTAATCATGGCAAACAAACGAACACTAAAACGTAACATTACCAACATTTGCAGTGCCCTTTTCGCTGAATGTGTGGCACTTTCGCTTTATGAGAATTCTGTTGACAAGCGTAACATTGAGACGCTCATCACCTCTGTTGTACGTCTGCAGAGCGACTATGTGTGCCGCGTGTCTCATATTGAGCCAGGCATGAAAGCCAAGAAGTATTTCAAGGTGCTTATCAATCATTTCAACGAGGAGCTCGAGGCGATAGTTGATCAGTTGAACAACATCAATTAGTATCTCATGCAAATATGGCAATCCTTTTGCCGATGGATGCTATACGATAAGATGGGTTGGCGTAGCGAAGTGACAGAGACCCATCCTGACAAGTATATCATCTGTTTGGCTCCGCATACGAGTAACACAGACTTTCTCATCGGACAGCTCTACAGTGGTGCTTCGGACATACGTAGTCAGTTTTTGATGAAGAAAGAGTGGTTCTTCTGGCCCTTAGGTCCGCTGTTCCGTCGCATCGGTGGCATCCCCGTTTGGCGTCAGAAACATTGTCATCTGACCGACACGCTGGCCAACACAGCACTCTCCTCGCCCTATTTCCATCTCTGCATCTCGCCCGAAGGCACCCGAAAGGCTGTGAGTGAGTGGAAACGCGGGTTCTATTTCATTGCACTGAAGGCTCAGTTGCCTATCCTGCTCTATGGTATAGATTATGAGAAGAAACTCATCCAGTGCACCAAGACTATCTTCCCCAACGGAGATGTTGAAGGACAGATGAAAGAAATCATGGAATATTATCGCCATTTCAAAGGCAGACATCCCGAAAATTTCCTTATACAATGAAACACGTCCTGTCGCTTCTCCTTTTCTTCTTTGCCCTTGCTACTACGGCACAACACCCCATCCCACTTCCCTTGGCCAAGATAGAGAAGCGTCTGGACAAGGTGTTTGAGAAACAGTTGAAATCAACAAAGGGAAAACATCTGTCAACCAAGATATTATCAGCTGTTGCGTTTAGCGACAGGAAACATATTGAAGTGAGGATGAACGACCATTTCTCCGATTTTACCTTTGATAGTCGTTTGGTCTCGTCTGCTCAGAAAGCAGTGCGCAAATACCTGCCTAAGAGCTATCGCAAATATACCGTCAGTCTGCTTACCTGCGGGATGGATATCAGCATGTTGAATGATGAAGATCAGGTTGCAGTCGAAGCCTCACCTCGCCCATGGGTGATCAACATCTCCCAACCTTTCTACCCTACGATGGGGCTCTTCAAGAGTCATCTCTCGCTATGGGCGAGTCACGGTCGCTATTACGACGTGAAACACGACAAGTGGAGCTGGCAGCGCCCCAAACTCTTCTGCACCACAGAAGACCTTTTTATCCCAACTATTGTCAACCCCTACCTCATCCCTATGCTTGAACAGGCAGGTGCTGTGGTATTCACTCCCCGTGAGCGCGACATCCAGCGCCGTGAGTATGTCATTGACAACGATAACGCATCGTCGGCAATAAGCTACCTTGAGGTCAACATGGGTCAGTCATGGCACAACAGTCCGCTGCCGGGTTTCAAGAGCAGTGCTGAACAGGAGTTGGTGAATGGCGACAATCCCTTCACTTTGGGCACCTGCCGCATGGCCACCACCACCCGCAGCAAGTCAGCTTACAGTCTTGTCTCCTATCAGCCCACCTTCGAAGCCTCGGGCCGTTATGCCGTGTATGTCAGCTATCAGAGTCTTCCTGAGAGTATTGATGATGCACATTATACCGTATGGCACAAGGGAGAGAAGACAGAGTTCTTAGTCAACCAGCAGATGGGTGGAGGCACATGGGTCTATCTCGGCACCTTTGACTTTGATGCCGGCAGCAGTGCCTTCAACCGCGTTGTCGTGACCAATCGCAGTGGCAAGAAAGGAGTGGTGAGCACCGATGCTGTGCGTTTTGGCGGTGGCATGGGCAACATCTCGCGTGGTGGTAAGACGAGTGGTATGCCACGCTGTCTTGAGGGCGCACGCTATTATGCTCAGTGGGCAGGCATGCCATCATCGGTCTATAACGGACGTGAGGGTACCGACGACTATGCCGACGACATCAACACCCGCTCACATGCCACCAACTACATAGGCGGTGGGTCATGTTATATGCCTGGCTACGACGGTCTGAGAGTGCCTATCGAGCTGTCACTTGCCGTCCACAGCGATGCTGGTTTCAGTGTTAACGACAACGATATTATCGGTTCGCTGGCTATCTGCACCACAGCATTCAACGAGGGTAAGTTGGCTGATGGCCGCTCGCGCTGCGTTTCACGCGACTTTGCCTCACTGCTCCTTGAACAACTCAACAGCGACCTCACCAATGCTTATGGCAAATGGAACCTGCGTGGCATCTACGACAAGAATTACTCTGAGACTCGCCTTCCTGCAGTGCCTTCGGCCATCATCGAGACGGTGTCGCATCAGAACTTCATGGATATGCGTCGCGCCCAAGACCCTCAGTTTAAGTTTACCCTCGCCCGTTCGTTATATAAGGCTATTCTCAAACAGGTGAGCCATCAGCATCAGCGCCCTTATATCGTGTCCCCTCTCACCCCTCGACATCACCGCATCGAGTTTGTTGGCGATGCTGTGGCACGTCTCAGTTGGGAACCCACGCCAGACGAGAGTGAACCTACCTCGCATGCCAACGGCTACATTGTTTATATGGCAGAAGGCGATGCCGACTTCGACAATGGCACCTATGTTGCCTCCTCCACACATTATGATGTTACACTCACTCCCGGACAGCTTTACCGATTCAAGATAGCTGCTGTCAACCGCGGCGGCATGAGTTTTCCCACATCAGTACTATGTGCGTTATGGCGTTCTGCATCATCACCAACGGCACTGATAGTTGATGCTTTCCATCGCGAGGCATCTCCCCAAGTGGTGCTCAACGACAGTTGCCAAGGCTTCTCCCTTCAGCATGATGCGGGTATCGCTGCCTTTGACCACTGTTCATGGGTAGGCGAGCAACAGGTGTTCGACCGAAAGCAGATGGGTATTGAGACCGTTGACGGATTGGGATACAGCAACGACACCCTTACTGCTGTTTATATCTCTGGCAGTCATCGGGATGAAGTCTATACACATGCACGCGCCATTTCTTATTGTCAGCGATTGAACATCGTCAGCAGCGACAGCCGTGCCATAGAAAGTGGACTACATCCATTGGGTCGTCCTGCTGTCATCGACCTCATCCTCGGTCTTCAACGTGCCGATGGCTACAGCATCACATCCTCCAAGACCTTCAGTAAGGTGCTGCAACAACAGCTGCGCCACTATCTTTCCCAAGGCGGTGCCCTTCTGGCATCGGGTGCTTATATCGGCAGCGATATGCTCTCCGGAGGAGACCGTGCGTTTATGGCCGAGGTGCTCCATTGCCGCTATAATGGCGAATACTGCATTGCCGACAACCGTCTCACAGGTATGGGCACCACCGCCACCTTCCACCATCAGTTCAACGACCGCCATTATGCTGCCCTCTCCACCGATGTGCTCAGTGCCATCGCCCCAGCCTTCAGCACCATGCTCTATGCCGATGGGCGCAGTATGTGTGTGGCCTATCAGGGCAGTCATCGCAGCATTACCATGGGTGTGCCCTTCGAGTGTATCATCGACGAAATGAAGCGCAAGGAACTGATGAACGGTGTGATGGGTTTTCTCCTCCCCCGCCATCTATCATATCTTGAAAAAAAATAGCAATTACCTTATATCACTAACTTAAAACACCAAAGATTATGTTTAAGATTCAAACAAATTCATCAGGTACCCGCAGTATCGAGATCACCGAAGAACATCTTCAGACCATTGAGAACTATCAACTTTTCCGCGACCTTATCGATAGCAACGGTTACGTTGACGAGCAGGTATTAGACAAACTGAAACTCAATGTGCGTGCGCTCCTTGAGTCAAGTCAGGAGACCGACCGACAACTCCTCGACCTCTGTCTTGACGTCATCTATCATGCCAACATGAAAGCCTTTGGACTTCAGCAGCTCGTTCTTCTCTATATCAATTGGAAAGACCGTGGCAACGATGACCTTGGCATGACCAAGCGTGCCTTCCAGGGCACACCTTTCAACTGATGTTGGGGCGCTAATGTGCGCCCCTTTACATATTTATCATTCGTAACTTACATCCGTTTTCTATGCAGCTTACAGACTTCTTACCCACCACGCGCAAAGAGTTGGACCTTCGTCATTGGGACGAGGTTGATGTTATTCTCTTCAGTGGCGATGCTTATGTAGATCATCCTGCCTTTGGCGCTGCCGTCATCGGTCGCACCCTTGAGCATGCCGGCTATCGTGTGGCTATTGTTCCCCAACCCGACTGGCACGGCGACTATCGCGACTTTAAAAAGTTGGGCAGACCACGTCTTTTCTTTGGCATTGCCCCCGGCTGTATGGATTCGATGGTAAACAAATATACTGCCAACAAGCGTCTTCGTAGCGAGGATGCCTACAGCCCCGACGGCCGTCATGACCTTCGTCCCGAATACCCTACCATTGTCTATTCGCGCATTCTCAGAGAACTCTATCCTGATGTGCCTATCGTGTTGGGCGGCATCGAGTCGTCCCTTCGACGCCTTACCCACTACGACTATTGGCAAGACGCCCTGCGCCCCTGCATACTCTGCGACAGCGGTGCCGACATGATTATCTATGGCATGGGTGAGAAACCTGTCGTCGAGCTGTGCCGACAACTCGCTGAAGGTCGTTCTATCAACATAATTCATGAGATACCTCAGACCGTTTATCTGGCTAAAGAGAATGAGATACCCGGTGGCATCACAGCTGCCGATATCGTGCTCCACAGCCACGAGGAGTGTTTGAAAGACAAACGTTCACAGGCAGAGAATTTCCGACATATCGAAGAGGAGTCGAACAAGTTGCATGCGCAGCGTCTCATCCAGAAGGTGGGCAATAGATATGCCGTTGTCAACGCTCCCTATCCGCCTATGACCACAGCCGAACTTGATGCTTCGTTCGACCTGCCTTACACGCGTCTGCCCCACCCCAAGTATAAGAACAAGCGCATACCAGCTTATGATATGATAAAGTTTTCGGTGAATATCCATCGTGGCTGTTTCGGCGGCTGTGCCTTCTGCACCATCTCTGCCCATCAGGGCAAGTTTATCAGCAGCCGTTCTAAGAAGAGCATCCTCAGCGAGGTGAAGCGTGTCATTGCCATGCCCGATTTCAAGGGATATCTCTCCGACCTGGGCGGTCCGTCGGCCAATATGTATGCCATGGGTGGTCGCGACAGGAGTCTCTGTGAGCGTTGCAGCCGTCCGAGTTGCGTCCATCCCAGGGTGTGTCCCAATCTTAACACCGACCATCGTCCGCTCCTCGATATCTATCGCAGTGTCGATGCGCTTCCCGGCATAAAGAAGAGTTTTATTGGCAGCGGCGTGCGCTACGACCTTATCCTGCACCATAGCAGCGACAATAAGGTCAACGAGGCATCCATGCGCTATGCGGAGGAGCTCATCTGCCGCCATGTGAGTGGACGTTTAAAGGTGGCACCGGAGCACACTTCGGATGAGGTGCTCCATCTCATGCGTAAGCCGTCTTTTGAACTTTACCACCGGTTTAAGCGTATCTTTGAGCAACTCAACACGCGCCATGGTCTTCGCCAGCAAATCATCCCCTATTTCATCAGTTCTCATCCCGGCTGTCGTGAGGAGGACATGGCTGAGCTGGCAGTGATTACCAAGGAGGCAGGTCTGCAGCTTGAGCAGGTGCAGGATTTTACCCCTACACCAATGACAGTGAGCACCGAGATGTGGTTTACAGGTTTTCATCCCTATACCCTCCAAGCCATCTACAGTGCTCACAGTCAGCAAGACAAACTGGCACAGCGCCAGTATTTCTTCTGGTATAAAGAAGAGGAGCGTTATCGCATAGAGCAGTCGTTGCGCCGCATTGGTCGTAGCGACCTGATACCCTCGCTCTTCGGTTCGTTGCGTGCTCCCCGTCCCCTCCGCCCTTCCTCAGCGCCATCGCCGAGGTCATCGGCAAGGAGTGCTAAGGAGAGGCGGACGGGCAGGAAGCGCCGCTGATATTGCGTTCTATCAGAACTCTCGTGTCATCTCCTTCACCTCGTCGTTCACCTTCTTGGCGAAGTCTTCCATAGTCATCACACATTGTTCACCGCCACCCTGTGGACGAACAGCCACGGTACCGTCGACCTGCTCTTTCTCGCCTACGATAAGCATGTATGGTATGCGTTTCAGCTCGTTGTCGCGCACCTTACGTCCAATCTTCTCGTTGCGGTCGTCGATGCTTGCACGCACGCCTACGCTGTCGAAATACTTAGCCACCTTCTTGGCATAGTCGTTATATTTCTCTGAGATGGGCAGGATAGCCACCTGGTCGGGTGTGAGCCAGAGTGGGAAGTGGCCTGCTGTATGCTCGATGAGCACGGCGCAGAAACGTTCCATAGACCCGAAGGGTGCACGGTGAATCATCACAGGTGTCTTCTTCGAGTTGTCTTCGTCGGTATATTCCAGTTGGAATCGTTTTGGCAGGTTATAGTCCACCTGTATGGTGCCCAACTGCCAGCGTCGTCCGATGGCGTCCTTTATCATGAAGTCGAGCTTAGGTCCATAGAACGCCGCCTCGCCATATTCCACCTTGGCTGGAAGTCCACGTTCCTGACATGCCTCTACAATAGCCTTCTCTGCCAATGCCCAGTCTTCATCTGTTCCCACATATTTCACATCGTTGTTGGGGTCGCGCAGTGATATCTGTGCCTCGAAGTTGAATCCGAAGGCGGTGAGCACTATCTGTATGATGTCCATAACGTTGAGGAACTCTTGCTTCACCTGGTCAGGGCGGCAGAAGATGTGTGCATCATCCTGTGTAAACGAGCGCACGCGTGTCAGTCCATGTAGCTCTCCACTCTGCTCATATCGATATACGGTGCCAAACTCGGCGATGCGGAGTGGCAGGTCGCGGTAGCTACGTGGTTTCCATGCGAACACCTCACAGTGGTGGGGGCAGTTCATGGGTTTAAGCATATACTCCTCGTCCTCCTCGGGTGTGTGGATGGGTTGGAAGGAGTCTTTACCATAGTGGTCGTAGTGTCCACTGGTCACATAGAGGTTCTTAGAACCGATGTGCGGAGTGATAACCTCCTGGTAGCCGAAACGTTTCTGCACCTTGCGCAGGTGTTCCTGCAGACGCAGACGCAGTTCGGTGCCCTTAGGCAGCCAGATAGGCAGACCTTTTCCCACTTTCTCTGAGAAGAGGAAGAGTTCCATCTCCTTACCAATCTTTCTGTGGTCGCGTTTCTTTGCCTCCTCGAGCATCAGCAGGTAGTCGTCGAGCATCTTCTTCTTTGGGAAGGTGATACCATAGAGACGCTGCATCTGCTCACGTGTGGCATCTCCGCGCCAGAAGGCACCTGCCACGTTGGTGAGTTTTATGGCTTTAATAGCGCCGGTGTTCATCAGGTGTGGTCCTTTGCAGAGGTCGGTAAATGCGCCCTGTGTATAGGTAGTTATCGTACCGTCTTCAAGGTCCTGCTCTATGTGTTCACACTTATAGGTCTGTCCGGAAGCGCCAAACTCCTTCATGGCATCTCCCTTCGATATCTCTTTGCGCACCACGGGTTCCTTCTTCCCAGCGAGCTCCTTCATCTTAGCCTCGATGGCAGCAAAGTCGCCCTCCTTGATGCTCTGTCCGTCGGGCAGCAGCACATCATAGAAGAATCCGTTTTCTATGGCAGGACCAAATCCAAACTGCACGCCTGGGTAGAGCTCCTGCAGTGCTTCGGCGAGCAGGTGTGCCGAGGTGTGCCAGAAGGCATGCTTACCCTCCTCATCGTCCCATTTATAAAGAGCGATAGAGGCATCGGCATTGATAGGTCTGTTGAGTTCCACTGTCTCACCATTCACACCGCAAGCCAAGACGTCGCGTGCCAAAGCAGGTGAGATGCTTTCGGCAATCTGAAGTCCGGTGATACCCTCTTCATACGAGCGAACAGAGCCATCCGGAAAAGTAATGTTGATCATATCTACAATATATGTTTAAGTTTTCGGCAACAAAAGTAGTTTGTTTTTTTCTAATAAGGAAAGAAAATAAAAAAAAAATGAGGTGATTCTCTGTGCATCACCCCATTCTCCTTATTTTTTCTTAATTTTCTCAACGAGTATATTCCTTCAGTCCTCGGTTGTTGAGGGTGGTATTGAGCAATTTGGTGTATTTATCAAACTGCTTCGGTGTGAGGATATAACTCATGTATTTCAGGTCTTTGTTTACTGCCTGCTCCACGAGCTTCTCGCGGTCGTCCTTATGTGCCTGTGAGGCCACCATCATCTCGCCGCAGAACACACGATGGATATCGCTCACGCTCTCCATCTGGTCGAAACTAAGACCGAGGGTCTCACCGAGTTTGCGGATGTTCACATCCATGTCATACACATTGGCAACATTCATCATGTTGCTTTCCTCATTCTCTGCAAATGTCAGGTTCATGCTAAGCATTGCGACAACTGCTAAAAACAATCTTTTCATCTTGTTACCCTTTCTTTAAATCTTTTGTTACACTAATTAATTGTTATCCTTTTGTCTTTTCGACGGTGCAAAGATCGCACTTTTCTTACTGCTGACAATAAAAATTTGAAGAATTGTGTGCGAACACAGCATCTTTCTTGACGCAAATCAAATCTTCTACTTTGAAGATTCAACATTTTCCCGTATCTTTGCACTCGGTATTTATTTTAGGGTGTGACTTACACCTTAATATATATATATATACATAAAAC